>JACQPK010000126.1 GCA_016207565.1 Elusimicrobiota bacterium
CGCGGCGCCGGTCGTCGCTCCCGCCCCGATCCTCGGGGCAAAGGCGGGTTCTGCCGCCAAGGCGACGCCCCTCGCGGCGATCCAGGCGCGCCGCCAGGCGATCGCCGGAGCGATGCCGAAGGCCCAGGTCTCCTCCCTCGCGCCCGCCGCGGCGTACTCCACCGGCGTCGGCCTCGAGGACGCGATGACGGGCGGCCGGTCCAACGCGGCCGCGGCCACCGAGACGCCGTCGAGCGGCTTCTGGCGCTCCCTCGTCCCCTCCGGGCTCTCCCGCGCCGCGCGCGCGGCCGCACCCGCGGCCGAGCCGGCGTCCGAGAAGGGCAGCCGGCCGGAGCAGGCCTCCGCCGAGCTCCAAGCGAAGGTCGAGGCGAAGGCCGAGCTGCTCGCCCGCATTCGCACCGAGCTGGAGCGCGTCATCATCGGCCAAGACGACATGAAGAGCGCCATCATCATGGGGCTCATGGCGGGCGAGCACGTCCTCCTCGAAGGCGTCCCGGGCGTCGGCAAGACGGCCACGGTCAAAGCGATCTCCGACGCGACCGAGGCGAAATTCTCGCGCGTGCAGGGCACGCCGGACAAGCTGCCCTCCGACATCCTCGGCTCCGAGCTCCTCTTCGAGGACCCGGCGACCGGGATCAAGGGGTTCAAGGTCGTCGTCGGCCCGATCGTGGCGAACATCCTCCTCGTCGACGAGATCAACCGCATGATGCCCAAGACGCAGTCGGCGCTGCTCGAGGCGATGCAGGAGCGGCAGATCACGATCGGCAAGGAGCGGATCAAGCTGCCGGCGCCGTTCATCGTGCTCGCGACGCAGAACCCGCTCGAGCAGGAGGGCGTCTACAAGCTGCCCGAGGCGCAGCAGGACCGGTTCATGTTCAAAGTCATCGTGCGCCGGCCCTCCCCCGAGCAGCAGGAGAAGATCAACACGCTCCAGAACAGCAAGGAACCGCCGCCGGTCGCGGACAAGGTAACGTCGATCGAGGAGCTCGCCGAGGCCGGCAAGCTCGCCCGCGAGGTCTACGTCAGCGACCAGATCAACAAGTGGATCACCCACATCGTCGAGGCGACCAACGACCCGGACGCCTACGGCCTCGACATCAAGAAGGCAGTCCAGAAGGACGGCGGGGCGTCTCCGCGCGCGGGCATCTTCCTCTATAAGGCCGCGCAGGTGCACGCGTTCCTGCAGGGCCGCTCCTGGGTGGAGCGCTCGGACGTCTTCGCGATGGCGCCGCTCATCCTGCGCCACCGGCTCATCCTGTCCTACGAGGCGCTGGCCTCCAACGTCACGGTCGAGCAGGTGATCGACAAGGTCATGAGCTCCCAAGCCGTCTGGCGCGCGGCGGAGAAAGGCAAGCCCGGCGCGAAGGCCGGAGCGCTCAACTAGCCTTCCGCTTCGGGCCTACTTCAGGGAGAACAGCCGGACCGTCCGGTCGTCGTAGCCCGCGGCGAAGAGCCCGCCGTCGGGCGAGAAGGCGACCGAGTTCACGGTCCGGCTGTGTCTTTCCAAGACGCGCCGCTCCCGGCCGCTGGCGGGATCCCAGAGGCGAGCCGCCCCGTCCGCCCCGCCCGAGCCGAGCCACTTGCCGTCCGGAGAGAACGCCACCGAGTAGATCGCCTTCTCGCCCGCCTCGATGGCCGCGAGCATGCGGCGCGACGGGACGTCCCAAAGCTGGATCGTCTTGTCGAAGCCTCCCGAGGCCAGGCGGCTTCCGTCCGGAGAGAAGGCCACGGTCGCGACGGGGCCCGCGTGGCCCTCGAGCACCGTCACCGTCTTCCCCTCGCGCGCGTCCCACAGGCGGATCGACATGTCGTCGGAGGCCGAGGCGAGCCACCTGCCGTCGGGCGAGAAGGCGACGCCCTGCACGGCGCCCACGTGTCCGCTCAGCACGCGCGTCCCGCCGCCCCGGGGGTCGTGGAGGCGAACGCTGTTGTCCCAGCTGCCCGCGGCGAGACTGGCCCCGTCCGGCGAGTAGGCGACGGTCTCGAGCGCGCCGGAGCCCGCCGTCGCGCCCGGCGACTCGGAGCCGGAGGCCACGTCCCAGAATTTGACCGCGCCGTCGTGGCTCGCGGTGGCGAGCGCGCCGCCGTCAGGGGAGAAGGCGATGCTGAAGACACCCTTCGCGTGGCCGCGCAGCACGGTCTTGGGCTCCCCGCTCGCGGCATCCCACACCCAGACCGCGCCGTTGTCGAGGCCCGCGGCGACCCAGCGGCCGTCCGGCGAGAACGCGACCGAGTTCACGGCGTCATCCGCCACGAGCGTCTTCACCGCGGGCGCGGGAGGCGACAGGGTGACGCAACCGGAGAGGACGGGCAGGAGCATCAACGAGAGGGCTCTGCGCATGCGGCCCAGTATAGCCGGGCTTCCGGAAAAAGAAAATCCCCGTTGTCGGGGATTTTCTCTCTCCCAGGGCTAAGCCCCGTGGAGTTTCATTAGGTAGCCCTTGTTCCGCCGTAGCGGGAGGGTGTCCCTGCATCGCGGAGTATAACCCCGGGAGCTTGCATCGTCAAGACCCACAAGGGCCTAGAAAGGCCTATTTCCCGAGTTCCATTCTGTGTTGTCTTTTGTCGAATACTAGCCGCTGGCTGCCGTGTGCAGCCAGCGGCTACACTCTCGTCGAGCCGCGAAAAATCACGATTCCATATTTTATCATCTAGTGCTGTTCTTTCGATACGATCAGGCCTGAAATTAGAGTGGTCGAGTTGGGCCTTTCGGCCTAAATCGACCTTCTCCGTCGGAAATGTTGACAGATTTGGACTTTGGTGTTACACTCCCGGAACTGTAGTGATTTGCACCGCCGCGACCCCGGCGGTACACTAATACAAAACGCGCGGAGACCCTGAGTGAACAAGAAATCCACTGAAGAATTGACCCCCAAGAAGGCGACCAAGCTCCAGATCACCGAAAACCAGTGGAAGGTCATCAAGGACAAATATCTGCGCGACGCCCCGAGCGTCGAGGCGTGGCTGGAGGGCGTCGCGCACAACACGGCGCTCGCCGAGCTGGTGTTTCACCCGGATGCCGAGCGTTGGGGGGTCTTCAACGGCGTGCATCACGTGGTCCAGAGCTACGCCGCGGCCGGCAACGGGCACAAGCCCGCGCGGATGATCTCGTTCCATGAGGACCTGCAGGAGTCCGGCGAGCGGGACGCGAACTTCATGCGGCTCATGAAGAACCTCGAGGGCGTCTACCAGAAGACCCCCGAGGCCCGCAAGGTCGCCGACGCCTGGAGGGCGCGCTTCTACGAGCTCATGAGCAAGTGGGACTTCCTCCCTAATAGCCCGACCCTCATGAACGCCGGTCGCGAGCTGCAGCAGCTCTCCGCCTGCTACGTGCTCCCCGTCCCGGACTCGATGGAGCAGATCACGAAGTCGCTCGCGGCCCAGTCCCTCATCCAGAAATCGGGCGGCGGCACGGGGTTTTCCTTCAGCCGGCTCCGCCCCAAGGGCGACCTGGTGAAAAAGACGCAGGGCGTCGCCTCCGGCGCGCTGAGCTTCATGCAGCTCTTCGACAAGCTGACGGACGTGGTGAAGCAGGGAGGCACGCGCCGCGGCGCCAACATGGGCATCCTGCACTACACCCACCCGGAGATCAAGGACTTCATCACGATGAAGGCGAACGCCGCCGTGATGGAGAACTTCAACGTCTCGGTCGCCATCGACGAGAAGTTCATGAAGGCCGTCGCGATGGACGCCGAGTACGAGCTCATCAACCCGCGGACGCAGGAGCCGGCGGGCAAGGTCCGGGCGAAGGAAGTCTTCGACATGATGGTCGAGAACGCTTGGAAGTCCGGCGACCCGGGCTACGTCGTCATCGACCGCATCAACAACTCCGGCTCGAACCCGACGCCGGCGCTCGGACAGATCGAGTCGACCAACCCTTGCGGCGAGCAGCCGCTCCTGCCCTGGGAGCCGTGCAACCTCGGCTCGATCAACCTCGGGAACTTCGTGGACGGCCCGGCCATGGAAGGCACGTTCAACTACAAGCGGCTCGAGGCGGCGGTGCAGATGTCGATCCGGTTCCTCGACGACATCATCGAGATCAACAACTACCCGCTGCCCGAGATCGAGAAGATGGCGAAGGGCAACCGCCGCATCGGCCTCGGCGTCATGGGCTGGGCGGAGGCGCTCGTGAAGCTCGGCATCCCCTACGACAGCCCGGCGGCCATCGACTTCGCCGAGAAGATGATGCGCTTCATCACCACGACGGCGCTGGCGGCCTCCGAGGCGCTCGCCCGGGAGCGCGGGCCGTTCCCGAACTGGAAAGACTCCATCTACGACCCGAACGGGCCGCACTACCGGGGACAGACCCACGTGCTGCGCAACTGCGCGCGCACGACGATCGCGCCCACGGGCACGATCGCGATCACGGCGGGCTTGCAGGGCGGAGGCATCGAGCCCTTCTTCGCGATCGCCTACACGCGCTACAACGCGAAGGCGCTCGACGCGCTGAAAAACGGGAAGTCTCCCGAGGACAAGGACGTGTTCTTCGAGGAGAACACGCTCTTTCAGGAGATCGCCGCGGCGAACAACTACTTCGGCCTCAGCGAATCGACCCTGTGGAAGAAGGTCAACGACAACCACAAGGC
>JACQPK010000133.1 GCA_016207565.1 Elusimicrobiota bacterium
ACGACGCGGCGGAGGCGGCCCGGCGCGTCCGCCCCGTTGAGAACGGCGAGTTCAGCGCGGCCTATCGCCGCCGGATGGCGGGGGTCTTCGTCCGCCGGGCGCTGACCGAACTGCTCGGAGCCAAACTATGAGAATCGCGATCGTCGGGACGGGAGTCGTCGGCGGCATCCTCGCCGGCCATCTACTCAAGAAGGGCGAGGACACCGTGCTCGTCGACGCGCTGCCCGAGCGGGTCGCCTCGCTCAAGCGCGCGGGCCTCAAGATCCAGGACCCGAGAGGCTGCATCTCGGGGGACCTCGTCGCCCCCGCCAAGGAGGTGTATGGCTCGCTCAAGGACATCCCGGGGCCCGCGCCGGACGTCCTCATCCTCTCGGTCAAGGCGTGCATGCTCGAGCAAGTCCTGCCGGACGTCTTAGCGGTGCGCAACGAGCACACGCAGGTCGTCAGCTTCCAGAACGGCCTCGGCACCGAGGACGTGATCGCGGCCGCGCTCGGCACGCGCCGAAACGTAATGCGCGTCGTCATCAACTACGCGGGCCGGATCGTCGACGAGGAGACGCTCGGCGTGGGGTTCTTCAACCGCCCGAACCACATCGGGGTGCTCGAGCCCGGCACGATCCCCGCGGCGACGGCGCTCGCCGCGCTATTGACCGAGGCGGGGCTCGAGACGCGCTACTCCGAGAAGATCCGCTACCAGGTCTGGGAGAAGGTGATCCTGAACGCCTCGCTGTGCGCGATCAGCGCGCTCACGCATTTGACGATCAAGGACGTGATGGAGATGGCCCCCCTGCGCACCATCGCCGAGGAGATCATCCACGAGGGCATGGCGGTGGCCATGGTCGAGGGCGTGGGGTTCCCGAGCGACTTCTTCGAGCATTGCATCGACTACCTGCAGAAGGCGGGGCCGCACAAGCCGTCGATGTGCGCCGACTGCGAGAGCCGCCGCAAGACCGAGATCGATTTCCTCAACGGGATGATCGCCGAGCGCGGCGAGGCCGCGGGCGTCCCCGTGCCGTACAACCGGACGGTGACGGCGCTGGTGAAGGGCCTGGAGCGGCATCTTCAGGCCGGGGGGCGGGCGTGAGCAAGGCGGCGAGCGTGGAGCCGAAGACCGTGGGCCGGGCCGGCGGCGCGATCCGGACGGTGGGCGTCGTGGGCGCCGGGACGATGGGCGCGGGGATCGCGCAGAAGCTGGCGATGGAGGGATCTAGGGTGCTCCTCGTCGACCAAGGCGCGGCCTACCTCGACAAGGCGCGCGCCTCCATCGAGGCCGTCCTCGCCGAGGGCCAGGCCCGGCGGGTCCTGAGGCCCCAGGAGGCGAAGGCGGCGCTCGAGCGCATGACGTTCACGACGGACCTCGCCGAGCTCAAGTCCGCGGACCTCATTATCGAGGCGATCTACGAGGACCCCGAGGCCAAGCGGAGCCTCTTCGCCCGCCTCGAAGCGGTCGCGGCCCCGGAGGCTATCTTCGCCTCGAACACCTCGTCGTTGTCCGTCGCCGAGCTCGCGCGCTCGACGCGGCGGCCGGCCCGGTTTGTGGGCATGCACTTCTTCTACCACCCGGTGAAGAACCGGCTCGTCGAGGTCATCGGCATCGAGGGGACCGACCCGGCCGCCTACGCCGCGGTGCTCGACTTCTCTCGCGCCGCCGGGAAGACGCCGATCGAGGTGAAGGACCGCCCCGGGTTCGCGGTGAACCGGTTCTTCGTCCCGTGGCTCAACGAGGCCGCGCGTATGCTCGAGGAAGGCTTCGCCGACGTCCCGACGATCGACGCGGCCGCCCGGGAGGCGTTCGGGGTGGGCCTCGGGCCCTTCGCGCTCATGAACGCCACCGGCGTCCCCATCGCCTGCCACGCGGCGGAGGGCCTCGCGCGCGGGCTCGGGGCGTTCTACGCGCCCGCCGCCCGCCTGAAGCGGCAGGTCGACGAGAAGGCGCCCTGGGCTCTCGACGGCGCGCCGGACCGGAGTCGGTTCGCGGCCGTCGCCGAGCGGCTGTGGGGCGTCGTCTTCTGGGTGGCCGTATGTCTCGACGCCGAGGCGGCCGCGACCCGCGAGGACATCGATCGCGGGGCCCGCATCGGCCTGCGCTGGGCGCGCGGCCCCTTCGAGGAGATGAACGCCCGGGGTTTTGCGTCCTCGGCGGACTGCGTGCGTGCGGTCTGCGCCCGGCATTCGCTCGAGTTTCCCGAGGCCTTGGCCTCGCGCGGCGCGCAGCCGTGGCCGCTGCGCTACGTCGACGTCTTGATTTCGAACGGCGTCGCCCGAATCGTGCTGAATAGGCCGGAGACGCTCAACGCCCTCGACGAGACGCTCGCGTCGCAGTTCTTCGACGCTGTCCGGGCGGCGCAGAAGGAGCCGAAGGTCCGAGGCATCGTGCTCGAGAGCCGCGGCAAGGCCTTCATGGCCGGGGCCGACGTCAAGTTCTTCGCGCGCTCGATCGACGCGGGAGACTTCGACGCGATCCTCGCGTTCACGCGCTTCGGCCAGGAGCTCCTGCGCGCGATCGAGACCTCGGCCAAGCCCGTCGTCGCGCTCGTCGACGGGGCCGCGCTCGGCGGCGGCACCGAGCTCGCGCTCGCCTGCCGGGCCCGGGTGGTGACTCCGCGGGCGGTCTTCCGCCTGCCGGAGACCTCGCTCGGCATCTATCCCGGACTCGGCGGCACGCAGCGGCTGCCGCGGCTCATCGGCAAGGAGCTCGCCAAGTTCTACGTGCTGACGGGGGCGCCTCTGGGCGCGAAGGAGGCGCTGGCGCTCGGCCTGGCGCAGGCGCTCGCGCCGGCGGAGGAGGCGCTCGCGCGGGCCAAGGAGCTCGCGCGCGGCGAGGCGACGGCCGCATCAAGGCCGGCGCTGCCCCGCGAGCTCGTCACGGTCCGCGAGGCGTTCTCCGAGGGCCTCCTGGCGGGCACGCTCGCGGGCCAGGCTCCCGTCGGATGCGACCCGGCGGCGGCCAAGGCGATCGCCGGCCTGCCGAAGCGAGCGCCCCTGGCGCTGAAATTCGCGGAGGAGCTGATCGAGGGAGGACTCAAGGGCTCCCTCGAGAACGGGCTCGAGCTCGAGCTGAGCCGCATCGTCGAGATCTTCAAGACCGCCGACGCGCGCGAGGGGCTCAACGCGCTCCTCGAGCGCCGCGCGCCGACCTTTCGGGGGGCTTAGATGTCGAGGTTGGCCGAGTCGAGACGGAGGCTCAACGAGCTCCTGAAGGGCTACTACGCCGAGCTGGCTAGGAGCGGCCGCGAGCGCACGCGCAAGGTCGCCTGGTGCACGAGCGCGGGGCCCGCGGAGCTCCTCGAGGCGATGGGGTTCGCGACCTACTTCCCCGAGAACCACGGCGCCCTGCTCGGCGCCCGGCGGCAGGCGACGGGCCTCATCGGCCAGGCGAACGCGCGCGGCTACTCCCCGGACATCTGCTCCTATCTCACCGCCGACATCGGAGCGCACCTGCGCGGGGAGACCCCGCTCAAGGAGGCCTACGGCATCGAGGCGCCGCCACGCCCGGACGTCCTCGTCTACAACACGAGCCAGTGCCGCGAGGTGCAGGACTGGTTCTCCTTCTACGGCCGCGAGTTCGGCGTCCCAGTGCTCGGGATCCACTCCCCGTGGAAGGCGGGCGAGGTGGGCAGCGAGTGCGTCATGGACGTCGCCCAGCAGCTCCAGCGGATGTCGGATGCGCTCGTGCCGATCGCGGGGATGAAGCTCGATCGGGACCGCCTCAAGGACGTCGTCCGCACGAGCGCCGAGACGGCCGCGCTGTGGAAGCGCTTCCTGCAGTGCGGGCGCGCGCGGCCCTCGCCGATCACGTTCTTCGACGCCACGATCCACATGGCCCCGGTCGTCGTCATGCGCGGCACCCGGGCCGCCCGCAACTACTACCGCGGCCTCGTGGAGGAGACCGAGGCGCTGGTGCGGGCCAAGACGCCGGCCGTCGAGGGCGAGCGGCTCCGGTTCTACTGGGACGGGATGCCGAACTGGGGCAAGCTGAGGTTCTTCTCCGAGCTCTTCACGAGGCTCAAGGCCTGCGCGGTCTCCTCGACGTACTGCCTCTCCTGGGTGTTCGACGAGCTGGACCCCGAGAAGCCTTTCCGGTCGATGGCCGAGGCGAACCTGAAGGTCTTCATCAACCGGAGCGAGGACTACAAGGAGCGCTACCTCGCCGACGCGGTGAAAGAGTACTCCATCGACGCGATCCTCTTCCACGAGGCCAAGACCTGCCCGTACAACACGAACTCGCGCTTCGGCCTGCCGCAGCGCCTGGCGGAAGGTCACGGCATCCGCTCGACGACCCTCTATGGCGACCTGTGCGATCTCCGGTGCTTCTCGGAAGACCAGACCGAGACCGCGATCGAGGCGCTCGCGGAGCAGCTGCTCGCCGGGTCGGGGCGAGGCTGAGCGTGGAAGCCGCCCGCTACTACGGCGTCGACATCGGCTCGTCCTACACGAAGGCGGTGGTCGTCGACGCCGAGGGACGCGTCCTGGGCGAAGGCGTGCTCAAGACCGGCATGGATTTCGAGAGCGCCTCGCTGAAGGCGCTGGAGGGGGCCGCGGGCGCGCCCGCCGGCGGGGCGCCCTTCGTCGCGACCGGGGTCGGGCGCTCCCGGTGCGTCTCGCGGCCGCCGACCAAGACCGAGATCTCCTGCATCGCTCGCGGCAGCTTCCACCACCTGCCGCGGCCGCACGTGGTCGTCGACATCGGAGGCCAGGACAACAAGGTCGTCCGCGTCGACGGCCAAGGCCGCCAGCTCGACTTCAAGCTCAACCGCAAGTGCGCGGCGGGCACCGGGGCGTTCCTCGAGGAGATCGCCCGCCGCCTCGACCTGGCGCCGGAGGGGATCAGCGAGCTCGCGCGGCGCGCCCCGCGGGCGGTCGAGATCGGCAGCTACTGCACGGTGTTCACGTGCACCGAGATCATCCACCACATCCGCGAGGGAGCGAGCCCGGAGGGCATCCTCCGCGGCTGCTACGAGTCCGTGGTCAAGCGCATCCTCGAGATGGACCCGCTGCAGGGGGAGGTCGCCGTGACGGGCGGGGTGATCGCCACCCACCCCGTCCTGGCGGACCTCCTGACCGAGAAGCTCGGGCGCGCGCCGTTCGTGCCGCCGCGGGCGCAGTTCATCGGCGCGCTAGGCGCCGCGCTTTTGAGCCGCGAGGGACACCATGAAGCTGCTCCGGTGTAAGCAGGCGCTCGGCCGCTACCCGGCGAGCGTCGGAAAGATGCTCCGCGACCGGAGCCGGCGATTTAAGGGGCGGCCGGTGTTCAGCGAGAGGGAGGGCGGCCGGGAGTCTACGTGGCTGTGGGAGGACCTCCACGGGCGCGTGGAGCGCGTGGGCGCCTCGCTTTTGGCGCTGGGGCTCGGCCCCGGCGACGTGGCGGCCATCTACTCGCGCAATCGCGGCGACATGCTCGTCTTCGAGCTCGCCGCCATGAGCGTGGGCGCGGTCGCCTGCCCGATCTTCGCGGGCTACCCCGCGGAGCCCCTCGGCTACATCCTCGAGCATTCGGGCGCGCGCCTGCTCGCCGTGAGCGACGAGCGGCGGCTCGAGACCGCGCTCTCGACCGAGGCAGGCCGGCGGCTCGAGCGCGTCTTCGTGATGGACCCCTTCGAGCCGCGAGAGGGTCCGCCGCGCGTGAGACCGTTCGCGGAGCTGCTCGATCCGTCCGGCGTCTCGGCGTTCGGCCCCGCCGTGAGCCGCGTGCGCGCGGACGACCCCGCCCTCCTCATGTACACGTCGGGCACGAGCGGGCGGCCGAAGGGCGTGCTGCTCAGCCACCGCAACATCCTCTCGCAGCGCAAGGCGCTCGAGCTCGTCTGGCGCCTCGAGCCGGGAGGGCGCGTCCTCTCGTACTTGCCGTGGCACCACAGCTTCGGAGGCATCTTCGAGCTCTTCACCGCGCTCGACTCCGGCGCGCATCTCACCGTCGACGAGAGCTACGGGAAGGACCTGGCGCTCCTCGTCGAGAACTTCAAGCGCGTCAAGCCGACGGTCTACTTCAGCGTCCCCCGCATCCACCAGGCGTTAGTCGAGGAGGCCCGCCGCGACCCGGCCTCCGCGGCGCGGATCTTTCACCCCGAGCTCCGCTTCGTGTTCACCGCCGCGGCCGCTCTGCCCAGCCACGTGGCGGAGGCGTACCGGCGGCGCGGCGTGCCGGTCGTGGAGGGCTGGGGGCTCACCGAGACGGCGCCGTGCGTCACGCTGACGCGCTTCGACCAGCCGCGCGCGCCGGGCGCCGTCGGCTTCCCGCTGCCGGGCACGGCCGTCCGAGTCGCCGACGACGGCGAGATCCAGGTGAAAGGGCCCAACGTGATGCTCGGCTACTATAAGGAAGCCGAGCGGACCCGGCGCGCCTTCACGGAGGACCGCTGGCTGAAGACGGGCGACTACGGCGAGTTGTCGGAGAAGGGCCTGGTGCTCAAGTGCCGCCACGACGGGATGTTCAAGCTCTCCAACGGCGAGATGGTCATCTCGCAGACGGTCGAGCTGGCGCTCGCCTCCAGCCCGCTCGTGCAGTACGCGCTGGTCGTGGGCAGCGGGCGCGACCACGTGGGCGCGCTCGTCTTCCCGAACGTCCGCGAGCTCTTCAAGGAGATGGCCCGGCGCGGCCTGCGCCCCGGCCCGTGCGCGCCGTGGGGAGGGGAAGGCGTCAGCGAGCTGATCGCCGCCGAGCTCGATCGCGTCCTCCTAGATGTCCCGGAGAAATACGCGCGGCCGACCAAGGTCGTCTTGGTCTGCGGCGAGCCGAGCCTCGACAACCGCCAGCTCACGCCGACGATGAAGCTCGTGCGCTCGAAGCTCTTGGAGGACTACGCCCCCGAGGCGGCCGGCCTGTTCGCCGCAGGCGAGTTCGGCCGCTGCCCCGGGACGCGGGTGATCACCCTACGATGGAACTCAGCGGAAAGAAAGCACTAGTCACGGGAGGCAGCCGCGGGATCGGCAAGGCCATCTGCCTCGAGCTGGCCCGCCGCGGCGCCGACGTCGCGTTCGACTACCAAGGCGCACCCGCGGAGGGCGACGCCGTCGTCGCGGAGCTTCGCGCCTTGGGCCGCCGGGCGCTGTGCGCCGTCGTGGACGCCGCCGACGGCCGGGCGGTGGAGGCCTTCGTCCAGCGGGCGGCCGCCGAGCTGTCTGGGCTCGACATCCTCGTCAACAACGCCGGGATCACGGCCGACGGCGTCCTCTGGAAGCTGACGGACAAGCAGTTCGACGACGTGATCGGCGTGAACCTCAAGGGCACGTTCAACCACATGCGCGCGGCCGCGGGCCTCCTGCGGAAGGCGGGCGGCGGGCGCATCGTGAACATCTCCTCGATCAACGGGCTCCGCGGGAAGTTCGGCCAGTCGAACTACTGCGCCTCGAAGGCCGGCATCATCGGCCTGACGAAGGCCGCCGCGCGCGAGCTGGGAGCCTCCGGCGTGACCGTCAACTGCGTCGCCCCCGGCATGATCGAGACGGAGATGGCGGCGAGCGTCCCGGAGGAGTTCCGCGCGAAGGCGCTGGCCGAGACCCTGCTCAATCGCCTCGGCCGCCCCGAGGACGTCGCGTGGGCGGTGGCGTTCTTGTGCGGCGAGCAGGCGCGGCACATCACCGGCCAAGTGATCCAAGTGGATGGAGGGCAATACCTATGACCGCACCCGCGACCTTTCAGACGATCGAGACGAGCTCGGCCGACGGGGTCTTCACGCTGACCCTGAACCGGCCGCCGCTCAACATCCTCAACATCGCGATGCTCGAGGAGATCGGCGCCGCGCTGGAGCAGGCGCAAGGCGCCTCGATCCTCGTTCTCCGCGGCCGCGGCAAGGCGTTCTCCGCCGGCGCCGACGTCGGCGACCACCTGCCGGAGAAGGTGGAGCGGATGCTTTCAGTGTTCCACGGCGCGCTCCGCAGGCTCGCCGCCTTCGAGGGTGTCGTCGTGGCCCTCGTCGACGGCGCCGCGCTGGGCGGCGGCTGCGAGCTGGTGCTGCCCGCCGACGTCGTCTTGGCCTCGGCCAACGCCCAGTTCGGGCAGCCGGAGATCCAGCTCGGCGTCTTCGCGCCCGTCGCGATGGTGCTTTTGCCGGGGCTGATCCCGGCCGCCGCGGCGCGCGAGCTCCTATTGAGCGGGCGCGCCATAGACGCGGAGTCGGCTCTCCGCTTGGGCCTCGCCAGCCGCGTCTTCCCCGCCGAGTCCTTCGAGGCCGACTGCGAGAAGTACCTCTCGCGGCTCTCGGGGCTGAGCCGCAGCTCGCTCAAGCTCTCCAAGAAGCTGCTGCGGCGGCTGCACCCCGACGACTTCTCCGCCAAGCTCCAGGCGGCCGAGGAGTGCTACCTGCGCGAGCTCATGAAGACCCCCGACGCGGTCGAAGGCTGCGCGGCGTTCTTGGCCAAGCGCAAGCCGAACTGGGAGCGGTAGGCCCTAGAGGTCGAGACGCCACTCCGGCAGCACCGGGCGGCCGGCCATGCGCCGAATATCGTTGGCGGTCTTTTGAAGGGCGACGACGATCCGCACCTTCTCTTCAATCGGCAGCCGCGCCAAGGCTCTTCTCCTGCGCTGCTTAGCTCTCAGGACGCGCTCCAGCGCCGGCGCGACGTGACCGCGAATCGGCTTACGCACCGAGCCCCCTGAGGAATTTCTCCCACGCGGCGCTTAGGCCGTGTCTCTTGAGGATGTCCCGCAAGGCGTTCTTATCATAGGCAACGCTTTCAAGGAACTGCGCGATGCGCAGCTTGTCCTTGCTGCGGCCCGTCTGGAGCATGATCGCCATCAAGTACTCGGGGCGGATCACCCGTGTTCGGCGCTCGCCGTAAGCCTTTGAGCCCGCCTTTTCGACGGCTTCCTCGACGAGCGCGTTGTAGGCGGGGATGAACTGGACCGGGATCCCCTCCACCAGGACGTGCTCCTTGGATTCCTTGAATCCCTTTTGCCTCAGGTACTCGTAGATGGGACGCAAGGACACGATCGGTCCCTGCGGCGGGGCCAGGAGCACGAAGACATCGAGGTCATAGGTCGGGACCGGTTCCGCGTAGAAGACCGCTGCCATCGCTCCTCCGATCGCGTACTTCTCGATGACTCGGTCTCGGACCAGCTCGTTGAGCACGGCGAGGGTGCGCTCCATCGTTGCCGCTCCTAAGATTAGCCTGCCGCCTCGGCAAAGTCAAACGGACGATGCCGATGCAGACCAAATCCAGGCTAGGAGGCGTCGGGCCAAGCGGCGAGCCGCCCGCGCAGCCAGGGCATGAAGGCCGGGTCCGTCCACATGAACTGGGTGTGCTGCCCCTGGAACGTGTCCACGACCCGAAGGATCACCTCGTCGTAGCGCTCGCGGAACTCCGCAAGCGACTTCGACCGGACCGCCGCCTCGTAGAGCTCGGCCCGGCGGGCGGCGAAGTCCACGTCGCGCTCGAGCGTGGCCCAGAGCTGCTGGAGCCCTTGCTGGCGCACGAGCGGCCCCAGGGCCCAGGCGTCGAGGCGGTTGCCGTCGCCGCTCGGCGCGCGCAGGAATCTCCACAGGCGCTCGAGCTCGCCCGGCCCAAGCTCGCTCGAGAGCCAGCCGTCGACCGGCTCGAGCCGCTTGCGCGGTGGCGGCGTCGGGATGTTCACGAGCTCCACCGTGACGTTCTCGGGGAACCGGAGAGCGAGCACGGCGTTCATCGAGCTCGTGCGGTTCATCACCGTGAGCGCGCTGCGCGTCGCCTTCTTCGGCAGGGGAAGCCGGGGCAGGACCTCGCCGGCCAAGTGCTTGATTCCCGGCAGCGCGAAGATCCACGGCGCGTCGAAGCCGCGCCAGCCGGCGTCGATGCAGACGAAGAGCACCTTCGGCAGCAGGGCGTCCGGCCCGGAGTGGACGAGCCCGCGCTCCACGAGGCGGCCGATGGCCAATTGCCCGACCAGCCCGCCGTAGCTGTGCCCGAGGAGGCGCAGCTCGCGGTCGGCCGCGAGCCCCCTCGCGCGGGCCAGGTCCGCGCGGTAGCGGACCAGGGCCTCGAGCGCCGTGGCGACCTGCTCGCCGTGCGTGGCGAGCGCGAGCCGCTGGTTGTAGATCGCGAACACGACCTGGTAGCTGTCCTCGGCCCGAGCGAGCGCGTGGGCGTCCTGGAAGTTGAGCCCGATGCCCGGGATGAAGACCATGAGCTTCTTGGCCGGGTCGATGGGGCCGAGCGGCGCGAGCGCGGCCTTGCCGCCGTTGGCCTTGATGCGCCGCTGCCAGTCCGCCTTGGCGCGGGGCTTGATGTCGTCGCCGAGCGTGACCAACGAGGGATCGAGCGGCTCGCCCAATACGGCGCCCGGGCGCGCGGGTCCTGCCGGCGGCGCCGGCGGGACGGGCCGGGACCGGAGCTCCGAGAGCTGGCGGGAGAGATCGAAGCCTTGATCGAAGTCGACGGTCTCGGCGGCCCAGGCGGACGGGCCCTGGAGCGCCGCGGCGAGCAATAGGAGGAGCATTCGACCCGAGTATAGGGGTCTCGCGCCGCTCCGCCCGGGGCAAGGGTCCCGGCGGCCGCCGGGACCGGGGACTCTGCCGCGAAGCACTGATCGGCACTGGGACAGGCCCGGAGCGGGTGTCCTCGATCCATCTCGTAGAGCGAAGGGCCTATTATGGAAAGGGTCGCTTATCTCGCGGACGGGGCCTCGAGGGCCCTTCGTCCGGAGCTCGCGCGGCTGCTATCGTGCGTCTTGCCCCACATGAAACGCGCGCTTCTGTTCGGCCTCATCTCGCTCGTGGTCGGCGCCGTCGGCGACGGCGCCGCGGCTACCGGCGACGCCGAAGGCCCCGCCGTCTTCGACGGCGCGGGAACCGCGACCCAGCTCGACTGGTCGGCCGGCGAGGTGCCCGCGGTCGGGGCGGCCAAGGCCGTCGCCGCTCCCGCCGGCAAGCGGAAGAAGCGGAGCACGCTGGCCCTCATCCAGATCGACGGCCTCGGCTACCGCAACCTGCTCCGGGCGGTCAGAGGCGGCGAGGCGCCGAACCTCGCAAGGCTCCTCGGCGCCGGCGGCTACCGCGCGAGCCCGTACCTCAACGGCCTGCCCACCGTGACCATGGCCGTGATGGTCCAGGTCTTCTACGGCAAGCGCATCCCGGGCAACGAGTGGTTCAGCAAGGCGCAGGACAAGCCGGTCGTCGCCAACGACTACGAGCGCACGCTCCCGGGCCACGCGGGCCTGCTCCACGGCGGCGAGGTCCACCTGAGCGAGCTCTCCGGCGGCGGCACGGGGACCAACGTCAACCGGATCTTCATGGAGGAGACCGAGCAGCACGGGAAGATCGAGGCCGTCCTCGGCCAGGTCGCCGGGGCCTACCCGCTTTTCGTCCGCTACCGGCTCCGGCACGGCCTGCCGCCGGGCTGGATCACCGGGCAGGTGCTCTCCGACAAGGCGAAGCTCGCCCGCGATTTCCAGAAGGCCGGGTTCACCACGGAGAAAGACAAGAAGGCGCCGCTGTTCTTGGCCCTGATCGACCGGGTCTTCAGCCCGGTGGCGCTCGAGGGCGTGCGCCGCGCCATCCGCAACCGCGCGCCGGTCGTCTTCGCCGACTTCTCCAGCGTCGACGAACGCGCGCACTACTACGGGACGGACGCCCCCGAGGTCGCCGAGGCCATGCGGCGGATCGATTCCGCGATCGGCGAGATCGCCCGCGCGGCCAAAGAGCACGGCGCGCGCCTCGTGATCTTCTCCGACCACGGGCAGACGAAGACCGACAACTTCATCCGGAGGTTCGGCAAGCGCCCGCAGGAGTGGGTCGACGAGCTGGCCCGGGCCTCCAACCCCGCGGCCCGCCCCGGCGAGCTCGTGTTCGCCCACGTCTACTCGCTGGGGAACATCTACGTGCGCAACACCGCCGGCCATCTCGACGCGGCCGAGCTCGAGCGGCGCTACCCCGGGCTCCTGCGCCGGCTGGCCGACCATCCCGGCGTCGGCATGGTCGCGGTCCGCGACGGCCCCGGAGTCCGCTTGCTGGGGAAGGCCGCCGACCCCATCGCCCAGTACGCCGACGCGCTGGCCTCCCCCGTGGCGCTGCGCGCGCAGGTGGAGCGCTACCTGGCGATCGACGAGTCCGGCGACATCGTGATCTTCGCCCCCTACGACGGCGAGCGCACGCTCGACTACAACGAGAACTACACCCTCGCCTCGCAGCACGGCGGCCTGGGCGGCGACCAGATGCACCCCTTCCTCATGTGGGACCCGGCCGCCGTCGGCCTCGATCCCGCCGCGCTGGCCGACGCCCAGGGCTTAAACGCGGTCTTTCAGGCGCTGATCGAGCGGTAGCGCCGCCAGGCTTGAGCGGGATAAGCCACCTTTTTCCCGACGAATCCACCCGCAGCCGGTGCGTTCCCGGAGTTCCTTCCTTAGTCGCACCAGAGGTACTCTATGCCGCGGCTGCAGCCCGCCATCGCGCAGGCAGGGTTCTTGGCCGCCGCTAGATCCTCTTCGATGATCTTCTTCGGATCGTCGCCCTTGGAATGGTAGAGGCACTGCCGCAGCGGCTCGACCCCGCCGCAACAGCCGCAGCCGCACGCGAGATACACTCTGTCCCCGCGCCCGCACAGAGCGGGATCCACGCTCCTCTCCCGGTCGCAGGAGTAGGCGCTCATTTCCGAGCATGCTTTGGTCGGCGGCTCGTCGGAAAGGGCGGCGCACCTGGCGATGTGCCGGCGCTCCGGGCCGTAGTAGTCCCAACCCGTATCCTCCGCGGCGTAGGCGACCTCGAAGACCCGCCTCCCCGCATCGTTCACGCACGAATAGATGCCCGCAACCTTGACCTCCGGGCGACCCGGCTGGTGGCCGAGGCACATGTCGTCTGGTTTAGCTGAGGATTTCCGCTGGCCGGCGGAGTCCAGGGAAAGGACAACGACGTTCTCGAAATCGTACCAGGTCATTTTCTCGTCGCACCCGTACCGCATCTCACCGCGGAGGACCGCGCCGGGCCTGAACCCTTCGATCGCGCGCGGGTCGTCGCCGGAGCCCTTCAATCCCTTGCCGGCGCCCTTGAGCCTGTTGATCTCGACCTTCATCCCCTTCTTGTAGGCCTCGGCGCAGGTCTGGGCCGGGGGAGAGAATCGGCTCTTCTCGACCATTCGGCCGACCGAGCGTATCCGCATCCTCACGTGGAGGATAGAGATGCCCTCCTCATCAGCGGGCCCCTCGCGGACGGAGAGGACCCGCGCCGTGACCTCGCAGACGTCGCTCGGCGGGCATTGGGACGCCGCGCAAAGAGCCGGGGGAAGGCACAGGAGGCAGATGAAGGCGGACTTGAAAGTCTCGGCGGCGCATCCGGCCTCCAGCAAGGCGCGCCTCCAGGCCTCCGCCGGCTTGGCCGTCCTCTTGTCGGCGGTTCGGATGGTCGCGAAATTCATATCAGGGGCGCGGAATCGCTCCGGCAGAACGCGGCGCTACCGCGCGGGCGTCGCGCCGTAGACGCCTTCGAGGCGCTTGAGGAGCGCGAGCAGCTCCCCGATCGCCCTAAATCCCGTCTTCGCGTCGACGTCCAGAAACGCCGCCTCCAGGCGGCGCTGCTGCTCGAGCGTGAAGCGCTCGTTGGCCATCGGGTAGAGGCAGGTGTCTTCCTTCTGGATGTGCTCGCGCAGGAGCCCGACGTAACGCGCCGCCGCGAAGGCCGCGGCGCCGCCGGCCTCGCCGCCGGACTTCAGCCGCTCGGCCGCCGCCGCCAGCTCGCGGACGTAGGCACGCCCCTCCTCGTGCTCGGCGAGCATGACGGCGATCGGGCCGGCGTCGTGGGGGAAGCCGGCCTTCTCCATCTCGGCGAAGAGGATCGCCTCTTCCTTGCCGTGGTGCAGCTTGTCCGCGTACTCGCGGACGAAGCGCACGGCGTCCTCCAGGTCCGGGGCCGGCACGCCTCCGCCGGGCAACTTCCGGCCAAGCCCCTCGAGCACGATGAGCATGCGCTCGATGTTGCGGTGCTCCGCTTGCAGGATGTCGGTCGCCGCTCCCATGCCGCCCCCTAGGCCGCCGCCGACGCCCGCGGCTTGGCCAGGACTTCCTCGAAGAACGACTCGTCGAGCGGACGCCCCTCGGCCACGAGCTGGCGGTAGCGGACGAAGTCGATCACGTCGGAGCCGGTGAGCTTCTTCGAGTTGAAGGCGCCGAAGCCGAGGAAGGCCTCGCCGCTCATGTTGGCCGCGAGCCAGTGGCGGTTGGGCAGCTTCATCTGGTCCCAGAAGAACTTCTTCTTCGCGCGGATGCCGTCGATGGACTTCATGAGGCAGCCGGGGAAGAGGTTCGCGAAGCGCCACACGATGTCGGAGACGCCCTGGTCCAGGAGCTCGAAATCGACGGAGGCGCCTTGCATCCTCGCGCGGGCCTGCTCGAGCTCGGCGCCCGTCTTCGGCTCGCCGTAGACGAGCTCGCCGTCGAGGACGTAGTCCAGGTGGACCTGCGGGTTCCGCAGGAAGCGGCCGTCCTTCTTCAGCACCGGGAGGACCTTCGAGATGAGGCCCTTCCGCAGCATCTTGTAGGCCGACCACATCTCGCAGGAGACGCAGTTCCACAGCGCGTCCTCCATCGTCAAAAACCACGGGAGAAAATCCGTCGAGCCGCCGTCCGGAGCCGAGCCGTGCTTCGGCCCGGCCTGGCCGAAGACGGCGAGGTCGGAGGCGACCGTCAGGTCGCAGGCCATGCCGATCTCCTGGCCGCCGGCGATCCGCATGCCGTTGACCCGGCAGATCGTCGGCTTCTTGCAGTTGAGGATGGCGTCCACCATCCCGTTGAAGAGGTCCATGTAGTGGCCGTACTCGCTGGGGCGCGTCGCGTAGTACTCTGCGTACTCCTTCGTGTTGCCGCCGGTGCAGAACGCCTTCTCGCCCACGGCGGTGAAGACGACCGCGACCACGCCCCGGTCGAGGCCCGCGTTGGTGAACGCCGCGGTCACGCCTTTCACCATCGTGGTCGTGTAGGAGTTGAACTGCTTCGGGTTGTTCAGCGTGACCCAGGCGGTGAAGAGGCCGGGCACCTCGGCTCCGTCGGGCCGCTTGAGCGGCCGCTTCTCGAAGACGACGCAGGGGGGATCGTCCAGCCGTCCCCAGTACGCCTCCCCGCCGACCCCGTGGTCCTTGAGCGCGCCGTCGCGCGGCAGCCAATCGAGAGCCATACCCCCTCCTAGAAATCCGGCGTCAGGACGACCCGCCTCTTGGGCGAGCCGGCCTTGTGCGCTTCCGCGAACGTCTCGACGATCGAGCTCATGGGCCTCAGCTCGACGAACGGGTCGACCTGCACGTGCCCGGACGTCACCAGGCCCAGCACGGCCGGGTAGCGCTCCGGCAGGCAGCCCCACGTCCCGATGATCTGCGCGTCGAAGGCCATGAGGCGCGAGATCGAGTACTCGACCTTCGCGAGGTTGAAGCCGACGACGACGAGCGTCCCCGTGAACGAGAGGAGCGCGAGCGCGGTCTCCTGGCCGGGCTTGGAGCCGCTGACCTCGAAGAGCTTCCAGCCGTAGTTCGGCAGGCCCCGGCCCTTGAGGAGCGCGCCGTGCTCCTTGCGGACCTCCTCGGGCGTCTTCCCCTTCGCGTCGATCGCGGCGTCGGCGCCGTGCTGCAGCGCCCGGTCGAGCCGTTCGCGGTCGACGTCGACGGCGACGACCGTCGCCGCGCCGAGCGCCTTGGCGATCTGCGTCATGTAGACGCCCACGCCGCCGCCGGCGCCCACCACGACCACGTGGTCGCCGGGCCGCAGGTCCGCGCGCAGCGCCGCCTGGTAGGGCGTCGTCACCGCGTCCGCGACGACGGCGAGCGTGGCCAGCGGGATCCCCTTGCGGTCCGGCACGGGGCAGACGTCGAGGGCCGGGACGACGATGTGGCTCGAGAACCCGCCCTGCGCGCCCAGGCTCGAGCCGGGCATCTTCTGCGCCAGGCAGCGGTTGCCGCGGCCCGTCTTGCAGAGCCAGCAGCTCCGGCAGGGCAGCACCGCGGGCACGATCACCTCTCGGCCGAGCCACGCGGGCTCGCCGCCCACGACCGTGCCGCTGAGCTCGTGGCCGAGCGCGAGCGGCGGCTTGTTCACCGTCGGCACGCCGTCGTAGAAGAAGCCCAGGTCGGTGTGGCAGACGCCGCAGCCGGCGACCTCGACGACGATGTCGCCGGGGCCGGGCTCGGGCAGCGGGAGCTCGACGCGCGCGAGTCGGCCTTCGGTCGCGCGGCCGGTCTCCTTGTCCTTGGTCCAAGGACTCTCCATCCGCCAGGCGTGCACCGTCTTGGGGAGCGTCGGGGTCTCGGGGCGCTTCGTCATCGGGGTGGTCATGGGCTCTTCCTGTCGATGAGGCTTGGGCCTTCGAACTTGCGGACGAGGGCGCGGAACTCCTCCGGCACGGGCACGGGCCTCCAGGTCTTCTCGTCGACGACGACCAAGGTGGTCTTGCCGGTGGCAACGACGCGGTTCTCCGCCTTGTGAAGGGTCAGGAACTCGAAGGTGAAGGAGCTCGTCTTGAACTCGGGGATCCGGGCGTGGACGACCAGCACGTCGTCGAAGCGGGCCGGCGACCGGAAGTCGGCGTCGGCGTGGACCAGCGCGTTGTTGCGGGCGTAGGCGGGCGAGATGAAGCGGAGGGCGTCGAGGTTCCGCAGGTAGTCTACGCGAGCCACGTCGAAGTAGATGAAGAAGTTGGCGTGGAACACGATGCCGAACGCGTCGGTCTCCGGCAGGCGGACCCGGAGCTCGGTCGAGAAGTTGAAGTCCTTGCGGTCCATCAGCGGGCCGCTCCCTTGGGCCGGGTGTAGATCATGACGTACTCTTCGCACGCCGCCTTCGCGCAGCCCTTGCAGTCGGGCCCGAGGTCCTCGGGAGAAGGCCGCTCCGCGCGGACCTCGAAGCCCAACGACCGATAGAGCGCCATGCCCTCCTCCGCGCGGTCGCCGGCCGCCAGGAAGCGGCGCGTCCAGCCCTCGGCGAGGAGTCGCGGATCGGGAGTGAGCGCGTCGTCGTGCGGGGGCGTCGGGCAGTCGGGCTCGGTCACGCGGCCGCCATCCGGTCTTGAGCCTGGGCCTGCAGCCGGAGACGGGCCAAGAGCGCGGCCCCCAGCGCCGAGACGTACTGCACGAGCTCGCTCTCCGGGACGTTGACCTCGCACTTGAGCTGCTCCCGGACGGCGCGCGCCATCGACTCGAAGCGCAGGATGCCCCCGATGAGCGTGAACTCGGGCTCGCCCTTGACCCGCCGCATGAGCTGCACCGAGCGCCCGACCAAGGAGGCGATGGCGCCCTGCATGATGTCGGCGGGCGGGGCCCCTTGGGAGAGGTGGTTGATCACCTCGGACTCTGCGAACACCGCGCACACGCCCGAGATCGGCACCGGCTCCTTGGAGGTGGCCATGAGGGGCCCGATCTCGGTCGTCGAGAAGCCCATGTAGCGGGCGGTCTTCTCGAGGAACGCGCCGGTGCCCGCCGCGCACTTGTCGTTGAGGCGGAAGGAGACGACCTTCGCGCGGTCGTCCAGGCGGCTCGCCTTCATCGTCTGGCCGCCGACGTCGAGGACGGTGCGCGTGTCGGGGAACAAAAAGGCCGCGCCGCGCGCGGCCGCGGTGAGGTCGGTGACGTGGAGGTCCTTGAACTCGACTTGGTGCCGCCCCATCCCGGTGGCGATCACGTAGCCGACGTCCGCCCGCTCGAGCGACGCGGCCGCGAGGCAGGCCTCGAAGGCCTCCCGCGCGACGGCGTCGAGCCGGAATCCGGTCGGGAGCATGCGCTTGGCCAGGATCCGCCCGTCGGGATCGAGCAGGATCGCCTTGGTGTACGTCGAGCCGATGTCGATGCCGGCGGTCGCCTTCATGCCTTCACCTCCCGGGCCGCGCCGTCGTGCGGGGCGCGGCTTGACGCGATGTGGTCGAGCGCGAAGAGCGCCGCGCCGAGCGCGCCCATGAAGTGCGAGTCCGGGCCGACGTTTAAGCGCGTGCCGAGCTTCTCCTCGAGGGCCTTGATCATCGCGGCGTTCTTGGTGACGCCGCCGGTGAAGGTCACCTGCTCCTCGACGCCGACCCGGCGGACCAGCCCGGCCGAGCGCATCGCGATCGACTGGTGGACGCCCCAGAGGATGTCCTCGATCTTCTTGCCTTTGCCGAGCCAGGCGAGCACCTCGGACTCGGCGAAGACGGTGCACGTCGTGCTGATGCGCACCGTCTTCGTGGAGCGCAGCGCGGTGGCGCCCAAGTCCCCCAGCGGGATCGAGAGCGCCGCGGCCGCCGCGCCGTGGAACCGGCCGGTGTCGGCGGCGCACTTGTCGTTCATGCAGAAATCGAGGATCTCGCCGGCCGGGCCGACGCGGATCGCCTTCGTGTCCTGGCCGCCCATGTCGACGACCGTGCGGGTGCCGGGGAACATGTGGCTCGCGCCCCGGCCGTGGCAGCTGATCTCGGTCACCTGGGCGTTGCCGAAGGTGACGCGGTAGCGCCCGTAGCCCGTGCCGATGACGTACTCGACCTCGTCGTCCTCCAGCCGGGCGGACTCCAGCGCCTTGTCGAAGGCGTGCTCGGCGGCGAGCACGACGTTGGCGCCGGTGTCGATGAGGGCTCGCCCCACGATCCTCTTGGCCTCGTCGATGATGACGGCCTTGGTCTGCGTCGATACGACGTCTACGCCCTCTCCGTATGCCATGAGTCTCCCGAGTAAGAGACGCGCGCCGCCTTCTCCCGCTCCCGCCGCGAGTTGAGCCCTTCGAAGAAGGCGTCGATGCGGTTCTTCATCTGCGCCTCCGAGACCACGCGTTTGTCCATCAGGTCGGACTCGATGAAGAGGGAGTCGACCGGGACGCGGCGGCTGAGGTGGCGGCGGCTGTCGGCCAGCCCCGTCGAGACCGTCCGGCAGCTCTTGATCGGATGGTAGATGATCCCGTCCACGTGGAACGGCTCGAGGATATCTTCGAGCATCCGGTCGTGGTGGAACATGCTGTCCATCGCGTCCCGGACGCTGATGAGCACGCCCTCGGCGAGGCTCTCGAGCGGCCTAGACAGGTCGTACTGGTGCCCGAGGTTGGTGCCGCCCGACGCGAACCAGAGGTACGTCGAGTTCACGAACGTGCCGCCCCACTGCGTGAAGAGCTCGTTGAAGCGGCGGAAGATCGGATAGCAGGGGACGCCGACGAAGACGAGCCGGTGCTTCTCATCGGTCAGCGTGCCGATCTTGTGCTCGGCCTTGAACTCCATCTCCTCCACCAGCTCCCGGAAGTAGCGGGCGCCGGTCTCGGTCCCGCGGAACCCGTTGGCGACACCGAGGTAGATCGTCCCGTCGGTGAGCGCGTTGAACAAGGACGGCCGGCTTCGGTTGAGCTCGATCACCCGCTTCCAGCCCGCGCTCATCGCGTTGGCGTGGCGCATGATCTCCCGGAGCTTGTCGATGTCGAAGGCGCGGCCGGTGACCTTCTCGCAGAGGACGATCAGCTCCCGGAGCTGCGCCTCGACGTAGCGCCGGTCGTTCTCGAAGTCCCGCTCGCCCGGGCGGGACGCCTGCCCGGCCTGCCGGGTCCCCGGAATATCCATCGTGAAGACCGGGCATTGGTACATGCGCTCCCAGATCTCGCCCCACTTGATGTAGGTGTTGCAGGCGTTGGTCAGGACCGCGAGGCTCGGCTTGGGGACGCGGCCCATCGGGTGGACCCCGCCTCGGTGCTGCAGCGCGACGTCCGCCTTCACGTAGCCGCAGATGTCCGGCGAGTAGCCGAGGTCCTCGGCTTCGTCGAGGTACTCGTGGGCGACGCGGCGGACCGCGGTCTGCAGCGAGTTGATCTCCGGGAATACGACGGGCAGGTCGAAGGTCTTGAGGATCTCGTTGAGACTTCCCATGACGAAGACGTAGGCGGCCTGGCCCCCCTGCTCCGCCGTGGCGGTCAGGCCTTCGAACCACTCGCGGAACAGCTGCGCGCCGTCGCGGTTTCCCCGGCCGACGAGTTCGGGCTGCGGCTCTTTCGTTTCCATGGCCGGCCTCACGCGAACATCAGGTTTTCCAGAAAGGTCTCGACCTGGGTCTCGAGCTGCTCGAAGGACGTCATGTTCTCCTCGAACTCGGTGACGAAGAAGGGGATCCGCTTTTCGTCGAGCGCGGCCGTGTAGGCGACCTGCTCCTCGAGCCCCGGCTCGCACATCTTGGCCGCGGCGACGATCACTGCGTCGGCGCCCGCCTGCTTGACCCGCTCGAGCAGCATCCGCTCCTTCGGCTTGCGGTCGTCGTGCTGCACGGGGCTGTACGTCGAGCGGTCGAGGTACGCCTGCGCCAGGTCGAGGAGGGGCTCCGGGCCCGCGTCGACGTCCTCGGTCAGGTAGCGCAGGCCGATGAGGAAGTCGTCGTCGACGACGTAGCAGGTCCGCCCGAGCATGCGCACCAGGTCGAGGGGGGGCTGCTCGCAGTAGGCGCCCTCGAAGACGACGCGCGTGCGGTCCTGGGGCTTGGATGCGCGCTCGCGCAGCCGGGGGAGCACCGCGCGCAGGAGGTCGTTATGCTCCTCGCGCGGGATGAGCCCGCCGGCCGAGACGAGGCAGTAGGCGTCCTCCGCCGATACCTGCCAGGGCGCCTCGCGCTTCAAGTCGTAGAGCTCGCGCAGGAGCGCGCGGTTCTCGTTGAAGACGGCGATGGACCGCCGCAGGTCGTCCTGGGCGACCTTGCGGCCGGCCAGCGCCTCGACCGCGCGCAGGAGGCGTTCGTACTCGCCGCGCAGGTACTCGGCGCTGTGGCGCGAGGTCGGGTTCTGGGGGAGGTAGAGTATCTGGCAGGGGTAGTCGAAGTTGCGCCCCCAGATCGCGGCGAGGTTGCGCGCCGCGTCGCAGATGGGATGGGAGACGAACAGGTCCAGCTCGACGTTCCGGCTGAGCGCGGCCTGCAGCGACGTCTTGAGGATCGAGCATAGGTACGAGCCGAAGTGCGAGTCGGCGTCGGCCGGCTCGAGCGGGGCGCCGCGCACCTTGAAGGGGAGCAGCCCGGCGGCATGGACGAGCTCCTCCGGGAAGTAGACCTGGAAGTGCCCCGCGACCTTCCCGCCCCCCTGGCGCCACCGCTTGACGGTCGGGAAGTCCGTGTCCTCCACCAAGTCCCGGCAGGCGGCCAGCGCCGCGTCGAGCGGCTTGCCCTCCCAGGAGCCGAAGATCCTTCCTTTCATGCGGTCACCCCTTAGGACGTCCCCAAGCCCGCCGGACTGTTTCTGTTTTCGGGGCTTGGGGAAGGAGAAACTGAGTTCATTTGAACTATTCTTCCTTCCCCAAGCCGTTGCTTATTTGCGT
>JACQPK010000134.1 GCA_016207565.1 Elusimicrobiota bacterium
AGCCGGAGTACACCGAGGAGTGCCGCGACCTGATCCGTGGGCTCGGCCTCGAGTCGCGCCTGAAGATCGTCGGCAAGGTCGACATGCGCGACTGGTACTCGAAGATCGACCTCGTGGTCCTCACGAGCCTCTCCGAGGCGCAGCCGTACGTGCTGCTGGAGGCGAACGCGATCGGGCTGCCCGTCGTGGCGACCGACGTCGGCGCCTGCCGCGAGATGCTCGAGGGCCGGACCCCCGACGACCGCCGCATCGGACCGAGCGGCATCCTGACGGGCGTCGCCCATCCGGAGGAGACCGCGCGCGCCGTGGTCCGGCTTCTCACCGACTCGACCCTCTGGAACGCGATGTCGGAGGCCGGGCGCGCGCGCACGCGGACGTTCTACGATCAGGCGGACCTGATCAGCAAGTATCTCAACCTCTACGAGCACATGATGCGCTGACATGGCGGGAATCGGGTTCCGGCTTCAGAAGCTGCTGAGCGGCGAGGACTACACCAGCACGGTGAAGGCCTTCGGCTTCTCGACGCTCATCACTGCCGGTCCGTTCCTCTTGACCGTCCTGCTCGTCGTCTTCGTCCAGAACCTGTCCTACGACAACCTGACCGATCGCGGTCTGGCGTACCTGCAGAGCCTCATCACCTACGGCTACGCCTTCTCGCTGCTCACGGTCGGCCCTTCGTATCTGGTCCTGACGCGCTACGTCGCCGACGAGTATTACCGCGGGCACGTCACGAGTTTCGTGGCGAGCTTCTTCTCCGCGTACGTGATCAACCTCGCGGTCTGGAGTCCCTTCGTCTTATGGTTCTTCTCGGGCCTCGCGGTCGACTGGGGGATGCGCCTCAACGCCTTCCTGCTCTACGCGCTCGCGGTGGGGATGTGGCTCGCGATGATATTCTTGTCGGCGGCCCAGAACTACTGGCTGGTGAGCCGGGCCTTCCTCCTCGGGGCCGCGGTCAGCCTCCCGGCCGCGTTCACGCTCGGGCGCGCCCAGGGCCTCTCCGGGTATTTCGCGGGCTTCGTGCTCGGGCAGGCGGTGGTCCTCGTCACGCTGGTCGGGGCGATGCTCAAGGAGTTCGGCTACTGGGAGCCGCGGGACCACAACTGGCTCTCCTATTTCAAGCTCCACCCGCGGCTCGCGGGCATCGGCTTCTTCTACAACCTCGGCATCTGGATCGACAAGTTCCAGTTCTGGGCGTCGAGCGAAGGCGAGTGGCTCGACCCGCGGCTTCGCTACGCGCCGATCTACGACACGCCGATGTTCGTATCGTACATGACGATCCTGCCGGCCCTCGTCTATTTCTTCCTGCTGGTGGAGACCGACTTCTTCGAGAAGTACCACGACTACTTCGTCTCGATCCAGCGCCAGGAGGGGCTCGCCGCGCTCGAGCGCCGCCGGCGCGGGATCGTCGAAAGCCTGCGCTTCAGCCTCAAGCGCGTGGCGACGGTCCAAGGGATCGTGACGGTGCTGGCGATCCTGGTGGCGCCGTGGATCGTGCTCGTGTTCCGGATGGACCCGATGCACCTGAGCGTGCTGCGGCTCGGGATGTACTCGGCGTTCATCCAGGCGGGGGCGGTGATCCTGATGAACATCCTGCTCTACTTCGACCACCAAGGCGAGGCGCTGAAGATCTCGGCGGTGTTCTGCCTGCTGAACGCGGTGTGCACGGAGGCGACGCTGCGGATGGGTCTCCTGGCGTACGGCTACGGCTACGGGATCGCGGCGCTCGTGTCCCTGGCGATGGCGCTGTGGTACGCGAACGAGCGCCTGCGCCTCCTCCATTTCTGGACGTTCGTGCGGCAACCGTTCCACGAACCGGTCGCCCAATCCACCGACGCCGACGCCGAACTAAGTTAAGTGGGGACAGTCCCCACTTTACTTGCTTAACATCGCGAAGCGATGTAGGGGCCCAGCGGCCGGGGCCGGGGTTCCCAGGCTCGTCCGAGCCGCGCCCGGTATCCACGAGGCATGATCGCCGAAGCGCTCCTCGCGCTGGCCTTGGCCGGCCCGTCCTTCGCCCAGGCAGACGGGGAACCCTACGCCTTCCTCTCGCTGCGTCTCGATCACTTCCCGGAGCCGATCCGCAGGCCACGCGGGCCGTCGCGATGAAGAAAGGCCACTTCCTCCAGGCCACCGTCGACCCGAAGTAAAGTAAGTAAAGTGGGGACTGTCCCCACTTTACTTGCTTCACTTCGCGGGGCGATAGAGGGCCTCTCCCCCGCGCCCGAGCGCGGGGGAGAGGGGTGCTACACGCGTTCGATCATATGGGGAACGCGCAGGAGAGCGAGAGCCGCCCGGGAGACCATGGCTTGGCGTTTTCCCCGGGCGGCCCGAAATCGTTCGAGGCCTTCGCCGCTTTCCGTCCCGCGGGAGCGAGCCCCCCGGCTCGCTCCCGCGGTCCACGGCTTCCGACCCCATGGCGGTAGTGTAGCGCGCGCGGCGCCGGAGCGCCTGAGGCGTGCGGGCTCGGCGCGCTGCCCTCGCGCTCCAGAACCGCGGGGGCGAGAACGGCCGTCTCAGGGAATCAGAACTTCACCAGGTCGACGGCGAGCGGGACGTCGTTGATGACGAGGTTGAGGGAGATGCCGTCGGCTTCGCCGACCACGTAGGTGTCCTCGCGGAGGGCGTCGTGCCACTGCCGGAAATCGTCCTTCCGGAAGGACCAGATCTCGAGGAGCTTGGAGCGCGGCACCTTGTCGTCGACGACCTGGCGCATCTGTCGGGCGTGGTGCTCGTTGGCGGTGAGCACGACGATCTTGGCGTCCGGGTAGCGGCGCGTGACCTTGTCGAGCTTGTTGGCGGTCGTCTTCCCCGCCTCCACCCACAGCTTCACGCGGCCGCTTTCGTCGAGCGCGACGCAGTCGGGCCGGTACTCCTGGTCCGCGAGGGCGGGATGCTTGGCCGAGAGCTCGGCGACCGGGGCGTCGTCGAAGAAGAGCACCATCGCGGCCAGACGGAGCGCGAGCGTCTCGCGGGTCTCCGACTCGTAGGGCACGAGCACCAGCCGCCGCTTGCCTTCGTTGACCGTCAGATCGCAGCGGAGCCTCACTTGCGCTCCGCCTTGGGCGCCCGGCGAAAGACGCGCGCGAGCCGGTCCGCGGTCAGCCGCAAGATCCAGAAGTAGCCCGCCGCGAGGCGCGCCAAAGACAGTTTGGACTCGCCGGCCTTGCGGTCGAGGAAATCGATCGGCACCTCGCGCACGTTGAGCTTGGCGCGCGCGGCCCGGTAGAGCACCTCGTGCACGATCGAAGGCCCGCGCGAGGCCAGCGTGGCCGGGTCGATCGCGGCGAGCGCCTTGCGCGTGTACGCCCGAAACCCGCTGTTCGTGTCGAGCACCGGCAGCCCGAGGAGAGCGCGCGCGTAGAAGTTGGCGAAGAAGGTGAGCACCCGCCGGGCCGGCGTCCGGTCGAGGTCCCTCCCTCCCGCCGCGCGCCGCGAGCCGATCGCCATGTCGGCGCCCTTCAGCGCGGCGAGCAGCTCGGGCACGTGTCGGGGCTGGTGCGAGAAGTCGGCGTCCATCTCGACGACCGCCTCGATCTCCGGGCGCTCGACCGCGTACAGGAACCCGTCGCGGCCCGCGAGGCCGCGGCCCGGAGGCCCGGAGCGCTCGATGAGGCGCAGCCCGGGCCGACGCTCGCGAAGCCGCCGCGCGAGTTGAGCCGTGCCGTCCGGGCTCTGGTCGTCGACGACGAGCACCTCGAGCCCCGGCACGCCGAGACCGTAGAGCGCGTCGAGCAGCGGCTCCAGGTTCGCCGCCTCGTTATAAGTAGGGAGGATCACCAGGACCCGGGGCTCGTTCATGCGAGGAGCCTCTCCACGGTCTTGGCGATGCGCGCGGGGCTCAGGCGGTCGAGGCAGCTTGGGGGCGTCACGCACACGGGCTTGTAGAAGCAGGCGCAGGACTTGGGCCGCACGTGCGTGCCGCGCGCGAAGAGCTCGAGCTCGGAGGCCGACGTCGGCCCGACCAAGACGACGGTCGGCACGCCGAGCGCCTGTCCGAGGTGGAAGGCGAGGGAGTCCGTCGTCACCAGCGCGGCGAACCACGAGAGCAAGGCGGCGAACTCGCGGAGCCCGCGCGCCGTTCCGGCGTCGACCAAGGGCCTCCGGGCGAGCGCGAGGATGCGCCGGTTGCGCTCGGCCTCCTCGGGCCCGCCGAGGAGGACGACGGGTCTCGCGAGCCCGGCGAGCGCGTCGGCGACGCGGGCGGCCGGCTCGGGGGAGAGCTGCTTGGCCTCCCAGCGCTTGCCCGCGCCCGGGTTGAAGCCGATCGCCCGCGTGAGCTTCGCGCGGGCGCCGGTCAGGCACAGCCCGCGGGCCGCCGCCTTGCGCTCGGCGTCGGACAAGACGAGGACGGGGCGCAGGTCCGACGGGCGGCCGGGCGCCGGCAGCCCGAGCACCTTGCACCACAGCTGCGCGTAGCCGAGCCGGTTGGCGGCCTTGAGCCGGTCGGCCGTCTTCAGCCCGCCGTCGGGGTCCCGGTGGAGAGCGCTCATGTCGTAGTAGAGCCCGCTCGAAGGGGTGTAGCGCAGGCCGCCTTCCTCATAGACGCCGATGAGCTCGCCGCGGCACGCCTTCGTCGCGAGCCGCGCGCACGCGGCGTCCTCCTCCAGGCTCAAGACGAGATCGAACTTCCTCGGCAGCTTCGGCGTGTCCTCAAGCGCGAGCACCTCGGCCAGGTCGGCGTTCCGCTGCAGCAGGGGGGCCGCCGCGCGCGAGGTCACCCACACGATGCGGACCTCCGGCCGGCAGGCGCGGAGGCGCCGCGCGACGCTCGTCGTGCGCAGCACGTCGCCGAGCGCCGCCAGCTTGACGATCAGGACGTCCATGCCCGCAGCCTCAGCTCGCAGATCGCGAGCAGCATGAACCCGACGACCAAGGTGACGACGAGCCCCAGCCGGAAGCTCGGAGGGGCGAAGCGCAGGTGGAGCGCGCCCGGTCCCGGCGCGCTCGCCATGGCGAACAGGCCTTCGGCGAGCGCGACCGGCACCTCGGTGCCGGCGTGCCAGGCGCGCCAGCCGGGGTAGTACGCCTGGCGGACCACCAGGGCGGAGGGCCCTTGGACCTCGGTCGCGACGAGCTCGGGGGAGAGCTCGGCCCACGAGGTCGTGCCGGACACGAGCGGCGCGGCGTCCGGATTCTCGTAGACCCAGAGCTCACCGCGTCGGGTGCCGCGCGCGTCTCCGGGCAGCTTCTCGGGCGTCAGGTAGAAGCGCACGCCCAGCGCGGCCATCTCCGGCGTGTCCCAGCGGCGCACGTAGGTCCGGCTCCCGTCGGCCGCGGCTTGGCCCTCGCTCCGGAACATGTAGAACGCGATCCTCGCGGGATAGAAGGCCTCGTAGCCGGTGGCGTTGCGCACGCGATACATCATCGTCTTGTTCGGAGACAGGATGTCGGGGTGCGTGGCCATCCGGGTCCCCGACGCGAGCAGCCGCGCCATCTCGGGCCGGGAGCCCATGAACTTCGCGGGGTCCTCGGCGCGCAGCCATGGGAGGGCGTGGAGCCCCAGGTCGAGGAGCGTGGCGGCCAGCAGCGCGGCCGCGACCCGCGGGCGCCTCCAGGGCTCGAGGCGCCGCCAGCCGATCGCCGCGGCGAGCCAGAGCCCCCAGACGATCAGAAAACCGAACCGCGCGGGCACACGCAGGAAGTCGAGCCTGAGCACGCTCTGGAGCGCGAGGTAGCCGGGGTTGTTGTCGCCGAAGCCGAAGAAGAGCCCCGTGCCGACGAGCGCCCACGCGGCCGCGGCGCGGCGGCCGCGGAGCCCCGCGAGCCCGTAAGCGGCCAAGCCGGCCGGCACGAGGCCGATGTAGACGCCCGCCATCTCGAAGAACTCGGAGGGGTACTCGAGCTTGAAGGGGTCGCCGAAGGAGGCGGGCCAGAGGAGCGTGAGGAGGTGACTGGCCTTGAAGGAGTAGCCGAGCGCGAGGCCCGGGTTCCACACGGCGCGCACCGACTGCTTGAGGTACTCGAGCGTCGGGACGACCTGCGCGGCCGCCAAGAACAGCCCGAGCGTCGCGGCGGGCACCAAGGCGATCGCGCGCCGCGGGGAGCGGATGAGTCCCCAGAGGCCGAGCCCGATCGCGTTCACGAGCGCGAACTGCGGGTGCCCCGAGAGGACCTGAAGCGCGAACGCGAGCGTCATCGGGAGCGGGTGGCGGCTCAGCGCCGCGAGCCAGATCCACGGCGCCCACGAGAGCGCCGACAGGTGCGTGGGCACGCCCTGCATCACGCGGTAGACCAAGAACGGCGACAACGCGTAGGCCGCGGCGAGCAACGCCGCGCCCGCGGCCTGCAGGCGCCACGCCCGCAGGAGGAGATACGCCCCGAGCGCCGCCCACAGCACGTGGAAGGCGGCGTCGAGGCTGAACGCCCACGCGAGCGGCAGGAAGTAGTGGAGCTGGGCCAGCGGATAGAAGAGGAGGGCCTGCGGGTTCGCCGCGTGCGGCACCCCCGCGAAGATGTAGGGGTTCCACAGCGGCAGCTGCCCTTCCTGCAGACGCGCGGCGGTGAGATGCCGCAGCGGGTAGTGGTAGCTCCACAGGTCGCCGAAGTTGTGCGGCATGAGCCACGGCCGCAGGACCAGTGGAGCGAAGAGGACCGCAATCAGCAGGAAGAGAGCGGCGAGGAGCTTCCCGTCGCGTTTCGTCAATCGGGCCGATTATATTAATATAATCGCTCCCCCCATGAGCCGGGCCCGGGCCTTCCCGCTTTTTCTCGCCGCCGCGCTCTTCGGCTGCGCCCGGCGCCCGATCGTCGTCCTCAAGCCGACGGCGGACTTCTCTAAGATCGAGCGCGTCGCGGTGCTGGGCTTCGACGACTTCCCGCGACAGCGCGGCTCCGGCGCCCTCGTGAGCAGCATTTTCGAGAAGCGCCTGCTGGCCGCGGGCTACTCGGTCGTCGAGCGCCGCCGGGTCGACGACCTCCTCAGCGAGCAGAAACTGAGCGTCTCGGGGGCGGTCGACCCGAAGCTCGCGCGCAAGCTCGGCAGGGTCCTGGGGGTCGACGCGCTCATCCTCGGGTCCGTGACCGATTTCCAGAAGGCCGTCCACGAGCACTACACCGTGCCCGTGTCGGACGTGCGCAAGGAGCCGATCATCAAGCGCGTCGTGCGCCGCAAGAAGGTCGACGACCAGTGGGTCGAGACCGAGGAAGACCAGATCATCGGCCACAACACGATCCGCACCACCCGCGAGGAAACGCATACCCGCACGATCCAGCCGGTCGTCGGCGTCGCCGTCCGCATGGTCGACGTCGACACCGGCGAGGTGCTGTGGGTCGGCTCCACCTCGCATACGGCTTTAGCCACGGACGAAGCCGCCGAGGACGTGGCGACCGACATCCTGGACTCCGTGAAGCATACGTGGCCCATCATGCGAGGAAAGAAGAAATGAAGAGACTGATGCTCGCCGCCGCCGTCGCTCTCGCCGCCGCTCCCGCCTTCGCCGACGAAGGCATGTGGACGCTCGACAACCTGCCGGTCAAGCAGCTCTCCGAGCGCTACAAGTTCAAGCCGTCGAAGTCCTGGGTCGAGCACGTCCGGCTCTCCTCGGTCCGCTTCAACGACGGCGGCTCGGGCGCGTTCGTCTCGCCCGAAGGCCTGCTGATCACGAACCACCACGTCGCCCTCGGCCAGCTCCAGAAGGTCTCGACCGCCGAGCGCGACTTCGTGAAGGACGGCTTCTACGCCCGGACGCGGGAAGCAGAGATGAAGTGCCCCGACCTCGAGGTCAACGTGCTGCAGTCGATGGCGAATGTCACCAAACGCGTGCTGAAGGCCGTCGACTCGAGCCAGCCCGAGAAGGTCCAAAACGAGCAGCGCAAAGGCGAGATGGCGCGCATCGAGAAGGAATCGATGGAGAAGACGGGCCTGCGCTCCGACGTCGTCGAGCTCTACCACGGCGGCGAGTACTGGCTGTACCGGTTCAAGAAGTACACGGACCTCCGGCTGGTGATGGCGCCCGAGATGCAGACCGCGTTCTACGGCGGCGACCCGGACAACTTCACGTTCCCGCGCCACGACCTCGACGTCGCGTTCTTCCGCGCCTACGAGGACGGCAAGCCCGCGCCGGTGAAGCACTGGTTCAAGTGGAGCGCCGACGGCGCCAAGGAAGGGGATCTGGTCTTCGTCACGGGCCACCCCGGGCGCACCGACCGCCTCAAGACGCTGGCCGAGCTCGTGATCGAGCGCGACGCGGTGCTGCCGTACCTCCTGAAGCAGTACAAGCGGCGCGTGCTGGCGTTGAAGGCGTACGCCTTGACTGGCCCCGAGGAGGACCGCCGCGCGAAGGACCGCATCTTCAGTTTCGAGAACACGATCAAGGCGTTCACCGGCCAGCTCGAGGGCCTGCAGTCCCAGAAGCTCATGGCCCAGAAGTCCGCCGAGGAGAAGGCGCTGCGCGACAAGACCCTGGGCGACAAGAAGCTCTCCGCTCGGTACGGCGACGTGTGGGAGAAGCTGGCCTCCACCGCCGTGGAGTACGGCCGGCGGCACAAGGAGTACCTCGCGCGCCAGCGCATGGCGGGCACGAAGCTGCCCGAGTTCGCGGCGACGATCGTGCGCTACGTCGCGGAGGTCCAGAAGCCCAACGACAAGCGTTACGAGGAGTTCCGGGACTCCGCGCTCGAATCGCTGAACCTGAGGCTCTTCTCGCCGGCCCCCATCTACGGCGACTTCGAGGAGGCTGTCTTGGCGGACGCGCTCGCGTTCGCCAAGGACGAGCTCGGCGAGAGCGACCCGTGGGTGAAGGCCGCGCTCGACGGCAAGGCGCCGGCGAAGCAGGCCGCGGCCCTGATCTCGGGCTCGAAGCTATCCGACGCCGCCGTTCGCAAGGCGCTCGTCGACGGCGGCGTGCAGGCGGTCGAGGCGTCGACCGACCCGCTCATCGTGTGGGCCCGCGCGATCGACCCGCACTACCGCGAGCTGCGGAAGTGGTACGAGGACAACATCCAGGCCTCGCGGGCCATCCAAGGCAAGCGGCTGGCCTCGGCCCGGTTCGCGGTCTACGGGAAGGGGACCTACCCGGACGCGACCTTCACGCTCCGCCTGAGCTACGGCAAGGTCGCCGGCTACGGCGAAGGCACGACGCTCGTCCCCTACAAGACGAACTTCGGCGGGATGTACGCCCGCGGCGCGGCCTTCGACTACAAGCCGCCGTTCAACGTCATGCCGCGCGTCTTGGAGGCGCAAGGCAAGATCGATCCGGCGACGCCGCTCGACTTCGTCTCGACGAACGACATCATCGGCGGCAACTCGGGCTCGCCGGTCCTCAACCGGGACGCGGAGTACGTCGGCCTGATCTTCGACGGCAACATCCAGAGCCTGGTGTGGCGCTACGCCTTCACCGACGAGCAGGGGCGCGCGATCGCGGTCCACTCGAAAGGCATCCTGGAGTCGCTGAAGACGATCTACGGGATGAAGTCGCTGGCCGACGAGCTGACCGCGGCCCCAAGGCTGTAGTTAGTAAAGTGGGGACAGTCCCCACTTTACTTTCTTAACTCGGAGCGGCCGACGAGGACGGCGATCAGCAGGTCGCCGGTCACGTTGAGGACCGTGCGGCACATGTCCAGGAAGCGGTCGATGCCCAGGATCAGCAGCGCGCCCTCGGTGGGCACGCCGATCGAGGCCAAGATCGCGATCAGCATCGGCAGCGAGCCTCCGGGCACGCCTGCGGTGCCGATGCCGCCAAGGACCGCCAAGAAGAGCACGGTCGCCTTCTGCGACAGCGTCAGCGCGACCCCGAAGCACTGGGCGAGGAAAAGCACGGTCACGCCCTCGTAGAGCGCCGTTCCGTTCTGGTTCGCGCTCGCCCCGACGGTCAGCACGAAGCGGCCGACGTCCCGAGGCACCTTCAGCTCCTCTTCGCAGACCCGCAGGGAGACCGGCAGCGTGACGCTCGAGGAGCTGGTCCCGAACGCCGTGAGCATCGCTTCGCGGCAGCGGCGGAAGAACTGGCCCGGCGTCATGCCTCCGAAGGCCCGCACCATCGCGGAGTAGGTCACGAGCTGGTGGAAGGCGAGCGCGCCGACGACCACGAGGGCGTAGCCGAGGAGCTGGAGCAGCAGCTCGTAGCCGAAGCGCGCGGTGAGGTTCAGCACGAGCGCCCCGACGCCGAGCGGCGCAAGCCGCATCACGAGCGAGACGAACCCCATCGACGCCTCGAAGATCCCTTCGAAGACCTTCAGCATCGGCCCCGTCTTCTCCCGGCCGGCGACGAGCACGCCCAGCCCGAAGACGAGCGAGAAGAACATGAGGCCGATCACATCCCCGTCGGCGGCCGCCTTGAACGGGTTCATCGGCAAGAGGGCGAACAACCGCTCGCCTGGGCCCGACGGCGCGGGGGGCGGCGGCGCCGGGGCCGCGCCAGAGCGGACGATCTCGTCCCGCACGTCCGTCGGGAAGTTGCGCCCTGGGGCGAACAGCTCGACCGCCAATAGGCCGGTCACGACGGACAGGGTCGTCATCACGACCGTCAGGCCGAGCGTCTTCAGCGCGACCCGGCCGAGCTTCGTCGCGTCGCCCATCTCGGCCACCCCGAGGATGAGCGAGCTGACGACCAGCGGCAGCACCGCCATATAAAGGAGGCGTAAAAACAGCTTGCCAAACGGGCCGACCGCGTAGTCGAGGAAGAGCCGCAGCGGCGGGGGCGCGGCCGGGAAGGCGGCGTGGAGCAGGACGCCCAAGACGGCTCCGATCGCGAACCCGGCGATGATCCGGCGGTGGTTGATCACTCGGCCCACAGTAGCGAGGTCGGGACCGCGCCGTCAAGGAAGCATCACGCCTTTGACGATATAAACCTGTCGTGAGGGTCTGGCCGGGGAAGCCGTATCCCCTCGGCGCTACGTGGGACGGCGCCGGGGTGAACTTCGCGCTATTCTCGAAGCACGCCGTGAAGGTCGAGCTCTGCCTCTTCGACTCCGCCGACGCGTCGAAGGAAGCCGCCCGCGTCCCCCTGCCCGAGCGGACGGATGAGGTGTGGCACGGCTACCTCCCGGACGCGCGTCCCGGCCAGCTCTACGCCTACCGGGTCCACGGCCCCTTCGAGCCCGAGGCGGGACACCGCTTCAACCCGAAAAAGCTCCTGCTCGATCCGTACGCGAAGGCGATCGGGCGCACGCTGAAGTGGTCCGACGCGCTGTTCGGCTACCGCATCGGCGACGCGGCGCAGGACCTCTCTCGGGACGACCGCGACAGCGCGGCCGAGGCCCCGCTCGGCGTCATCGTCGACACGGCGTTCACCTGGGGCGGCGACGAGCTCCTGAGGAGGCCGTGGCATACCACCGTGATCTATGAGCTGCACGTCAAAGGCTTCACGAAGCTGCACCCCGACGTGCCGGACTTTGCGCGCGGCACCTACGCCGGGTTGGCGTCGCAGCCCGCTCTCGATCACCTCCGGGCGCTCGGCGTCACGGCCGTCGAGCTCATGCCCGTGCACTACCATCTCGACGACCGGCACCTCGTCGAGAAGGGCCTGAGCAACTATTGGGGCTACAACAGCGCGAGCTTCTTCGCGATCGATCCCTCGTATGCCTCGGACCCGGCGCACGCCCTGCGCGAGTTCAAGAGCATGGTGAAGGCGCTGCACTCGGCGGGCATCGAGGTGATCCTCGACGTGGTCTACAACCACACCGCCGAAGGCAACCAGCTGGGTCCGACGGTGAGCTTTCGCGGCATCGACAACGCCGCGTACTACCGGCTCGTGCCGGAGCAGCCTCGCTACTACCAGGACTTCACCGGCACGGGGAACACCTTCAACATGCGCGAGCCCCGCGTGATCCAGCTCATCATGGACAGCCTGCGCTACGCGATCCTCGAGCTCCACGTGGACGGGTTCCGATTCGACCTCGCGAGCACGCTGGCCCGCGAGCTCTTCGAGGTCAACCAGCTCTCGACGTTCTTCGAGGTGATCCGCCAAGATCCCGTCATCTCGCAGGCGAAGCTCATCGCGGAGCCCTGGGATCTCGGTGCCGGAGGCTATCAGGTCGGGAACTTCCCCGTCGGCTGGGCCGAGTGGAACGGGAAATACCGGGACGCCGTGCGCCGCTTCTGGCGCGGAGATGGCGGCTCGATCAACGAGTTCGCCACCAGGCTCTGCGGCTCCTCCGACCTCTACGAGCAGAGCGGCCGGCGGCCCTATGCCAGCGTGAACTTCGTCACCTGTCACGACGGTTTCACCCTCCGCGACCTCGTGAGCTACCATGAGAAGCGCAACCAGGCCAACGGCGAGGACAACCACGACGGCTCCAACGACAACCTCAGCTTCAACT
>JACQPK010000127.1 GCA_016207565.1 Elusimicrobiota bacterium
AAGGGCTACCGCTTCTCCACCTACGCCTCCTACTGGATCGAGCAGTCGATCCGCCGCGCCGTGGAAGAGCAGTCCAAGACGATCCGCATCCCGCCGCACGCGTGGGAAGCGCTCCGGAAGTGGCTGAAAGAGTGGGAGCACATGCACGCGATGCTCGGCCGCGACCCGTCGCTCGCCGAGATGGCGAAGCGGATGCATTGGACCGCGCGGCAGGTGCGCGGCGTGCTCGACGCCGCCGAGGCGGCCAAGGGCATCGGCTCCCTCGAGACGCCCGTCGAGAGCGAAGACGACAACATCACCGTCGAGGACATGATCTCGGAATCCGACGCCCAGTCGCCGGAGAACCTGATCTCCATCCTCAAGCTCCACGATGAGCTCAGCCAGGCGATGGGCGAGATCGGCGAGCGCGAGCGCATGATCCTCGAGTTCCGCCACGGCCTGACCGGCCAGACGCCGATGACGCTCGAGGAGGTGGGCAAACGCCTGAAGCTCTCCCGCGAGCGCATCCGCCAGATCGAGGAGCGCGCCCTGCTGCGGCTGCGCCGCGTGGCCAACCGCATGGGGCTCATCGAGCTCAACGAGCCGCGCCCGCTGCCCACGCCGAATCTCCAGCCCGGCTGGAACGCGCCGAAACAGCGCACGGACATCCTGGGCAACGTCATCCCGGAAGGGCGCCGCACCGCGCCGCGCGAGCCCGAGAACAAGCGCGCGCCGCGCAAGCTCTTCTTCGCGCCCGCGACGCCCGTCAAGGGACGCCGCAAGTGACCGCCGTGCAAGCCCCGGACCTCAAGCACTGGGTCACCGATGTCCCCGACTTCCCGAAGAAGGGGATCGTCTTCAAGGACATCACGCCGCTCCTCGGCGACCCGGGCGCCTTCAAGGCGACGATCGACGCCTTGGCCGGCCCCTTCGAGTCCCTGGGCGTCCAGCAGGTGGCCGGGGTCGAGTCCCGGGGTTTCTTGCTCGCCGCCGCGATCGCGCAGAAACTCGGGGCCGGGCTCATCCCGATCCGCAAGAAAGGCAAGCTTCCGCGGAAGACGGTTCAGGCCGAGTACGCCCTCGAGTACGGCACCGACTCCGTCGAGTGCCACGCCGACGCCGCCAGCCCCGGCGCGAGGGTGCTCCTCGTCGACGACGTGCTCGCGACGGGGGGGACCGCCGCCGCGTCGGCCCGGCTGCTCGAGACCGTCGGGGCGAAGATCGTCGGCGTCGCGTTCCTCATCGAGCTCGACTTCCTCAAAGGCCGCGAGAAGCTCAAGTCCCAGCGAGTCCACTCCGTCCTGCATTATTAGCGGAGGGCGCGGTCGCGTCGGACGCTCGGGATGGTCCGCGCGGGCGCGTAGCGCGCCTTGAGCGCCGGCGTGAACGCGAGCAGCCCCCCGAAGACCAGGTTCTCGAGGAACCACCAGCCCGACATCAACGCCACGCGGTCTCCCATCACCGGGTTGAAAAGCGGCAGAGTGATGTACGTCCGGAGCACCCAGACGCAGAGGCCGAACACCAGGCCGCTCCACAGCGCGCTCGGCGCGCTCGTGTCCGCGTCCATCATCGAGGCGAAGATCACGCCGTAGGCGGCCGAGACGAGGCCGAACGCGACCGCGCCGACGACGCCCGACATGGGTCCGGCGACGAGCGTGTCGACCCCGAGAAACGTCCCCGCGCAAAGCTGCCAAAACGACCAAAACCCCATCCCGTTGGTAAACGACACGAGCATCGCGAGCGCCGCGGAGCAGGCGCCGGCGATCGCCCCCGCCGTCGCGCCGCCCCGCAGGGTCCCTCGTCCGCTACGAACGTTCTTATAGGGATAGGCCTCAGCCATGGCGACCTCCCTGGCGGACCGCCTTCCGTAGGTTGAGAGCGAGCTGATCGTGCTGCCGGAGGATGGGCAGGAGCTTCGCCACCAGGTCCCGCAGCGGCGGGCTCCCCGAACCGCGGGCGGCTTCGAGCAGCGCGATGGCCTCCTGGTGGCCCTCGTGCATCGCGTCCAGGAAGGCGGGATCGAACTCCTCGCCCGCGCCCTCGAGCCTGGCCAGAGTCCCGGCCTCCGCCGGATGGGGCGCGGCCCCCGTCACGTCGATGCGCAGCCGGCGCGCCAGCTCCAGCACGCGCGCGTTGGCCGCGCGGTGGTCGCGCGCCAGGACCCTGCCGTAGCGCCTCACGGCGCCGGAGCGGCCTTTTTCGAGCGCGAGCCTCCCGACGCGGATCTCCAGCTCGTTGACGGCGTGCAGGCTCCGGAGGAACTCCCGCGCGTCGACGCCGGCCGGCTGCGACGCCGCCGGGACGGCGACCGGCAGGAGAAGGGCGGCCAGCGCCGCCAGAGTGGGATGGGTCATGGAGATATCGTAGGCCGCCGGGAGGCCCGCCCGGGTGACGCCGGAGTAAACTCGGCGTGAGCCGCCGTCACGGACCCGACGCCAGGAGTTCACGCGTTCGTAGGTGCCCGCGGAAAAGCTTTTGCCTAGTATGTCCGCGGTGCTCACAGGAGGCACATGCACATGCAAAGCGTTCTTCAAGAGACCGAAGTGGCCGTAGAGTTCCCGCAGAGGGGCGAGGTCGTCCGCTCGCCCGAGTATTCGCTCCGCGTCGCCGCGCCCGCGGAAGCCGAGACCGTCGAGGTTTCGATCGACGGCGGCGAATTTCGGCGCTGCCGCTTCGACGGCGGCCGATGGTGGTTCGACTGGGCCAACTACGGGAGCGGGTATCACACCGCGGTCGTCCGGGCCCGCTTCCACGGCGGCTACGTCGCCACCTTCCCGCCGCACGAGATGCAGGCCGAGCTCGGCGAGCGCCGGGCGAACGGCAAGAACCGCCAGACGGTGACGCAGTTCAGCGTCCTCACGCAACACGAGCCGGGCCAGCTCGCGAGGCTCACGCAGGTGCTGTCGCGGGAAGGGATCGACCTTGCGGGCGTCGTGACGGAGCGCTTCGGCGGCTCCGCCGCGATCCGCTTCGTGACCCGCCGCGAGAGCGGCCTGCGCCGGAAGCTCGAGACCGCCGGTTTCCCGGTCGTGGAGGCCGAGGCGTTCCAGCTGGAGATGCAGAACCGGCCGGCGGACTTCAACAAGCTCGCCGCCGCGCTTGCCGACGAGGGGATCAACATCCTCAACCTCTACAGCACGACGCACGGGGCGAAGGCCCGGTGCGTGGTGACCGTCGACCAGCCCGAGCTGGCCGTGCGGGTGCTCGAGAAGAGCGGCATCGAGATCCTGGGCGCGCAGGACTAGAAGGCGACCTACGGCAGTCGGGGAGCCGCCGGCGTCAGCCGGCGGCTCCCCTTTTGTAGAATGCCCGCGTGCATCCCCTCGCGCTCGCGGTCCTTGGGTTCGCCCTCGGCGCCTTCGGCACGCTCGTCGGCGCGGGCGGGGGATTCGTGCTGATGCCGGTGTTCTTGCTCCTGCAGCCGGGGACTCCGGCCGAGCAGCTCACGGCGGTGTCGTTGGCGGTCGTGTTCGCGAACGCCGCGTCGGGCACGATCGCGTACGCCCGGGCCGGCCGGATCGATTACCGCGCCGGGGCGTTGTTCGCGCTCGCCTCCATCCCGGGAGCGCTGCTCGGGGCATGGATGACGGCGAGCATCCCGCGGCGGGTGTTCGACCCGGCCTTCGGCGCCCTCCTCCTGGCGGCGGCGGGCTATCTCCTCCGCAAGCCCGAGCCGGGGAGCCGAGCCGGAGCCGGTCCCGGAGGCGAGCCGGCTCCCTACGACCTCCGGCTCGGCATGCTAGTCTCGGTCGGCATCGGGTTCTTGGCGAGCCTCGCGGGCATCGGCGGAGGGATCCTCCACGTCCCGGCGCTCGTGCATCTTCTCGGCTTCCCCGTCCACGTCGCCACGGCGACGTCCCATTTCACCTTGGCCTGGACCAGCCTCGCGGGAAGCCTCGTCCATCTCGCGCAAGGAAGCCTGCAGCCGGGCTGGCGGGAGGTGCTCTGCCTCGCGCCGGGGGTCGTCATCGGCGCGCAGCTGGGCGCCCTCGTCTCCCCGCGGGTCCGGGGCGGCTGGATCATCCGCGGATTGGCGCTCGCGCTCGGCTCCGTAGGCCTCCGGCTGCTGCTCGTCGGCTAGAGCCCTCAGGAGCCCGCGTCCGGCGCCTCGGAGATCGTTCCCCACAAGAGGCGCGACGCGACCCAGCCGCTGAGGCCGTCGTCGTCGGTCACCTGCGACCAGACGCCGTCATAGCTCACCAGCCGGAAGGGCTGCCCGTGCTCGACCGACCACAGCACCATGTACTGCAGGCCGGGCCCGAACCTCACGTTGGCGCTCTTGCCCGCCAACACCACGCACGGCCCCTCATCCAAGACGGACTCGTGGAGCCAGCCGGCGCCGCCGTCGACGTCGCTGACGCTCGCCCACTCGCCCTCCCAGCCCCGCACCCGAAAGGGGGTATGGCGGTCGGTCACGAACGCCACGCCGTGCTCGAGCCCGGCGCCCTCGCGCACGTTCGCGCGCGCCGCGCCGACGCACAGGATCTCGGCCCGAAGCGTCTCCGTCGCCGAAAGGAACGCGGCGGCCAACGCCGCCGCAAGTCTCATGCCGCTCATGCGCGTGAGGATAGCCGGAGGCGGTCACAAAAATATTATCTGTTTTATAGATAATACTTCTACACTCTTTTGATAAAATCGATTGATGTCCCGCCGCCCCGGACGGCTCCTCGCGCTCCTCCTCTGCGGTATCGCGTGTTCCGCGCGCGCGTTCTCACCGGAGGAGGAGGCGGCGGTGAGCCGCGGGATCGAGGCCCTCTACCGGAACGACTACGACTCCGCCGAGGCGGCCTTCCGGGCGCCGGCCGATGCCGAGCCGGAGAACCCGGTGTACGCGCTGGGCCTGGCCGTGGCCGCGTGGTGGCGGATGGAGAGCCGCTTCGCGCTCCCCGGTCAGCCCGAGGAGAAGGAATTCCTCTCGGCCTTGGACCGGGCCTTACGGGTCGCCAAGGACCGCGCCGCCCGGACGCCGTCCGCGGACCATCACCTGTGCCTGGCGACCGCTTTCGGCCTGCGCGGACGCTGGCGCGCCGCCAACAAGCGGTGGGTCGGCGCCTACTTGGACGGGAGGCGCGCGCACCGGAACGCCTCCAAGGCGATCCGGCTCGATCCGGGGCTCTACGACGCCTACCTCGGCCTGGGCGCGTTCGACTACTACGTCGCGAGGTTTTCGCGGCTCATCCGCGTTCTCGCCTTCTCGTCCGGGGGGGACCGCGCCGAAGGCCTGAGGCGCCTCGAGCTGGCGGCCCGCAACGGGAAGTTCTCGCGGACGGCGGCGAAGCTCGTGCTGGTGGGGATCTACTGGACCTTCGAGAAGCGGCCCGACGCGGCGTGGTCCCTCGTGGAGGAGGTCAGCCGGAGCTATCCGGACAGCCCCGTGATCCGGTCGCTGCGCCTGCTGGGCCGCTTCCACCTGCGAGATCTCCCCGGCCTCGAGCGCGAGGCGAAAGACTACCTCGCGGCGGCCGAGAAAGGAGAGCCGCACTTCGAGCCGCTCGACCGGGTCGTCGGACGAACCTTCCTCGGGCTGGCGGAGCAGTTGGCCGGCAAGCCCGAGGAGGCGCTGCGCCGCTACGCGGCGGCGCTGGCGGAGCTGCCGGAGCGGCACCGCTGGCGCAGCGTGCTCGAGCTGTTCTCCGGGGAGGCCCTGGACCTGCTGGGGCGGCGAGAGGAGGCCGTCGAGCGGTACCGCCGGGCGCTCCGCGAGCCGCCGCTTTGGGGCGTGCCTCGATACGCGCGGCACCTGCTGCGCCGGCCCTTCAAGGCCGGCGACAACCCGCTTCCCGACCGCACGACGGAGCTGTGAAGGGCGTTGGGGCCACGCCCGAAGGCGCGAGCGCGGCGCCTTGAATTCGTCCCGGCGGCGGGCCATACTGGGTGGCCGCCGATGAAGAAACCCTCCGCCGCCTACTGGACGCTGTCGGTCGAGCTCGTCGTCGCGGAGCTGCTCAAGACGGGGCTCGTGGACAAGACTCAGGCCCGGGCGCTCTTGCTCGACGGCGCCGGCAGCAAGGAGTATCCCCTGACGGTGCTCGCCCGCCTCGGCGTCAAGGACCGGCGGCCGCCGCACCGCCCGATGACGGTCGACCTGCTCGTGCAGTGGCTCGCGACCGTCTGCGGACTTCCCTATTTCGAGATCGACCCGCTCAGAGTCGACATCAAGTCGATCTCGCAGGTGCTGCCCGTCGCCTACGTACGGCGGCTCAAGATCATCCCGGTCAGAGTCGAGGCCGATCGCCTGTGGATCGCCACGAGCGAGCCGTACGACCTGCACTGGGTTCCCGAGGTGCAGCACACGACCGGCAAGGAGGTCCAGCCCGTGCTGGCGGACCCGTCCATGATCGGGCGCCTCGCCGACGAGGCCTACACGCTTCGGTCCGCGACGCAGCAGTTCCTTTCCGAGCATCCTCAGGCCGCCGCGTTCGGCCGCGTCGCCGAGCTCGACAAGATGCTGGGAAAGGCGCGGGGCAACGACCTCGGGATGGACGCCCCGGCGGTCAGCCGCATCGTCGAGTGGCTCTTCCAGTTCGCCTTCGAGGAGCGCGCGACCGACATCCACATGGAGCCCCGCATCGGCCGCGGCGTGGTCCGCTTCCGCATCGACGGGAACATGCGAGGGGTCTACGCCTTCGATCCCGTGGTCATGCTGCCGATCGTCAGCCGGATCAAGGTCCTGGCCGACATGCAGGTCGACGAGCACCGGCGGCCGCAGGACGGCCGCATCCGCTACCGGCTCGGCGACGGGCGCGAGATGGAGATGCGACTCTCGACGATCCCGGTCGCGCACGGCGAGAAGCTGGTGATCCGCATCTTCGACCCCAAGACCGCCGACCAGAGCTTCGCCGACCTCGGCTTCCAAGAGGCGGACATCCTCGCCTGGGAGCAGCTGATCGCGCTGCCTCACGGGCTCGTGCTCGTCACCGGCCCGACCGGCTCGGGAAAGTCGACGACGCTCCACGCGTCGCTCCGGAGGATCGCCGGCGACGACGTGAACATCTGCACGATCGAGGACCCCGTCGAGATCGTCAACGACGAGCTCAACCAGATGCAGGTCAACACGAAGCTGGACCTCACCTTCGGGAACGCGATCCGCGCGTTCCTGCGGCAGGACCCGGACATCATCATGGTGGGGGAGATCCGCGACGCCGACGCGGCGAAGATGGCGATCCAGGCGGCCTTGACCGGGCACCTCGTCCTCTCGACCCTGCACACCAACGACGCGGTCTCGTCCGTCACGCGGCTGATCGACCTGGGCATCGCGCCGCACCTGATCACGGCCTCGGTCCGGGGCATGCTCGCGCAGCGGCTCGTCCGGCGGCTGTGCGAGTTCTGCAAGCGGCAGATCCCGACGCCCGTCTCGGCGTTCCGCGAGATCGGCGGCGACGCCGAGCCTCCGCCCCACGTGTACGCGCCGGGGACCTGCCGCGAGTGCAAGAACTCCGGCTACCGAGGGCGGCTCTGCATCTACGAGATGGTGATCATGGACCCCGCGCTGCGGGACGCGATCCGCCGCGGCGTGACGCTCGAGGAGCTCCTCGCCGCCGCCGCGGGCAAGTATACGCCCCTGCGCGTGAGCGGGGCCGCCAAGGTGGCGCAAGGCGTCACCAGCATCGACGAGGTCCTGCGCGTCGTCGGTTGAGCAAGTAAATTGGGGACTGTCCCCACTTTACTTAGTCCCGCAGCGCCAGCTGGCCCTGGCGGGCGTAGTCGATCGACTCGCCCAGGACCCGCGCCGCCTCCTGGTCGGCGTGAAAGCCCGTGGAGTTCTCCGCCTCCACGAAGTCGAGGTAGAACTGCGCGCGGCGCTGCAGCTCCCGCGCCTTCGCGAGCTTCGCCTCGGGGACCTTGCGCTTCCCCGCGACCTTCAGGTCGCCGATGAGCGCGACCACCGCGTCCATCGCGCGGTTCCGGAGCTCGTGCGTCCGCGCCTGGATCGTGTGGACCCGCGACTTCAGCTCGTCCTCCGTCGCCTTGTGGCAGGTCTGGCATGACCGGTTGACGTTCAACAGCGGGCTTCGGACGTGGTGGTCGCTGATCTTCATGCCGCCCTCGCGCTTGTAGGGCATGTGGCAGTCGGCGCAGGCGACGCCCGCCCGGGAGTGGATGCCTTGGCTCCACAGCTCGAACTCGGGGTGCTGCGCCTTGAGCGCGGGGGCCCCGGATTCGGCGTGGGTCCAGTCCTTGTGCCCGTTCTCGGCGTAGGTGGCGTAGATCTGATCCACGCGCAGGCCCTTCGCCCACGGGTACACCAGCCGCTTCTCCGGCCCCTTGAAGTAGTACTCGACGTGGCATTGGCCGCAGACGAAGGAGCGCATCTCCTGACGCGTCGCGTGCTTGTTCGGGTCGTAGTCCTGGATCCCCTCGCCGGCCTTCAGCGCCTTGATCCCCTCGAGGAAGCCCGGGCGCGTGACCCGGAGCGCCATCGTCTGCGAGTCGTGGCAGTCGATGCAGGCGACGGGGTGTTTCACCTCCTTTCGGGCCTCGGCGTACGGCATCTGGTTCATCGTCTCGAAGCCGCGGATGAGATCGCCGCCGCCCAGCCGCTTGTACGGCACGTACACCGACGCGTGGCAGTGCATGCAGGTGCCCGGCTGCTTGGCGACGCGCTGGCGCTCCGTGTAGGTCTGGTCCTCGAGCATGTAAGCGTGGCCGCGCTCCTCGCGGAAGTCCTTCGCGAACGCGTAGCCCGCCCAGATCGTCTTCAGCCGCTGGTCCTCCTCGATCTTCGACTGCGCCACCACGGACCGGGGATCCGCCTCGGTGGGGGTGCGCTGCTTCGCCTCGCTGCCGCCGTAGCGCGTGCGCACCATGTCCACGGTGCGCTTGTACCCGTCGTACTGGAGGGGGAAGTTCTTGCCCCATATCTCGGGGTCGTCGGTGGAGTCGTCGAGCGCCACGACCCGAAAAAACGGGTTCCGGGCCTCGTCCTTGCGCTGCTGGATGTTGATGAGCAGCGCCGCGATCCCGACCGCCGCGAGCACCCCCGCCGCGGTCGCCCCTACGACCAGTCTCGTTTCTCGCATCATGTCCGGCTCCTCAATCGCGCTGATGTCCGACCGCCCCGTGGCAGCGCAGGCAGGCCAGGCCCGCCGCCTCCGGCTTTCTCGCCGGGTCCAATGCGTGCACGACGTCCGAATGGCAACTCCGGCAGGCGGTCTCCGCCACACCCAGGTTCCGTGGGGTGATCTGGATATTGTCCGGGAACCCGCCGGTCGTGAAGTAGTACGAATGCCAGAAGCCGTTCGACGCCTTGGTGAACAGCTTGCCCGCGACGCCTTGCGGGAGATGGCAGTCGTTGCAAGACGCGACGGCGTGGTGGCTCGATTTCACCCAGCCGTCGAACTGAGGCCGCATCACGTGGCAATTAACGCACGCCTCCGGATCGCTGGACAGGTACGAGTAGCCCTTCGCGTAGACGAACGTGTAGAGCCCCAGGCCCGCCGCGAGCCCGGCCGCGGCGGCCGCCGCCTGCGCCATCCTGAGGGGGACTCCCCGCAGGAAAGCGAGCCGTGTCATCTAAGGCACGGATTGCAACGCTTCGGCCGCGGCCTTAGCGCCGGCGCGATCGCCCGCCCGGCCGCCGGCCGCGATGCCCTCGTAGAGGCGCCGGATCACGCCAGGAAGTTCTCCCGAACGTGATGGGTATGCCTAGAGCCGAATGAACTCCGCATCGGGTTTCTCGGAGGCCAGAAACAGCAGCATGTAGTCTCGCAAGTGCCGCGTGAGCAGAAAATTGCTCCTTACGTGTTCTCGGCCGTTCTCTCCGAGCTTGCGGGCAAAGGCAGGCTGCTGGAGCAACTGCTTCATCCAGTACGACGCGCCCTCGACCGAGTGGACCAGGATGCCCGACTGCTTGTGGATGATCTGCTGGGGGATGCCGCCCACCGCGCCCGCGATGACCGGCTTTCCTTTCCATAGCGCCTCCGAGACGGTCAGGCCGAAGCCCTCTCGGAGAGACTTCTGCAGGATCACGGACGAGGCCCGCTGGATGGCGTTGATCTCGAGGTGGCTCGTCGGAGGCAGGGCCAAGATGATGATGTCCTCCTCGCCCTTGGCGGCCTCGAGAGCCTCCTGGTAGACCTGAACTCCTTCGGGGTCATCCGCCGCCGAGCCTCCCACCAACAGCAGGCGCGCCTCCACGGAGGAGCGGATGCTCTTGAAGGCCCGGATCACTCCCACCGGGTCCTTGAGGCGGTCGAATCGCGAGACCTGGGTGATCAGCGGCTTGTCCGTGGGGATCCGCAGACGTTCCATGACGGCGCGGACCTCGCTATCCTCCAGGTCGCGGTTCTTGTCGCTCAAGGGATCGATGGAAGGGGCGATCAGGATTTGCGGGATCGGGAGCTTCTGAGCGAAAGCCGGCGCGGAGACGACGCACGCGTCGTACTTCTCGACGTAAGGCCGCAGAAAGCTCCAGACTCCCGGATCGGCGTGGGATAGATCGATATGGCAGCGCCACAGCCAGCGATTCTTCAGGCCGGCGCGTTTCTTGACCAGCGCGGCGGGTTGCGGATCGTGGATGAAGACGAAGTCCGCTCCCAGGTCCAGCCCGTTGAGATTTTCGTCCGTCGTCTCCTCGTAAGCCTGGTAGTCGCCGGGGGTCACTTCCTGGCGGTCGCCGTGGAGGGCGTTATGAAATTTCTTGGTGACCGCATAGAACGCCTCGCCGCCCTTGATGACCTCCCAGCGGGAGGTGATGCCCATTTCGTTGAGCAAGGGCACCATGCGATTGAGTATCTCGGCGACACCCCCGCCCACCGCCGTGGAGTTGACGTGGAGGAGGGTCCTGCCCTTCAACCTTTCGGCGATGAGGAGGAGTTCATCGATCACGTCGGAGCCCGCGACCGCCCGGTATTCTTCGAGCCTAGCCATGGCCGAGTTTCTCCAGCCGCTGCTCGACCATCGTCGCGATCAAATCCCGCAGCGCCTCGCCGGTATGGGAGTACGGATCCAGGCGCGCGATCTTTTTGGCCAACTCCTTCTCGCCGAACTCCCGCTCAAGCCAAGTGGAAAAATCGTTCAAGCCCAACGGGGGTCGAATCCTGGCCTCGAACACGTGGAGATACAGGCTGGCCACGCTCACCTTCCTCAGCGCTTCGCGGAACTCGTCTAAGTCCGAGGCTTGGTAGGGAGTAGGGACCGAGAACCGGATCGAGCGCAAGAAATGGAACTCGTCGCCCTCCGGCGCGCGTCGCCCCTGGGGATGCCTCTTCAAGTGTTCTTCCAAGACGTCCGTCAGCGCCAATCGAAGTCCGCCGATCGTGTCGAACCGGACCGGGTCCACGGCGAGCAAGCGCTCGGCGGCCGCTTCGTCCTGGAGGGCCTCCGCGATCCACGCGGCGAAATCGTTCGTGGGCTCGGGGACCAGGAACTGATGCTGTTGGATGAACCGATGGGTGTGCGTATAGATAGCGGCCTCCGGGACCGTCCGGATGCCCTCCGCAAGTTCGCGCAGATCGGCGGCCCTAACACCGGTGGCCGCGGTCAGGCTGAGGCGGCTAAAGAAGAGGAACGGCTCTCTCGCTTTGGGCAGGCTATTCAATGACGCGCCTCCTTGCCGGACCTTCCGGCGATCTTCTCCAAGACGCTGTCCACCAGCCGCCGGTGCGGGATGATGTACGTCGCGGAAGACGCCTTCACGCGGCCGATTCGGACCGTCAATGCCTTCGGCCCGATGGTTCGGAACGCCTCCTCGTCGGTGACGTCATCTCCGATGAAAACGGCCATCCACACGCCAGGGAGGGCTCTCCGGATCGTTTCGAGCGCGTGTCCCTTGTCCCACCGAAGGTTCGGCCTGAGATCGAAGGTCTTCTTCCCGCTCAGGAGCCGAAACCGCTCGCCAAGCCCGGCCATTCTCTGTTGAATCCTCTCCTTGAGGCGTCTGAAAGAAACGCGGCGCGCGGCCCTATAGTGGACGGCCGCGCCTAGACCCTTATGCTCGATGAAGGCTCCAGGGAACTCCGCAAGATCGCTCTTGAGCCCGCGCCACAGCGACCGGTCGACGCCACCCGCTCTCGGATGGGTCCAACGGATATCCGGCCCCTCGATCTCCAAGCCGTGGTTTCCGGAATAAAAGATCCCGGACACGGCGACCCTGCGCTTCAGGTCGTCGAGCTGCCGGCCGCTGAGGATGGCGACCTTGGTGTCCGAGCGACGGCTCAGCCGCACGAGAAGACGCCGCGTCTGGGCGGCGAGAGCGGCCAGATGAGGCCGGTCGACGATCCGCGCCAGCGTCCCGTCGAAGTCGAGTCCGACCAGGAGCCTGCCGCCGACGAAGTCAGCCATCGAGAGGCGCGCCTGTAGGCGCTCCCAGCCCCCGTTCCGCGTCTCATGATCCTCGCGCGCGCGCATCTCGCTCAACCCCGGGCCACCGGGTCCTGCTCGAAGCGGACCTGGGTCAATTCCGTGATGAGCCTGCCAGCCCAACGATAGATGTTGTTCTCCTTGACCGTCTCTCGGAGCCGCTTCATGCGCGCGGTCCTTTCCTCCGGAGGCATCTCCAAGGCATACCGGATCGCCTCGGCGGTCTGCTCGCTGTCGTAGGGGTTCACGATCAGCGCGTCGCGCAGCTCCCGGGACGCCCCCGCGAAGCAGCTGAGGACCAAGGCGCCCCCCTCGTCGTCTCGCGCGGCGATGAACTCCTTCGCGACCAAGTTCATCCCGTCCGCCAGCGAGGTCACCATGCACAGGTCCGCGGTCCGATAGAACGGGAGTATCTCCTGATGGTTGTGATGCCTCTTCTGGAACACGATGGGCCGCCAGTCGGAGCCCTTGAACTTCCAGTTGATGCGGTCGGCCTCCGCATCGGTCTCGGCCAGGAAATCGTTGTAGCGTTTGATATGCGTCCGGCTGGGAGCGCCGATCTGAACGAAGGTGAAGCGGCCCCGGTAGGCGGGGTACTTGTCCAGGAAGCGCTCGACCGCCCGGAACCGCTCCAGGATGCCCTTGGTGTAATCCACGCGGTCCACGCCCACCCCAAGGTACTCCGCCTTGATCCTCAGATCCTTCAGGATAGCGGCCCGATCGGACTTCGGAGCTCCGGCGGCGGGCGACCCCTGATGCGCGGGGGAGAAGTCCACGCTGATGGGGAACGGCTTCACCGCGGTCAAGTGCTCCTCCTTGATGACGGAGAAGCGCTCCCGGTCGATGCGGCACTCCATCGTCCGGTCGACGGTCTCGAGGAAGTTGTTGCAGTGATACTGGGTGTGAAAGCCGAGGATGTCGGCCCCCAGCATCCCATAGAGCAGCTCCTTTTGCCAGGGGCAGATGCCGAACGACTCGGGGTTGGGCCACGGAATATGCCAGAACAGCGCGATGCGCGCCTCCGGGCGCTTCTCCTTGACGATCCTGGGAAGCAGCGCGAAGTGGTAGTCCTGGATCAGGACGCAGGGCGAACTGAAATCCGCGATCTCGTCGAGGACCGTGTCCGCGAATTTCTGATTGGCCGTTTGATAATGCGCCCAGTCCCCGGGACGAAAGTCGGGCCGGACGTGCGCGATGTGGCACAGGGGCCACAGCCCCTCGTTGGAGAAGCCGTAGTAGTAGCCGTTCTCCTCGGCGGAGGTGAGCGCGACCCGGCGCAGGGTGTATTGGGGGTCGTCGGGCGGGACCCGGACCCGCTTGCGCTCATCCACGAAGTCCCAATCCGCGTCGCCGGCGCCGTGCGCGATCCAGGTGCCGCCGCAGGACCTCATCAAGGGGTCCAAGGCGGTGACGACGCCCCCCGCGGGGACGATGACCTCCACCTCCCGCCCTTTGTAGCGGTGCATGTAGGGCTCGCGGTTCGAGACGATCACAAGAGGCTGGCCGCCGAGCTTGGTCTTGACGTGGTCCTTGAGGCGCTCCGAAGTCCACAACGATTCGGAGGCCTGCCGGAGCCTCGCCTCCTCCTCCGCGGCCGTCTTGGCGACCGAGAGGTGCCTGGCGAAGGTCGTCACCTCCCTGGCCATGGGCGCGAAGAGGTCTCCTCGGGGCAAGGGAGACGACTCGATGGAGCCTCCCGCGCGAAGCTGCTTCATCCATTCGGCCATCTGGGCGATGGGGCCCACGAACGTCCACTGGACGACGAGCAAAGTGACGAGAGAGATGAGAACGGCCTGGGCCAGGACGCGGAGGAAGGTGATCCTCCAAATCTCGTGGAGCCTCGCCCGGATGTAGGAGGTCTCGTGGAAAATCACGATCGCACCCAGGACTTTTTCCGCGGCGCGAAGCGGCAGCGCGAAGAGATGCATCTCCCGCTTGTCGACGCGATCGAATCCGCCGGACTCGACCCCATCGGCCAGCGCCTCGCGGATCGTTTGAGGGGCGGTCGGCAGGGCCGCGGCCAGGCTCTTCGTGACCGCAAGAGGGGTCTCCTTGGAGTCGTAGACGGCCACCCCGGCAAGCCTTTCGCGGTTGCCGAACCTCTCGACCAGGCGCTGCAGCCTCTCCGACGGGCCTTTCTGCACCAAAGGCTCCACGGTCTCCTGAAGCCCTTCCGCGAGCAGGCGAGAGCGGCGCGCCAGCTCTTCCTCCTGGCGGTGCCTTTCCTGCCCGACCTGGAAATAGGCGGAGAACGCGGCGACCGCGCCGACCGCCACGATCAATGAGAGGATCAGCCTAAGGGTGATCTTCATCTTGCCGTCCGCTCCGCGAGCCTTAACTCGAACGACTCCATGAGCGCGTCCACCAGCCCGGCGACCGCCGCGTTCTGGCTGGCGTGTCCCGAGCATGCGAACCAGATCGGCTCCTCGATCCCGGTCGAGCGGCCGTCCAGTCTGACCAGCCTGCCCGCGCGCAGGTCGGGCTCCGCCGCGAGCAGGTTCAACGCGGCGACGCCCCTGCCCTTCACCGCCAGTTGCCGGATCACATCGGCGTCCTCCAACTCAGCCTCGGTGAGGGGGATGACGCCGTGCTTGCCGAGGTAGCGGTCGACCTCCTTTCGGATCGGATGCTCCCGGGTCCTAAAGAGCATCGGGACCTTCGACAACTGGGAGGGGAATCGCGTGACCCGCCTCGAGACGGCCGGGCTGGCGACGAACCCGACGGGAAGGCGGGCGGCCAGCCGCTTCCTTGCATGCCCCGCCGCCAGAGGCGGCAACTCCTCGCAAGAGACCGCCAGGTCCAGCGTTTGGCGCTGCAGTCCGGCGGCGAGCTCCTCGAGGCACGCGTTCGCCGCGTTGACGCGGACGTGCCGGTCCCTCCCGCGAGCGAACTCGAGCAGATGGATCACCGCTTCCTTCGGAACGCGGGTCTCGATGCCGACGCGAAGGATCGGCGGAGCCGAGAACCCGCCGCGAAGGAGCGCGGCCAACTCCTCGCCGGGGGCGAAGATCCTTTCGCAGTAGTCGAAAACCGTGCGCCCCCGCGCCGTGAGCGACATCCCCTTCTTCCCGCGGTCGAAAAAGGAGGCCTTACAGGCACGCTCCAGCGCCTTGAGCTGAGAGCTCAACGTCGGCTGGGAGAGACGCAGGCGCTCCCTGGCCGCCGCGATGCTTCCGGCCTTGGCCACGGCCCAGAAGTAATAGAGGTGGCGGTAGTTCAGAGGCACCATTGGTTCGTTCTATGTATAATAGCATTCTAATTCTCTTTATGAATACCCTAGTCCCCGACGCTGCCCGGTGATCGCCCTCACCAAACGGCTGTACAAGCTCTTCTCCGAACACCGGTACGGTCTCGTCTTCTTCGCGTTCATGCTGGCCGCGATCCTGACGGGATTCTCCTGCGTCGCGTTCATGCGCGGGTTCGAGGCGGTGCTCGCTCGCCGGCTCGATTTCCAAAGCGTGGGGGGCTGGTGCCTGCTCTCGACGCCGGCGCTCTTTCTGCTGTCGGTCGAGCTCATACGGCGGGTTGCGCCGTGCGCCGGCGGCACCGGGATCCCCCAAGTCATCTTCGCGATCCGGCAATCCAAGCCGGGATCCGAGGCTGCCCTGGCGCCGCTCACCTCGCCGCTCACGATGGTCGTGAAGGTCGCGGCGCTGCTCATCGCCCTCGCGGCCGGCGCCTCCACCGGGCGCGAGGGGCCCACCGTGCATATCGCGACCTGCATCTTCGTCGGGCTCTTGCTCCTCATGCGCCGGCTCCTCGGGGTCGAGTTCGACCTGCGCTCGGCCATGGTGGCGGGAGGGGCGGCGGGCTTGGCGGCGGCCTTCAACACGCCTCTCGCCGGCGTGACCTTCGCCGTCGAGGAGCTGACGACGGACTATTTCGCCAACATCAAGGACTTCGTCATCATGGCCATCGTGATCTCCGCCATCGCCGCCAAGTCGCTTTACGGGGAATACAGCTATTTCGGCAGGCTTCTGGAGCCCGACGGCGTGCCCGTGTACGCTTCCATCCTCATCGGGCTGCTGGCCGGCGTCGCCGGAGCGTTCTTCTCCTCCGCCATCCTGCACGGTAAGGCGTTCGTTTCTCAGCATCAGGCGGGCTCCAAGCGCTATCTTGTTCCGGCCGCGCTGTCCTTGGCGCTGGTCGCGGTCGCCTGGCTGAGCCCCGCCGACGTGCTGGGGCCGGGCAACGAGGCCGCGCAAGACCTGACCCGGGGACGCTTTGCCTCCTGGGCCCTGCTCTTCCCCGGAGCCAAGATGCTGGCCACGCTGCTGACCTATTGGTCGGGCATCGCCGGCGGCATCTTCGCGCCGTCTTTGTCCATCGGCGCCGCCCTGGGAGCGGATATGGGGCATTGGCTCGGGCTTCCGGTCGCCAGCTGCGCGATGATCGGCATGGCCGCCTTCCTGTCCGGGACCATCCAGGCGCCCATCACCTCTTTCGTCATCATCTTCGAGATGACCGGCCACCATCACATGCTGACGCCCATCATGCTGGCGTCGCTCCTGGCCTTCATCGTCGCGCGCGTGCTGGGCGCCGAACATCTCTATCCGACCTTATCGAAGAACTACCAATCCTTGCTGCCCGCCGACGGCTTATCCTAATCTCCCGCGGGTCGCCGCGTCGAAGAGGTGCAGCCGCTCGGACGGCAGGCGAAGACGGGTCCTCTGGCCGGGGCGCAAGGAACGGTCGGCCGTCTTGAGCAGCATAGGCCGGTCCTCCCAACGCAGCTCCACCCAAGACTCCGCGCCGAGAGGCTCCACGACCTCGACGCGCGCCTCGGCGCCGACAGAGGCCCCGGCCTCGACATGCTCCGGCCGGATGCCGACCAGGACCGCACGCCCTTCGAGGCCTCCGAGCGCCGCGCCCCCGGGGACCTCCAGCAGGCTCGCGCCGACGCGCAGGCGCCCGCCTTCCAGCGTCGCCTCGAAGGCGTTCATCTCGGGTTTGCCGATGAACTGAGCGACGAAGAGGTTGGCGGGACGGTCGTACACCTCGGCCGGCGTTCCGACCTGCTGCAGCGCGCCGCCGTGCAGGACCGCCAGGCGGTCCGACAGCGACATCGCCTCCTCCTGGTCGTGCGTCACATAGACCGTGGTGACCGGTGCCGCCTGATGGAGGCGGCGCAACTCGAGCCTCATGGCGTTGCGGAGCTTGGCGTCGAGGTTGGAGAGCGGCTCATCCAGCAGGAACACCTTGGGACTTCGGATCAGCGCGCGCCCGAGGGCCACTCTCTGCTGCTGGCCGCCCGAAAGCTGGCTGGGACGCCGATCGAGCAGATCCTCGATGCCGAGCATTCGCGCGACCTCGGCCACCTTCCGCCCGCGCTCCTCCGCCGGCAGGCCCTTCACCAGGAGGGGGAAGGCCAGGTTGTCCCGGACGCGCTTGTGAGGATAGAGCGCGTAGCTCTGGAAGACCATCGCTACGTCCCGCTCGGCCGGCCCGAGCCCCTGGACCTCTATCCCGTCGAACAGCACCCGCCCCGCGGTCGGGACATCCAGCCCCGCCAGCACGTTGAGCAAGGTGCTCTTGCCGCTGCCCGAGGGTCCCACGAGCGTGAAGAACTCGCCTTCGGCGATCGACAGCTCGATGGCGGCGAGCACCGGGCGCCCGCCGAACTCCTTGCGCACGCCCTTCAGTTCGATGCTGGCCATGACCTCATCCCTTGACGGCCCCGCGCGTGAGCCCGGCGACGATTCCCCGCTGGAAGACGAGCGCGAGGGCGAGCACCGGCAGCGAGACCGCGATCGACGCGGCGGCCAAGTCGCCGAACGGCAGCTCATGGAGGCCCGCGAACAGCGCGATCCCGACCGGCACGGTCCGAGCGGCGTCGGTATTGGTGAACGTGAGCGCGAACAGGAACTCGTTCCACGAGAAGATGAAGTCCAGGATCGCGGCCGCCGCCAGGCCCCCGGTCGACAGGGGGAGGTAGAGCCGCCAGAATATCCCGACGGGTCCCAGGCCGTCGAGCAAGCCCGCGCGGTAGAGGTCCCGCGGCACCTCGGAGAAGAAGTGCGCGAGCGTCCAGACCGTGAGCGGAAGGAGGAACGCCCCGTGCGTAAGGATCAACGCCCCCCAGGTGTCCCGCAACCCGAGCGCCCGGATGAGGCTGTAGAGCGGCCCCAGCAGGGCGACGGCCGGGATCAGCGCCGACGAGAGGGCCAGTAGCAGGAACGCTCGCCTTCCGGGCATCGGCAGGCAGGCGACGGCGAACGCCGCGGGCGCCCCGAGCGCGAGCGCCAGAGCCGTGGAGCAGGCCGCCACGACCGTGCTGTTGAGGAACATGCGCAGCAACGACGCGTCGCCGAGCACGGCCGCATAGCTCTGCAAAGAGAACGGCTGGGGCAAGATCGGCGGCAGGCGGGTGAGCCCCTCGGGGCTCTTCAGCGAGGTGAGGAGCTGCCAAGCGATGGGCGCCAGCGACCACGCCAACACCGCCAGCGCCGCCGCCGCGGTTCCCGCGCGCTTCACCTCGCCGCCTCCCGCCGGTCGGCGAGGGGAAGCGCGGCCACGGCCAGCAAGCAGGCGAGGAAGAAGAGGGCCATTCCCAGAGCCGCCCCGTAGCCGAACTCCAGCCTCTGGAACAAGACCTTGTAGGCGTAGATGGAAAGGCTCTCGGTGGCGTTGGCCGGACCGCCGCCCGTCAGCACGTAGAGCACGTCGAAGACGCGGACGGCGTCGAGCGCCCTAAAGAGCACGGCGACCGTCATCATCGGCGCCAGTTGAGGCAGCGTGACGTGGAGGAAGGTCCGCGCCGGCCCGGCGCCGTCGACGGCCGCCGCCCGATAGAGGTCCTGCGGCACCGCCCGGAGCCCAGCGAGCAGGAGCAGGGCCATAAACGGCGTGGTCTTCCACGCCTCGGCGACGATCGCCGCGTGGATCGCCAGAATCGGCGTTCCGAGCCAGGGCACCGGCGCGTCCAGGAGACCCGCCGTCATCAGGAGGTGGTTGACGATGCCGAAATCGGGATGCAGCGCCCACTCCCACATCTTCGCCGCGACCGGAGTCGGGACGATCCACGGCAAGAGCGAGAGGCCCAGCACCCAGGAACCGCCGCGGAACTCGCGACGCAGCAAGAGGGCGATCGCCAAGCCGGCAACCAGCTCCAGCGCCACCGAGACGCCCGTGAAATAGAGCGTGGTCTTCAGGCTGGCCAAAAACCGCGGGTTGACGGCCAGGTGCCCGTACTGGGAGAGCCCTGCCCACTCGTCAATGCCGAAGACCGGCAGGCGACGGTGCAGGCTCGCCCAGGCCGACAGCAGGAGCGGGGCGATCGTGACGGCCGCGATCAGCAAGCCGGCGGGCGCCGCCCAGAGCCAGCCGAGCCGGCTCCTCATCGCGGGAGCTGCTCGATCGGGCCCATCTGGATCTCGATGTCTCTCACAGCGCGCGCCGGCGTCTTGAGGCCGGCGAGGACGCCCGAGATCTCGGACTGCAGGATATCGGACAGCGAGGCGTAGAAGGGCGTGACCGGCCGCGGCTTGGCCGCGGCGAGTCCGGCGCGGAACGCGGCGAGCTGAGGCGCCTTGCGCACCAACTCCGGCTCCCGATAGAGCCCGGCGCGCGTCGGGAGAAGCGAGAACGACTCAAACATCTCGCGCTGAACGGCCTCGGAGGCCATGTAGCGGGCGAACCGCGCCGCCAACTCCGGCCGCTTCGACCGGCGGTTCACGGCCAAAAACCACCCGCCCAGCGTCGGAGAGCTCTCGCCGCCGTCGAAACGCGGCAGCGCCGTCACGCCGAAGCGCCCTGCGATCTCCGAGCCGGGCTTGGAGAATAGGGCGTAGGCGTAGGGCCAGTTGCGCATGAACACCGCGTTCCCGTTGCCGAACGCGTGGCGCGCGGACTCCTCGTCCGCCGCGAGCGCCGAGCGAGGAGTGACGCCGCTCTTCATGAGACCCGACATGAACCCCAGGGCCTCGGCGAGGCGCGCGGGATCGGCGACCCACCGCCCGTCCGGCGAGAGCAGGCGGGTGCCGTTGGAACGGACGTACTCGAGCGCGTTGCAGACGAGCCCCTCGTACTGGCGTCCCTGCCACACGAAACCCGAAAGCTTGGGGTCGCGCTCAGCCCCAAGGACCCGCAAGGCCGCCTCGGAAAGCTCGCGCCAGGTCGTCGGGGGCTTGAGCCCGTGGCGGGACAACAAGTCCTTTCGGTAATAGAGCATCCCGGCATCCGTGAACCATGGCACGGCCCAGGCGCGCCCCCCGTACACCGCCGCCTCGACCGTGCCCGGCAGGAACGCCCGGCGCTCCCGCGCCGGCCACTCCTGGCTCAAATCCGCGAGCCAGCCCGCGCGCGCGAACTCGGCGATCCACACGATGTCGATGGCGAGCACGTCGAAGGCTTCCGACCCGCCTTGCAGGTTCACCGCGTAGAGCTGGTGCTGTTGCCCCGCGTCCATCGGCAGGGGCTCGCCGCGGACCTCGACGCCCTCGGCTTCGCCGAATCGAGCGAGGATATCCCGAAAGGCTCCCTTGGCCCCGCTGATGTTCCCGTGGCGGAAGACCAAGACGGGGGGCGGCTCGGCGCGGACGGAGGACGCCGCCGAAAGGGCCAGGACGAACGAGACCGCCGCCGAGAGGATGACGCTATGAAAAGGAATGCCGCCCCCCTGATACGCAGGATGGCGGCCCGACCATCCAAAGCCCTCTGGGAAGCGAACCGCCGACCCAGACCCTTGGTTTACGTCCGAGGATTAGACCATTTTCACGGAAACGAACCAAGCAGCCGCGCTGGAACGTTGCGCCCCCGCTCATGACCCCGCGCGCCGATTGCCACGCCGTGTCACTTCTGCTATACCTAGGCCGCCCGCGCCGCGTTTCCGTTCAAAGGACAGACAGTGCTCAACGCCGTCATCCGTCTCTCGCTCAGGAACCGCCTGACCGTGCTCGCCCTGGCGGCGGCGGCGACCGCCTACGGGCTCTGGATCGCCGCCCAGCTGCCGGTCGACGTGTTCCCGGACCTCAACCGGCCGACCGTGACCGTCTTGACCGAAGCGCACGGACTGGCGCCCGAGGAGGTCGAGACGCTGGTGACCCTGCCGATCGAGGCGGCCCTCAACGGGACGCCCGGGGTCATCCGCCTGCGCTCCTCGAGCGGCATCGGCATCTCGATCCTCCACGTGGAGTTCGACTGGGGCACCGACATCTTCCGCGACCGGCAGCTCGTCGCCGAGCGGCTGCAGCTCGTGCAGACGCGGCTTCCCGAGGGCCTGATCCCGGTGATCGGGCCGATCAGCTCGATCATGGGCGAGATCCAGTTCGCGGGGCTCACGAGCCCCGACGGCTCCGTGGCGCCGATGGACCTGCGCTCGACGGCCGACTGGGTGGTCCGGCCGCGCCTCATGACGATCCCCGGGATCAGCCAGGTCGTGGTGATGGGCGGGCAGGTCAAGCAGTACCAGATCCTCGTCTCGAGCGACCGTTTGCAGCGCAAGGGCATCTCCCTCGAGGGCCTCAAGCACGCGCTCTCGGAGATCAGCGAGAACACCACCGGCGGCTTCATCGACTTAGACGGCAAGGAGTTCCTCATCCGCCCCCTCGGCCGGGCGGAATCGATCGAGGAGATTTCGGAGTCCCCGGTCGGGCTGCATCTGGGACGGCCGGTGCTCGTCAAAGACGTCGCCCAGGTCCGGCTGGGCCCGCGGACCAAGCGCGGCGAGGCCAGCGTCAACGGCAGGCACGCCGTCGTGATGACGATCCAGAAACAGCCCGGCGCGAGCACGACCGAGCTGACGCGCAAGATCGACGCGGCGCTCGCCGAGCTGCAGAAGACGCTGCCTCCGGGGGCCCGGATCGAGGGCGACCTGTTCAAGCAGGCCCGTTTCATCGAGGCGGCCGTCTCGAACGTCGAGGAGGCTCTGCGCGACGGGGCGATCATGGTCGCGATCATCCTCTTCCTCTTCTTGGTCAACTGGAGGACGACCACGATCACCCTGGCCACGATCCCGCTCTCGATCCTGGTGACCGCCATCGTGTTCCGGCTGATGGGGCTGGGCATCAACACGATGACGCTCGGCGGGCTCGCCATCGCCATCGGGGAGCTGGTCGACGACGCCATCGTGGACGTCGAGAACGTCTTCCGGAGGCTGCGCGAGAACCGGGCGGCCGGCAGCCCGAAGCACCCGCTGCGGGTGATCTACGACGCCTCCTCGGAGGTCCGAAACTCGATCGTCTTCTCGACGATCATCGTGATCCTCGTCTTCCTCCCGCTCTTCGCCTTGGGCGGGATCGAGGGCCGCCTCTTCGCGCCCCTGGGAGTGGCCTACATCATCTCGCTCACCGCGTCGTTGATCGTCTCGCTGACCGTCACCCCCGTGCTCTGCTCCTACCTGCTCCCCTCGGCGAAGGCGACGGACCGGCAGGAGGACGGCTGGCTCGTCCGGCGACTGAAGTCGCTCGACCGGCGCGTGCTCGCGCGCACGATCCATCGCCCGCTCGCGGCGCTCGGCGCCTGCGCCCTGCTCCTGGCGGGGGCGCTGGCGCTGCTGCCGTCGATGGGGCGCAGCTTCCTTCCGGAGTTCAACGAAGGCACGGCCACGATTGGAGTCGCCGCGGCGCCGGGCATCTCGCTCGAGGCCTCCGACGCGCTCGGCCTCGCGGTGGAACGGGCGATGCTCTCCATCCCGGAGGTCAAGTCGACCATCCGCCGCACCGGGCGCGCGGAGATGGACGAGCACGCCGAAGGCGTGCACTGGAGCGAGATCGACGTCGACTTCAAGGACGGCGGACGCCCGCGCCAGGCCGTCCTCCAAGAGTTGCGCGCCAAAGTCGAGAAGACGGGCGACGTCTACGTCAACATCGGCCAGCCGATCAGCCACCGTCTCGACCACCTGCTATCGGGCGTCCGCGCCCAGATCGCGGTGAAGGTGTCGGGGCCGGAGCTGAGCGAGCTGCGGCGGCTCGGCGCCCAGGTCGAGGCGGCGATGAAGGACGTGCCGGGGCTGGTCGATCTCCAGCTCGAGCCCTTGGTGCTCATCCCGCAGCTCAAGCTGGCCATCGATCGCGAGGAGGCCAGCCGCTTCGCGCTCAGTCCCGGGGCGCTGGCGGAGGACCTCGAAATGGCGCTCAACGGGGCGCAGGTCGGGTCGGTGCTCGAGAGCCAGCGCATCTACGACATCTTCATGCGGCTCGACGACGCTTCCCGCGCGACCCCGGAGTCCATCGGCGCCGTGCTCGTGAAGACCCTCCCGACGGGCCAGCTCGTCCGCGTCGGCGACGTGGCCCAGCTCTACAAGGGCACCGGGCCCAACATGGTCAACCGCGAGGGGATGCAGCGGCGCATCGTCGTCTCGGCCAACTCGCAAGGGCGCGATCTCGGGAGCCTGATCGCGGAGATCCAGCGCAGGGTCGCCCATAGGGTCAAGCTGCCGCCCGGCTACTTCATAGGCTACGGAGGGCAGTTCGAGAGCCAGCAGAAGGCCTCGCGGATGGTCCTCTTCCTCGGGGTCGTGTCGCTCGCCGGGATCTTTCTCGTGCTCTATATCCACTTCCGCTCGTGGGTGCTGACGCTGCAGATCATGCTCAACATCCCCCTGGCCCTCATCGGCAGCATCGCGGCGATCTACCTGACGGAGCGCACGCTCTCGGTCGCGACGCTCATCGCGTTCATCACGCTCTGCGGCATCGCCAGCCGCAACGGCATCATGATGATCAGCCACTACCTCCACCTGATGAAAGAGGAGGGGGAGGCTTTCAGCGAGGCGATGGTGGTGCGCGGCTCGCTGGAGCGGCTGGTGCCCGTGCTGATGACCGCGCTCACCGCGGCGCTCGCGCTCGTGCCGCTGCTCCTCTCCAAGGGCGAGCCGGGCAAGGAGATCCTCTACCCGGTCGCGGTCGTGATCGTGGGGGGGCTGTTCTCCTCGACGCTGCTCGATATCATCGTCACGCCGGCCGTGTTCTACCGGTTCGGCAAGAGGGCCGCCGAGAGGCTGATCGCCGCGCAGGAAGAAAAGGAGGAAGTGCTATGAGAACCATGGGACTGCTGCTCGCCGCCGCGTTGGCCTCGGCGGCCTACGCGCACGACGAAGGCCACGGGCCGAAGCTCACCGACCAGCCGCCCCAGGGCGGCGTATTGACGGCCGTCGTCGAGGCCAAGGACGCCAAGCTCGGGCCGGCGGCGGCGCTCGTCTACAAGGCGGAGCTGGTCCGCTCCGACGACGGCACCGTGCGCGTGACGCTCTACGAC
>JACQPK010000018.1 GCA_016207565.1 Elusimicrobiota bacterium
GCGTGACCTGGCTGATCGTCACGAAGCCTCGGGCGATCGTCAAGAATCCGCTCTTGGCCGTGGTGGTCCAGACGCGGCGGTCGTTCGCCTGGTTCCGGTGGGCGAAGCCGTTCTGAGTCGGCAGCGCCGCGTATAAGAGGAAGACGAAGTCGCCGTCCGGCATGATGTTGCCGTTGGAGTCCCGGCCGTCCCAGAAGCTCACGACCGCCTTCCGGAAGTCCTTCTGCTCGACGATCCGGCGGATGGGACGGATCAGGCTGCCGGTGGGCGTGAAGACGTCGCCCGCGCCGAGTCCGATCCGGCGGTCCGCCAGGCTGGGAGGGTCCGTCGTGTTGCCGCAGGGGCCGAGGGCGGCCCGGAAGTGCTTTCCCGGCTCCTGCGCGCTCTCGAAGGCGTCGGGGATGGTGTTGACGTCGTTGAGATTATTGAGGCCGTTGCAGAACTGCGTGCCCGGCGGGTAGATGTCGAGGTAGACCGTCGCCGGCTCGGTCAGCGTGTAGGTGAGGACGGCCAGCGAGGTCGCCAGCCCGGTCAGGGGCTGCACGAGGATGTCCGTGATCTGGAGCGGGTCCAGCGAGATCTGGCGAGTGACCGGCGACGCGAGGTCGAAGCCGTACTGATCGCGCGCGGCGGCCTGGATCGTCACCAGGTACACGCCCGGCGGCCCGAGGTCCCCGTTCTCGAAGCGGCCGTTCCAGGCGTCGCCGTTCTGCAGCGTGCCGTCCGGCACGCCCTCGCCGACCCGGGGCAGGCCGTCGACGAGCTTGCGCACGGTCCTCGGCGGAAGCGAGCCGGTATCCTGGATCGTCACGTAGGTCGTGGCGTCCTTGCCGAGCCGGTACGTCACGGAGTAGGGCTGCGCCAGGACTCCCGAGAAATTGCCGACGATGGTCGCCGACGAGCGCACGTTGTGCACGTTCACCACGTCCACGGTGACGGGCTGCTGCAAGACGATCCCGGGGAGGACGACGGCGCCGGTCGGCTCGCAGGCGGCGACGTTGCAGTCCGTGGCGGCCGTGCAGGTCCCCGAGACCGAGTCGCCCGCGCCGAGGGCCCGGCAGACCCGGCAGTCGAACGTCGCGCCCGAAGGATAGGGGCGCGTCTGCGTGATGTTCACGTTGCCGTTGGCGCCCGTCTGGTTCGTCTCGACCGTGCCGCGGAAGCCGTACTGCCCGTTCGACTTGCCGAGCTCGCCGGCGATGTTGATCGTCCCGTCCCAGAGCACGCAGTAGCCGCAGCCCGCCTGGTTGCCGAACCCCGCGGTATTGCAGTCCGTGGGCGAAGGGATGAGGCCGGGCTGGGCCTGCGCCCGGATCGTGCCCGGGGCGTCGATCGAGAACGTGCGCACCGGAGGCGTGGTCTCCGGGTTGAGGGCGTTCGCGCCGCCGGTGAACTTGAAGACCTCGAAGGCGACCTTGTCGATCGCGATGTCGGTCGCGCCCGACTGCGAGTTCGTGAAACCGATGTTGAGGCACAGCATCACGCGGCTGTTGCAGTAGTTGTGGTAGGTCGAGCCCGCCGCGAAGTTGGGATTGCGCGCGCCGGTGTTCGCCTGCTGGCACTCGAGCTCGGTCGCCGCCGTCAAGAACTGGTCGAACTGGATGTTGGGATTATTCGAGATGTTGCCGCCGTCGGCCGCGAGAGGCCCCGAGGGGCACAAGGAGGGCGGGTTGCTGGCCGGGCCGCGGCAGTAGAAGCGCGCCACGCCCGAGTTCACCGAGTCGATCACGACGGAGCAGGCCTTCGGGTGCGACACCCACATGCTGTTGATGAAGATCTGCTGCGCCGCCGCAGGGGCAGCCAGCAAAAAGAGCAATCCCGCCTGAAGGCGGAACAACACGGCTCGGCACCGCTGCAGTCGGACCCTATCGAACAATGGCGCCCCTTATATGGAGAAGGCTTCTCTCACGGCAAGTCTACGCTATCACGGCAACAAATTGATTGCGGACTTATTAAGACGTTTTAAAATACATATGGCCGTCACGTCCATACCCGACGAGGGCCGAAGGACCCCTATCGGCCCTGCAACTCTAGGCGCTGGATGCTGGCCCCCCCTCGTCCGTCCCGGAGGAGCGCCCACACGAGCCGTCCGCGAGCCGAGGTCCGCACCACCGCGGAGATCACGGCGTCGGACACCTTCACCTGCCCCGTCACCGCCGCGCTCCGCTCCAGCAGCTTGATCCGCAGCAGCCGGTGTCCCTTCGAGTCGTGCATCCAGAGCTCCGAGCCCGCCCACTGCATGGACGTCGGCACGACGTCCAGGTCGAGCGGGTAGCCTTGCGTCGGGGCGTTGGGGCCGTCGCCCTCGTGCCGGTACAGCGTGCGGTTGACCACGTCGAACGTCCAGAGCCGCGTCCCGTCATGCGCGACCGCCACCGGCGCGGTCCCCGGCGCCGACCAGCTGTCCCGCGGCACCGACGGGTCCGCGGTCGCGTGCCGCAGGATCCGCGCCTGAGCCGTGTCGACGGTCCAAAGCGTGTCCGCGCTCGCCGTCAGCGCGCCGGGGTGATAGGGGCCCGAAGCCGCGACCTGCCACGACGACAACTGCTGCGACGGATGGCCCGGGTCCAGCTTCAGGAACCGGCCGGAGTACTCCGTCACCCACAGTTGCGTCCCGTCGAAGGCCAACCCGGTCGGGCTCTCGGCCGCCACGGACTCCCCCGCCAGCGGAACGAGCCGGAGCCTCGTGACGTACTGCCACGCCGGCAGCCCGACTCCCGCCAGGAGCGCCGACGCGAGCACCGCGGCGATCGTCCGCCGCAGCCCTCGTCCCTCCGGCGCGCCGGAGGCGGCCTGCCGCATCGCGGTGATCGCGCCCGAGAGCTGGTGCGTCGCCTCGCTCGACTGCCGCAGGTTCTGCGCCATCTGCTCGGCGAACTTGAGCTCCGCGCCCTCCTTGGCCTTCAGGTCCGCATGCCAAGCCTCGCGCTCCTGCCGGAACTTCTGCTCCCAGGTCGTGAGCTCCTGTTGGCGCGCGTCCCAGCCGGAGCGCTCGCGGTCCCACAGCTCCTGCCACTGCTTCCGCTCTTCCTGCCAGATCTTCTGCAGCTCCTGGAAGTGCTCCTCGACCTCGGCGACCTTCTTGAGCGCCCGGTCTCGCTCCTGGTCGGAGTGCTCCCGCGCGTTCCGCTCGGCCAAGAGCTCCGCGAGCGTCGCCTCGACGGCGCTCTTGGCGTTCTTCAGCTCGTCGGAGGTCCTGCGCGCGCGGTCCTCCGATTTCGCGGCGGCATCCTCCGCCCGCTTCAAGAGGGTCTGGGCCTCCTTGACGTCCAAGAGGTACTGCTGTTCCCGCTGGTTCCACTGGTGCTCGAGCTCGCGCCAGCGCGCGGTCTCCGCCGCGAGCTGCTGCCGCGTCTTCTCGGCGATGTCCCGCAGGACGCGCTCCTCCTTGAGGAACCGGTCCTCCTGCTCCTTGAGCAGGCCTTGCGCGCCCTGGAGCTTGCCTTGCACCCCCAGCATCTCCGCCAGCACCTGGCGGTCCTTCTGGGTCTGCTGCTGGCGCGCCCGCAGGAGCTCGGCCTGGACCGACTTGAGCCGGTCCGTCATGTCCCGCAGCGCGTTCTCCTTGAGCGCGATGAGATGCCGCAGCTCCGCCGTCTCGGCCTCGCGCTGCCGCCGCAGCAGCTGCATCGCCTCCACCGAAGCGTCCCGCACCGGCGAGCCCGTGTCCACGCCGCCCGGCAGCTCGGGGTACTTGATGTCGGGGACCGCGTCGTTGTTGACGCGAGACCAGAGCTTGTTCAGCTCCGCCTGGAGCTCGTCCGCATTCATCCGCATGAATTATGGGTGCGCTGTCGCGAAAATTGATTAAGGGCGTGTTACGGAACGCGAGAGACCGGCCCGCGGTGGGGGAAAGCCCCAGGGCGAGCCTCATGAAGGAGTCTCATCTGGTGCGACGCACCAGATGAGACTGGGTTATGGAGGGGGTTGGAGGTTCAGGAGCAGGCGCTTGAGCTCTTGGTTGGCTTCGGAGAGGTCGACGCCGCTTTCCTTATATTGGCGGAGGATCTGCTTGACCCGCTCCAACAGCACCAGGTCGGGGACGCTTTGGAGCTTCAGCTTTTGGTAGGCGCGCCAGTCCTCGCGGAAGTTGGCTTCCTTGGACTGCTCGACGACGGCTTTGCGGTCCTTGTCGAGCTGATCGAGGGCGCGCTGGGCTTCCTGCTCCCGTTCCTGGAGCTCGCGGATCTTGTCGCGGGCCTCGCGGTACTTCTGCTGGGCCTCGGCCTCGCCGGCGACTCTCGTGTTGAGCTCCGCCTGCAGGTCCTCGAGCGATCGGCGGAGGCGGCGGAGCTCCTCCGCGAGCTTCCACTGCTTGACCTCGGCGGTGTCGAGGGCATGGGCGAGCTCCTTGCGGTAACGGATCTCGGAGCCCAGCAGGCGCTCGAACTCCTTGTCGGGGTCCCAGGAGCCGAACCGGAAGACGAGGCTGACCGCGTGGCCCCAGGCGGAGCCCGAGGACAGCGGCGCCAGCGCCGCGTAGTCGAGCTGGGCCCCGAGGGCGCGCCACCCGAAACCCAAGGCCCACGAGCGAGACGGGCCGCCGAGGTTGAGGCCCGTGCGGAGAGCGACGGCGCCGATGCGGCCGGTGTAGGTCCAGCGCTCCATGCCGGCGGAAAAAGACGACGTGGCGCGGCGGCCCGGGACGGGCTCGCGGCGCACGCCGTCGACGGCCATCGTGAAGCCGCGGGCGACCTGGGCGAAGCCGATCCGAGCCGTGACGGGCGCGCGGTCGGCGACCCCGTTGAGGTCGGTGCGCGGCCCGTTCACGTTGAGGAGGGACGCGGCCAGATGGAAGCGCTCGCGGATGCGGTAGAGCACGCCGAGGTCGATGCCGCCCTTCACGAGCGTCCCGCCCCACGTGCGGGTGAGCGCGTTGAGGGTCACGCCCCAGTCCACGACGCCGTCGTCGGTCTCGCGCCAGCCGTGGGTCGCGTAGGTGACGCCGTGGGTGCGGTCGGTCGAGCCGCCCTTGAGGCTGGCGCTCCGGGAGTGGAGCGCCAGCGCGCCCCGCCACGGCAAGGCCTTCAGGCGCGCGGCGCCGCCGTACTCCGTCTGGTGGTAGTCCGCCTTCCCCGCGGGGCTCTGAAACGCGCGGCGGAGGCCCGCCTGCAGGACCGGGTTCTCGATCGCGGAGATCAGCGCCGGGTTGTACGCGGCGGAGCCCGGCTCGTCGCCTACGGCGGTGGCGGCCTCGCCGAGGCCGGAGGCCCGAGCGCCGAAACCGAAGTCGTCGTGGGACGCCAGGGCCGCGGACGCGGCCAAGGCGAGCAGGGCCGGCCCGATCACGACTCGTGCTCCTCGACGCGCTCCGGGCGGCGAGTGTCGGCATGCGACGCGACGGCGTTCTTCCCGTGGGACTTCACCCAGTACAAGGCCTCGTCGGCCCGTTGCACCAACTCGTCCGTCGTCCGGCCGTCCTCGGGATAGCTCGCGAGTCCGATCGACAGCGTGACGGAGACCTCCCTCGCCGTCGAGAAGGGCACCGGGATCCGGACCTCGCGGATCTGCTGCGCGAGCCGCTCCATGATGGTGCGGGCGTCGTCCTCCTTGGACTGCGGGAGGAGGATCAGGATCTCATCGCCGCCGTAGCGGCACGGAAAGTCGATCTTGCGGAGATTGGCGAGGATGACCCGCCCGACCTCGCGGAGGACCTGGTCGCCGACCTGGTGCCCGTAGGTGTCGTTGACGTGCTTGTAGTAGTCGATGTCGATGAGCGCGACGGACAGAGGCTGCCCGAAACGCTGCGCGCGGTAGATCTCCTCTTGAAAGCGCTGGTTGAAGTAGCGCCGGACGGGGAGGCCCGTGAGTCCGTCGTAGAGCGAGAGGGCCTGAACCTCGTCGAAGAGGCGCGCGTTGTCGACCGCGAGGGCGATCTGTCCCGCGAAGGAACGGAGCAGGCCGACGTCCTCGCCGGGAATCGCCTCCTGCGACGTGAGGTTGTCGACGACGAGCAGCCCGATGCTGACGGCCTGCACGGTCAGCGGGATGTGCAGGACCGTCTCGAGGTAGCGCTCGAGGAGCGGGTCCTTCGCGCCTCCGAGGACGAGGTCGACGAAGCGGTGCGCGCCCAACACGAGCGGCATCACCTCGTTTCCCAGGCTCCGGACCTGGCCCTTCATATCGACGGAGAGCTCGCCGCGGAGCTGCTTGGCCTGGCTCGGCTGGCCCGGTCCGGAGTCCTCCTGCGACCGCTCGACGAGGTAGAGCCGCACGCGGTCGAGGGCGAAGTGCTGCTGGATGCCCTGCAGGATCAGGCGCAGCCCGTCACCCACGCGCAAGGACGAGGCGAAGATCGCGGTGAGCTCGGTCAGCGCCTCCAGCCGCTTCAGCTGCTCGCGGCTGCGGTGCGCGACGGCCGTCTGGTGGAGGCTCTGCGCGAGCTCGGTCGCGAGCGCCGCGGCCGCGGCCCGCTCGCCGGCGGAAAATGCCCGCGCCGCGCGCCGCCCGTCGCGCAGGCGCTCGAGCCGCAGGACTCCTCGCGCCGCCTCGCCCGGCTCGAGAGGGGCGGCGAGCGGCACGTAGAGGATCGGGTGCGGAGAGCGGTAGGCGAGCTGCTGCCGCCGGCCCTCGAGGAGCTGGGCGATCGGCGAAGACTCGATGAGGTGGATCTCCTCCTCGAGCTCCTGGCGCATCCCCTCCCGCAGCGAGAGCTTGTGCTCGAGGACGAGGTCGCGCGGATGGCGCAGGAAGCAAGACAGCCGGTCGGACGGCAGCAAGCCGCCGATCTCCGCGAGCGCCGCGGCGATGAGGTCCTCCTCCGAGGCGAACGGACGGTTGAGCGCCCGGTGGAAGCGGTAGAGCGCCTCTTTCGAGACCATCAGGCCGCCGCGCTCCTAGGCTCGGGCGCCTTCTCGCCGGGCGCCCCCATGGAGAGGATGTAGTCCATCTCGGAGGCGGCGTAGATCATCTCCTGCCGGAGCAGCTCGCCGTCGTAGGAGCGCCGCAGGATCGCCCGCAGCAGGTTCTCCATGCTGCGGTCGAAGATGCGCTCGAGCGTCCCGAGGGCGGCGAAGTTCGGCAGCAGCCTTGATTGCTCGAGCGCCCGCCGGAACACGCGCCCGAGCTCGTCCGCCTCGACGAGCGCCGCGTCGAGCTCCGCGGTAGCGCACGGCAGCGTGCCGAGGGCGGACGCGTAGCGCGCGCCTTGGGCGGGGCGGGTGAGGTGCTTGAGCAGCCCGAAGGCCTCTCGCGCGAGGCCCGCTCCGCGCAGCGCCGCGAGGTGGTGCGCGGTCAGCACGCCGGCCTGCGCCCGTTCTCCGCGAGGCGTCGGCGCGGCGCCCAGCGGTGTCGCGGCCCTGCCGGACGGGCGCTCGATGCGTCCCCAGAACTGGAGCGCGGCGCCGCCCTCGAACAGCGTGGGCGACACCAGTCCGCTCTTGCCCGACAGCGGCATCCAACCCTTCTCGATCAGCTCGAGGTACGCGCGGACGCCGTGATAGGCCTCCTCGCGATGGAAGACGGCGCGCGCGCCGTCGCGCGAGAAGAAATCCCCCCCGCGGGACCAGACGGGCGGCGCCACGTCGGCGAGGGAGACGGACTCGCGGGGGTTGCCGTTGGCGATCGGGTGCACCGACGCGGGCAGCCTTTTTGCCAGCTGGCGGCAGGCCTCCCGCAGCGACGCCCAGCTCGACAGCGCGTCGGGCTCGAGCCCGCACTTGCGCAGCAGGTCGGGGCGGAAGTAGACGACGGGCGCCTCCATCCACCACGGCAGCGAGAACACGGAGCCGTCCTTTCCCGCGCGGCAGTGCTCGTGAAGCGGCGGGTGCCACGGCGCGAGGCTCAGGCCGGGCTCGAGCTCGCCGAGGTCCTCGAGCAGCCCGAGGTACGCCAAGGTCGCCGTCCAGTGGCTCGGGATCTCGACGAGGTGCGGGCGCTGCGCCTCCCGGGGACGCTTCAACCGGGCGAAGAGCTGGCTCCAGAGGCTGCCCGGCGTGCGGACGGTGACCTCGACCTGCGTATCCGGGTGCTCGCGGAGGAAGTCGCGAAGCTGCTCTTTGACGAGCGGATACGTCCGCATGCCGCGCGCGGGCAGCACCCAGAGCTGCAGGACTTTCACCGCGCGCTCCAGTTCTTGAACCCCAGCGAGGGATCGATCGGGCCTCGCTTGGGGACGCGCCGGCGCCGCAGGCGGTGCCAGCCGACCCGCGCGATCATCGCGCCGTTATCCGTGCACAGGTGGAGCGGCGGGAACAAGACGGGCTCAGCGCTGCGCTGGGCGAACGCCGTCCGGAGCCTGGAGTTCGCCGCGACGCCGCCGCCGACGACGATCGAGCGGGCCTTGGTCTTGGCCGCGGCGAGCAGGGTCTTCTCGACCAGCGTATCGACGACCGCCTCTTGGAAGGAGGCGCAGAGGTCCTCGACACGGCCCTTCCCCCGGCGCTGCACGTGGTAGAGGACGGAGGTCTTGAGCCCCGAGAAGGAGAAGTCCCACGTGCCCGGGAGCCGCGGGCGCGGGAACGATACGGCCTTGGCGTCTCCGGCCCTGGCCAGCCGATCGACGACGGGGCCTCCCGGATAGCCGAGCGACAGGAGCTTGGCGACCTTGTCGAAAACCTCGCCCGCGGCGTCGTCGCGCGTGCGTCCGAGCACGCGATAGGAGCCCGGCCCCCGAACGAGCACGAGGTCGGTATGCCCTCCCGACACGATCAGGCACAAAAACGGGAGCTCGGGCTCCTGGACGAACTCAATCGCGAACGCGTGCCCCTCGAGGTGGTTGACCGGAATCAGCGGCAGGCCGTGCGCCCAGGCCACCGAC
>JACQPK010000169.1 GCA_016207565.1 Elusimicrobiota bacterium
GGCTTCTTCAAGGCGGCGCTGTTTCTCTGCGCGGGGAACGTGCTGCACGCGCTCGGCAAGTCGTCGGCTCCCGTCGACGAGGCGGGGGGGATGGCGCTTGAGCTGCCGCTCACCGCCAAATCGTTCGCGCTCGCGGGCGCCGCGCTCGCCGGCATCCCCGGCACCGCGGGATTCTTCAGCAAGGACCTCGTCTTGGAGGCCGCCGTTCACCGGCACTGGCTGCTCGGCGCCGCCGCGGGGCTCGTCGCGGTGGGCTCCGGGCTCTACATCGGCCGGCTGTATTGGCTCACCTTCCATGGTCAGCGGCCCGAGCAGCAACGGCACGGGCACGCCGGCCACCCTCGCGACCCGTGGACGGACTGGCCGGTCGCGATCCTGGCGGGGCTTTCCGTGCTCGGCGGGCTGGCCGTCATCCCAACCGGCGTGCTCTGGAGGCTGATCACCGCCGCCCCGCTCTGGGCCGGCGAGCCGTTCCCGCACCCGCACTTCGACTGGGGCTTGGCCGCCGCCGGCATCGCGGCCGCGGCGGTCGGGCTCGGCGTGTCCTGGACCCTTTCGATGGGCCGTCCCTCGTGGGACTGGGACTGGCGGCGCTCGTCCCCGGCGCTAGAGCGCTGGCTCGACGCCGACCTGGGCTGGCAGCCTCTCGTGACGAACGGGGTGGCGGCGGCCGGCGGCGGGCTCGCGCGTTTCATCGGGCTCACCTTCGATCTGCGCACGTGGGACCGGCTGGTCGAGGCGACCGCCGACTCGTTCGTCGGGCTCGCCGAAGGGCTGTCGGGCCTCTCTCGCGGGCTCCTCAACGAGTACCTGTGGTGGATGGCGGTCGGCACGAGCCTGTTCATGCTGGGGTTGGCATGGGCGCGCTGACCGGCCTCTGGGTCGCGCCCGCCGTCGCGGCCGCGCTCGTCTGGGCGGCCCCGTCGCGGCGCGCCGCGCGCTGGCTCGCCCTCGCGTCGGCGGCCGCGGTCTTCGTCTACTCGATCGGGCTCCTCGTCCCCTTTGCCGCCGACAGCGGCGCGCTGCGCCTCGAGCAGCTCGGCGAATCGTCGCTCTACGGCATCCGCTACCGCGTGGGCGTCGACGGGCTCTCGCTGAGCCTCTGCTGGCTCACCACCCTCCTCACGCTGCTCGGTCTGGCCGGCTCCTGGTCCGCGGAACGCCCGCAGGGCTTTTGGTCCGCGTTCCTCGCGCTCGAGTCCGGCCTGCTCGGGCTGTTCGTCGTGCAGAACCTCTTCTACTTCTACGTGTTCTGGGAGATCATCCTCCTGCCGATGTTCTTCATCATCGGCCTCTGGGGCTCCGACCGCCGCCGCTACGCGGCCTACAAGTTCTTGCTCTACACGTTCCTCGGCAGCCTGTTCCTCCTCGTCGGGTTCATCAGCTTGCCGACGCTCCATCACGCGGCCACCGGCGTGTGGACCTGGGACATCCCCGACCTAGCCCGCTCCCCGCTGAGCCGCAGCGCCGCGCCGTGGATCTACGCCGCGATCGCGCTCGGCTTCGCCGTGAAGATCCCGGTGCTGCCGCTCCACAACTGGCTGCCGGACGCCCACACCGAGGCGCCCGCGGCCGGCTCCGTGCTCCTGGCGGGCGTCATGCTGAAGGCGGGCGTCTACGGCTTCCTCCGCGTCCTCTTGCCCGTGTTCCCGGAGGTCTCGACGGCGGCGCTGCCTTGGCTCGGCGGCCTGGGGGTCGCGAACATCCTTTACGGCGCGCTCTGCGCGATGGCCCAAGGAGATCTCAAGCGGCTGGTCGCCTACACCTCGATCAGCCACCTGGGATTTTGCCTCGTCGGGATGTTCTCGCAGACGGGCGAGGGGCTGGCCGGCGCCGCCTTGCAGATGCTCAACCACGGGCTGTCGACCGGTGCCTTGTTTCTCATGATCGGCTTCGTCTACGAGCGCGTGCACCGCCGAGGCGTCGCGGACTTCGGCGACCTCGCGACCGCCGCGCCGTGGCTCGCGTTCTTCTTCGCCTTCACGTTGCTCTCCTCGATCGGCCTTCCCGGACTCAACGGCTTCGTCGGCGAGATGCTGTCGCTGTTGGGCATGTCGCGCGTCTCGCCGCTGCTTTCCGCCCTCGGCGTCGTCGGGACGGTCCTCGCGGTCGGCTACGCGCTGCCCGCCTTCCAGCAGGTGTTCTGGGCGCCCGCCGGCGCCGGCTCGGTGACGCCGAAGATGACGGACCTGAGCCTCGGCGAGCGCTCGATCCTGTGGGTCTTCGCCGCGCTGATCCTGTGGCTCGGCGTGTATCCCCAGCCGATGCTGGCGTTCCTCGAGCCGAGCCTGGCTCCCTTGGTGATCCGGTGAACTGCTGCGTGACCGATTCCTTCTGGCTCTGCGCCCCGGTGGTCCTGACCATCGGGCTCACGGCGACGCTCCTCTCGGCGCTCGGCGGCCTCTCCGAGGAGCGGACCTCGCGCCTGGCCCGGTTCTTCCTCGTGTCCTCGATCGTCGCCGCGCTTTGCGTGCTCGCGCCGCGCGGCGCGCAGCCCGGCGTCCTCCTCCGCCAAGACGGGCTCGCGGTCTTGTGGCAAGGCCTCTTCCTCCTCGCGGCGATCCCGCTCGCCGTCCTGATGCCGTTGGCCGGCGAGGGGCCGGCGCTGCTGCTCGGCTCCGTGCTGATCGGCATGACCCTGCTCGCCGCCGCGAACCACCTCATCTTGTTCTTCCTCGGGCTGGAGCTGATGTCTTTGCCGTCGTATTTGCTGGTGGAGCGGCTCGGCCGCGACAAGCGCGCCCTCGAGGCGGCCATCAAGTACTTCTTCGCCGGCTCCGTCGGCTCGGCGCTGTTCCTCTTCGGGGTCTCGATCTTCTACAGCCTCACCGGAACGCTCGCCATGGACCCGATCGGCGTCACGTCGCCCCGGCTCGAGCTCGCCCTCGCGCTCATGGGCGCCGGCGCCTTGTTCAAGGCCGGCGCGGCTCCGCTCCACTTCTGGCTCCCGGACGTCTACGAGGCGTCCGCGCCGGAGCTCGTCGGCTTCTTCTCGACGGGGGTCAAGGCCGCCGCGCTCCTCTTCCTGTTCCGGGTGCTGCTGCTGGTGCCGCCGGCGGCGGGCGGGCTCTCGAGCTGGCTGCCGTGGGTGAGCGTCGCCACGATGACCGTGGGCAACGTCCTCGCGCTCCGGCAGACGTCGCTGCAGCGCCTCCTCGCCTACTCGTCCATCGCCCACGTCGGCTATCTGCTCCTCGGAGTCTGGGCGTGGAACGAGCTCCGCCCCGCGGCCGGGGGCGGACCGGCCTCTCCCTCGGTCTTCGTTTACGCGGCGGCCTACCTCTTCATGAGCACGGGGGCGTTCTTGGCTCTCCGCCTGGGCGGCCTGACCGACCGCCGCCAGCTGGCCGGCTTCGCCGCGCGGCGGCCGTCCTTGGCGGCGTTTTTGGCGCTGATGCTGCTGTCGTTGGCCTCGATCCCTCCGACGGGAGGGTTCCTGGCGAAGCTCCTTGTGTTCTGGGACGCGATCAAGGCGGGGGGGGCGTGGCTCGCGGTGGTCGCCGCCGCCAACTCGATCGTGGGGTTGGCCTATTACTTCGCGCTGATCCGCGACCTGTACCTCTCGCCGGCGGGAGCCGAGACCGCGAAAGATCCCGGGCCCATTCCGCTCGTCGGGGGCACGCTGGCCCTTGCCTGCGCGATCCCGACGTTCATCCTCGGCTTGTGGCCCGGCGCGTGGGAGCTGGCCGCGCGGTGGCTGGAGCGCTGATTTACTAGAATGAACGAGACCGCGATCGCCTTGCTGGTCAACATCGGCCTGGTCGTCCTCGTCGTGACCGGATTTTCGCTGTCGTCGGTCCTGCTCGGGCCGCGGCGGCGACTGGAGGGGCAGAAGGCCATGCCCTACGAGACGGGCATGCCGCCGATGGGGCCGGCGAACGCGAGCATGACGGTGTCGTACCACCGCTTCGCGGTGCTGTTCGTGATCTTCGACATCGATCTCGCGTTCTTGGCTCCCTGGGTGCTGCTGCGGGACCGGCTCACGCTGACGGCGATGGTCTCGATCAGCGTGTTCCTCGCGCTCGTGGGAATGACGCTGGCCTACGTCTGGAAGAAAGGAGCTTTGGAGAGCTGATGGACGAGCTGGAGACGCCGGGCGCCCTAAAGGACCCTCCGGAGGCTTCGCCTCCGGGTGTTATCGCGAGCCGCCTCGACGCCGCGATCGGCTGGGCGCGCAAGTACTCGATTTTCCAGTATCCCTTCGTGACCGCGTGCTGCGGCATGGAGTTCATGTCGACCGCCGGCTCGCATTACGACCTCGACCGCTTCGGGGCGGGCTTCCCGCGCTTCTCGCCGCGCCAGGCGGACGTCCTGATGGTCGTGGGCACCGTCAGCCATAAGATCTCTCCGATCCTCAAGCGGATCTACGAGCAGATGGCGGAGCCCAAATGGGTCGTGGCCTTCGGCGTCTGCACGTGCACCGGCGGCTTCTACGACGACTACGCGACCGTGCAGGGCATCGACACGATCATCCCCGTCGATCTCTATATCCCCGGCTGCCCGCCGCGGCCCGAGAACGTGCTCCAAGGGCTCATGCTCCTCCAAGAGAAGATCCAAAAGCAAGGCAACCGGCCCACGCCCGGCACCCTGAGGCCCCCGCTCCGATGAGCGTCCTCGAGCGGCTCAAGACGGCGCTGGAGTCCGGCTTCGACGCAGCCGTGCGCGTCGAGAAATCCGAAGCGCGCGAGGCGGTCGTGTGCCTCGCGCGCGAGCTCGGCTTCAACGTCTTGGTCGATTATACGGCGGCAGACCTATCGAAGTGGCCTCAGGAGCACCAGGGGCGGTTCGAGCTGACTTGGCGGCTGATGAAGGTCAACATGGAAACCGGACTCGTCGACGGACGAGTCGCCGTGAAGACGGCCGTGAGCGACGGCGAGGACGGACCGCCGTCGATCAAGGATGTCTTCCCGAATGGGGACTGGCTGGAACGGGAAGTGTTCGATATGTTCGGGGTGAAGCCGGCGGATCATGCGGCCATCCGCCGGCTCTTGCTCTACGAGGAGTTCCAGGGCCACCCGCTCCGCAAGGACTACCCCATCGCCAAGCGCCAGCCCCTGATCGCGCCGCTCGCGCCGGCGAAAGAGCGCATCTCACCGTCGGACCTGAGGCCGAAGCTCGTCGACTGATGCTACCCCCCGAGATCCACGACACCCAAAACGACGGCGGCTTCTCGCTCGGCAAGAGGCAGGTCGTCATCACGCCCGCGAAAGGGCGGGAGCACCGCTCGTACTACCTCAACATGGGGCCGCAGCACCCCGCGATGCACGGCGTGGTCCGCCTCCTGCTGGAATTGGAAGGTGAGAAGGTGCTCGACGCGGACGTCGAGATCGGAGTCCTGCACCGCGCCTTCGAGAAGCACGCCGAGACCGAGGTCTGGAACAACGTCATCCCCTGGACGGACCGCCTGAACTACGTCTCGCCCCTCATCAACAACGTGGGCTACTGCGTCGCGGTCGAGAAGCTCGCGGGGCTGACGGTCCCCGAGCGCGGCCAGTACATCCGCGTGCTCGCCTCCGAGATTTCGCGCGTCACCGACCACCTCACCTGCGTCGGCGCCTCGGCCATGGAGCTCGGCGCCTTCTCGGTCTTCCTGTAC
>JACQPK010000170.1 GCA_016207565.1 Elusimicrobiota bacterium
ACCGCCTGGTGGCCGAGCGCAACGTGGGCCCCCGGCGCGTCGACGCGTCGGCCTGCGCCGACGCCGCGCGCAACCTCCGCTTCATCGTCGGCGTGGCCCGGACGGACCTGAAGGAAGGCGCGGGCCCGGCCGCCAAGCGCAAGTTCGTCTCGGGCCTCAAGCGCGAGCTGGAGCTCCTGCAGCGCTCTCAGCCGCCCGACGAGAGCGAGATCGCGGTCCTCGCCACGGAGGCCGAGATGGAGCTCGAAGGCGCGCTCAAGGAGCTCGACCAGCGGCCTCTCCGGTCCGACGCTCTCGCCGCGGCCTCCCGCGCCGCCTCGAACCTCGACTCCGCCGCCCGCCTCCTGTCCCGCTAGCAGGGCGCTGCGAGTATCATCTGGTGCGACGCACCCGATGAGACTAGACGGAGTCTTCGACCTGCGACGCGAAGAGCTTGGCCTCGGCCTCGATCGCCTCCAGCGTCCCCTCCGTCGACGCGGCCTCGAGCTCCTGGCTGAAGACCTGCCACACGCTCAGGAGGCGCGGCAGCTGCGGCCTCACGGGCTGCGCCGGATCCAAGAGCGCCACCGCGACTCGCGCGATGGACTCGTGGACGACGAGGGCCGCCTGGAAGGCCGCGGGGCTCGGCGCCGTCGCGCCTCCGTCGGCGGCGAAGCGGCTGCGGGCGGTCTCGATGAGCGCCACGAAGTCGCGCCCGCTCATGGCCGACGCCTTCTGGCCGGTCGCGGCCCCGAGTTCATCGGCGAGCCGGGCGAGCTCGGCGGCGGCGCCCGCCGCGAAGGCGAGCTCGGGAGTCCGCGGGGGCGTCCGGGCGGCGGCGGGCATCGAGGCCGCGTAGGGGGCGTCGCCGATCGCGGCGGCGAGCTCGGCCCTCGGCCGGGCGCGCCCGACGAGCGGCAGGCCGTTGAGGAGGGGCGAGGCCACCAGGTGCTCCGCGCCCGCGATCACGTGGAGCGTCCGGTCGCCCTCGCGGGCGACCCGCACGGCGCGCGCCACGCTCTGGTCCAAGCTCGGGTTTCGCCCGTCGATCGCGACGCTGCGGGCCTCCCGCCAGGCGCGGATCGTCTCCAGCGCCTTGCGGAAAAGGTCGCCGTAGTAGCCCGGGCCTCGCCGGTCGGAGTGCATGAGGCGGTTGAGCTCGTATTGCGCCATGGTGTAGCGCAGCGTGGCGGTCCGGGAGAGATCGTAGGGACCCTGCGCATCCCAGCCGCGGACCTCCAGGTCGGGCCACTTCGCCTGAGCCGGCCCGAGCCACGCCGCCTCGAGGCCTTTCGCTTCGAGGTAGCGCAGGGCGTCCGTCCCGTGGAGGGTCGGGCCCATGTAGCCCTCGTCGAGGATCAGCCCGCCCCGGCCGCGCTTGAGGTCCTCGGCCAAGAGCCGCATGTTCTCGCGGATGAGGCCCTCGTCGCCGTGGGTCTCGCCGTAGAGGAACACGCGGGCCTCGTCGCGCGGCGCGCTCCCGAACGCGAAGCCGTCCGCCCAGCGCCGGTCCTCCATGGAGGCGAGGCGCCGCGCGAGGACGTCGACCGGCGGGAACCCGTGCCCGGGCGAGTCCGTCGGGGGCTTCCACTCGAAGATGCTGCCCGGGATCGTCTCGGCGACGCCGCCCGAGTCGGGCGCGGTGCGGTCGAGCGGGCGCCCAAAAGGGCTCTCCGGAGCCTTCGGCTCCGGGTGCGCGCGCTCGAGCGGCTCGGCGGCCGGCGCCGCGGCGAGCCTCGAGGGAACGAGAACGGGCGAGAGCGCCGGGAGCAGCCGGGAGCTGCCGTCGAAGACGGTGCCGAGCGCGGGGGCGGCGGCGACGCCGGAGACGCCCTGGAGAAAGACGATCGCCGGGATCGGGACTTCGACCGTCGGAGCTGCGAGGGCCGCGAGCGGGAGCCAAAGCCCCGCCGCGGCCCGACAAAGAAGCGGCACTGACCCGAGTATAAGCGAACGCCCGGACGGCGTCAGGGCATTAGGCCCCAGGCGGGCCACCCGCCGGAGGGCCCCCCTTTCTTCGCCTAATCGGCCAAACGGCGGAGCTGCTTGGGAGACAACGACCAGACCAGCCGCCCGTCGCCCGCGCGCCTGCCCGACAGCTCCACGAGGCACGCCTGCCCTTTCTTCAGCTCCGTGACGGGACGCTCCAGCGCCGCGCACAGCCACGCGATCAGGAGCCCGAGCTGGGGCTCGTGCCCGACGACGGCGATCCTGCGCTCGCGGCGGGACGCCAGCCAGCGCAGCGTCGCCTCGGGGTCGGCCCCCGGCTCGAGGACGGGCGCTTCCACCACGCGCGCCCGCAGCCGCTCGGCGATGAGCTCCGCCGTCTGCTTGGCGCGCGTCAACGGGCTCGTCGCGATCAGGTCGAGCGGACCCGCGACCCGCGCCAGGCCCTTCGCGGCCGCGCGAATCTTCCGCTTGCCGGCCGCGCTGAGCGGCCTGCCCTCGTCGCGCCCCCTCCAGCGCGCCTTCTCGGCCGGCCCTCCGGCCGGGCCGTGCCGGACGACCAACACGCGCAGACGGCTCACCGATTAGGCCTCATTATGCTATTGTCGGCTGCCAATGGACCCCCTCGAGGCGCAGGCCGAAGAGATCTGCCGCCGCCTCGCGATCGACGATCCCAGCTTCGTCGAGATCGAGGCCAAGCGGCGCGTCGTTCCCGAGGACTTCGACGAGATCCGGAGCTTCCTCATGAAGCGCAAGGGCGTCCGGCACGAGAAGTCCGCGTTCTTCTTCGATCAGTTCCTCGACACGCCCGACATGGCGATCTTCAAGCGCGGCGCGAGCATGCGCCTGCGCTACAAGAAGAACGGCGAGCGCGTCTACCTCCAATACAAAGGCCCGGGGTTCCTGAGCAAGGGCGTGCTCTACCGCTCGGAGTTCTCCACCGAGCGCCTGCGAGACGTCATCATGGAGGAGAGCCACCACGACATCGTCCACTTCGCCGACACGACCGTGAAGCGGATCCTCGAGGACCACTCGACGCCCGCGATGTGGCGCGCGCTGCGCCGCCACCTCGGCGAGGGCGTCATCCGGCGGATCACCGCGGCCCCGCTGGTGTGCGTCTTCCAGAAGGAGAAGTTCGAGGTCGGCGGGGAGCGCGTCTTCCTTGAGCCGTCGCTCGACCGCCTCTTCGCGTTCCACGTCGCCAAGCGGGCGCCTCACCCGCTCTCGACGTTCTGCGAGTTCGAAGTCGAGGTGAAGGCCGCCGACAACGACCTCGAGCGCAAGCTCAAGAACCTCGACGAACTCCAGGAATTCACGCGGGAGCTCGCGCAGCGCTTCCATTTGCCGGCGGAGCCGCTCGACAAGTACCACCGCTCGGCGTCTTTCTTCCTGAAACGCCGCTAGTCGGCGATGCGGCCTTTGAGGACCGTGTCCTCGTACTGCTTCTTGGCGAGGTCCTCGAAGAGGAACTGCGAGCGCACGGGCTTGGAGCCCTCGGACACCGCCACCCGGTCGTAGACGCCGTCGGGGCCGAGCGCCCAGGCCTTCTGGTTGTCGGCGAAGCTCGTCTTCAAGATGACGTCGATCAGATAGCGCTTGAGGCGCGAGTCCTTGATCGGGAAGGCGACCTCGTAGCGCGTGTAGAAGTTTCGCGGCATCCAGTCGGCGCTCGAGAGGTAGACCTTGTCCTCTCCCCCGGCGCGGAAGCAGAAGACCCGGCTGTGCTCGAGGAAACGGTCGACGATGCTTCTCACCCGGATGTTCTCGCTGAGCCCCGGGACCCCGGGGCGCAGACAGCACATGCCCCGCACGAGCAGGTCCACCTGCACGCCCTGGCGGGACGCGTCGTAGAGCGCCTCGATGATGCGGCGGTCGACGAGCGCGTTCATCTTCGCGATGATCCGACCCTGGCCGCCGGCGCGCTGCACGGAGATCTCGGAGCGGATCAGGCCGAGGATCCTCTCGTAGAGGCTGCCCGGCGCCACCAGCAACTGCTTGAAGTCGGGCAGGCGGCCCGGCCGCGACAGCGCGCTGATGTAGAGATCGATCTCCCGTCCGAGCTCCACGTCGCTCGTGAGCAGCCCGAGGTCGGTGTACTGCTTGGCCGTGCCGGGGTGGTAGTTGCCGGTGCCCAGGTGGAGGTATGTCCGCGGGCCGCCCTCCTCCTCTCGCACGACCTGCGTCACCTTGCTGTGCACCTTGAAGTCGCCGAGCGGGCGCACGACCTGCACGCCGCCCTTCCGGAGCTCGCGCGCCCAGCGCACGTTGTTGAGCTCGTCGAAGCGCGCCTTGATCTCGACGTAGGCGGTGACCTTCTTCCCCGCCGCGGCGGCGTCGCGCAGCGCCGCGATGATCGGCGACTCGCGGCTCGTCCGATACAGCGTGTGGTAGATCCGCGTGACCTTGGGATCCTTCGCCGCCTCTTGGAGGAAGCGGACCACGGCGTCGAAGTCGTCGTAGGGGTGGTGCAGGAGGAGGTCGGCCTTCCGCGTCACCTCGAAGACGCCGCGGCGGCGGAGCGGCTTCGGGAGCTCCGGCTTGATCGGCGGGTAGCGCAGCGACGCCGGGGCGGCCGGGCTGTTGTAGAGCGTCGCCAGCGTCCGCAGGTCCAGCGGAAGCGGGAAGCGGTAGAGCCCCGCCGAGTCCATGCGGAGGGCGGTGGCCAAAAACAGCGCGCTCTCCGAGTAGGCGGGAGCGTCCACCTCGAGACGGACGATCCGGGCCTTCGAGCGCCGCAGCACGGCCTCGACGATCTGCTCCTCGATCGTCTCTTCGTCGGGATGGTAGCGGAGGTCGGCGTCCCGCAGGATCTTGAACGGGAAGGCCTCGATCACGTCCGTCCGTCCCAGGAGCTCGGCCGCGCGGGCGCGGATCCAGCGCTCGACGAGCGCGTACCGGGACTGGCCTTCGCCCGGCGACGGCAGCTCGACGAGACGGGCCTCGCGCTCGTCGATGGAGAGGATCGCGTACTGCGCCGGGAAGCGGACGAAGACGTGGATGCGCGCCGACTCGAGCCACGGGAGCGGCTCCGAGGACTTCCGGAGGCAGAGGCTCATCTTGGGCAAGCGGGCGCGGATCTCGGCATCGAGGGAGCTGTCCGTCTCGAAGTCCTGGTAGATCTTGATGCCCTTCTTGGCGAGACCCTCCAGCGTGTCCTGCAGCACGGCGGCCTGGCGGGCCTTCTGCGCGAGGACCTGCTCGCGGATCTGCGCCACCACCTGGCCGGCGGTCATGCCGTCGGGGTAGCGGAAGCCGGGCATCCGCCGCGCGGTCCGCGCGACCTCGGCCACGCGGATCATGAAGAACTCGTCGAGGTTCGAGCTGACGATCGCGCAGTAGCGGAGCCGCTCGAGCGCCGGGACGGACTTGTCGGCCGCCTCGTCGAGCACGCGGTCGTTGAACTGGAGCCAGCTCAGGTCCCGATTGAAGAGCCGGTCCGTCCGGGGCGCCTGGACCGACGCTCCGGCAAGCTTCACGTTGTCCGGGTTGAACGGCTTGAACTCGGGCAGCGGCGGCGCGCGCCGGTCCTTCCGGGAGGGGCGGGCGCCGCCGCCGGCCGCGGGAGCCGGCCCGGCGGGCGCGGCGCCCTCGGAAGTCTCCTTTGGGCGCGTAGACGTGTCGGGGCCTGCCGGGGGCAGGTCGGTGCGATCCATCGGGTTCGTCACGGGATGTACGGCAGGCGGGGGCCGCTCGAGGGTCATTATGCTATAATCCGGCGCTCGTGTCCATCACCGCCCCCGCCTCAGGCGCTCTCCGGCACTGCCTCGATTTGTACCGCTACCGGCGGCGAAAAACGCGCGTGGTCAGGGTCGGGAAGGTGGACGTGGGCGGCGACAACCCGATCCGCGTCCAATCGATGACGACCACGGACACGCTCGACATCGAGGCCACGATCGCCCAGTCGATCCGGATGGTCGAGGCCGGGTGCGAGATCGTGCGGATCACCGCGCCGACCGTCAACGACGCCCGGGCGCTCGGCAAGATCAAAGAAGGGCTGCTCACGCGCGGCGTGGACGCGCCGCTCGTCGCCGACATCCACTTCGCGCCGCAGGCGGCGATGGAGGCGGCGGAGCACGTCGAGAAGGTCCGCATCAACCCCGGGAACTTCGTCGACAACAAGCGCTTCGCCGTCAAGGAGTACACCGACGCCGAGTACGCCGCCGAGCTCGAGCGCATCGAGGCCGCGTTCACGCCGCTCGTCGAGAAGCTCAAGCGCCTGGGCCGCGCGCTGCGGATCGGCACCAACCACGGCTCCCTCTCCGACCGGATCATGAACCGCTACGGCGACAGCCCGCTCGGCATGGTCGAGTCCGCGCTCGAGTACGTGCGGATCGCCGAGAAGCTCGGCTACCGGGACATCATCCTCTCGATGAAGGCGTCGAACCCGAAGGTGATGATCGCGGCGTACCGGCTGCTCGCGGCCCGCATGGACGCGGCCGGAATGGACTACCCCTTCCACCTGGGCGTGACCGAGGCCGGCGACGGCGAGGACGGCCGGGTGAAGAGCGCCATCGGCATCGGGAGCCTGCTCGAGGACGGGCTCGGAGACACGATCCGCGTCTCGCTCACGGAGCCGCCCGAGGTCGAGGTCCCGGTCTGCTACGCCCTGGCGTCCCGCTTCCAGCCCGTGGCGCGCGCCGAGCGCGAGGCGAGCGAGGTGCCCGGCGCCCCGGCCGCCGGGCAAGAGCCGCCGCGGTACTGCCGCGACCTGTTCGACTACGAGCGGCGCAAGACCGAGGCGTTCAAGATCGGTCCCTTCTTCATCGGCGGACCGCAGCTCGTCCGCGTGATCCTGCGCGCGCCGAAGGACGCCACCGCGGAGTCGCTCCTCGCGCTGCTGGAGAGCCAGCTGAAGAAGTCCCAGGAGCCCGAGATCATCGAGTGGTCCGTCGACGACGTCGGCGGGCTCGACCGGCTGCGTTCGGTCCGCGAGGCGCTCGCGAAGGAGACGTCGCGCCTCGCCTTCCTCGTCCGCTTCGACAGCGGCGAGGCGCTCGTCCGCCAAGGCATCGACCTGGCCGACGCCGCCGCCTGGCGCGCGGCCGCCCACCCGACGGAGCGCCGGAAGCTCGCCGGCCTCTGCGCCGCCCGGAGCATCCCCCTCGCGGGCGAGGCCACGACCGTCGGCGAGTTGCTCGAGTGGGACCAGGCCGCGTCCGAGGCCGGGGTCCCGGCGCTCCTCAGCCTGCGGGTCAAGGACACGGGCGCCGCGATCCGGAGCTACCGGCTGCTGTCCGCGAGGCTCGCCGAGCGCGGCTCGAAGGCGGCCATCCTCCTCCGCGCGGCGCGCCAGGACGACGGCGACTCCCAGACCCTGCAGTCGTCCGTGCTCGCGGGCGGGCTGCTGTGCGACGGCCTCGGCGACGCGATCAAGGTCCGCTCCTCGTCGAGCCCCGAGCGGACCCTCGAGCTCACCTACAACATCCTTCAGGCGGCCGGCGTGCGCATCACGAAGACCGAGTTCGTCTCCTGCCCGTCCTGCGGCCGGACGCTGTTCGACCTCCAGGAGACGACCGAGCGGATCAAGTCGAAGACCGGCCATCTCAAGGGCGTGAAGATCGCCATCATGGGCTGCATCGTCAACGGCCCCGGCGAGATGGCGGACGCGGACTTCGGCTACGTCGGAGGCGCCCCGGCGAGGATCAACCTCTACGTCGGCAAGGAGTGCGTGCAGAAGGGCATCCCGTCCGACCGCGCGGACCAGGCGCTCGTCGACCTCATCAAGGCCCACGGCAAGTGGGTCGAGCCTTAGCTTCATGGCTCCTAAGTTAACTGCGCCGTCGACGAGGAAAACGGACTAACGCAAAGGTACG
>JACQPK010000146.1 GCA_016207565.1 Elusimicrobiota bacterium
CCAAGCGTCGTCTTGAGGAAGAAGTCCTCCACGCGTCGGCCGCCGACGCGGAGCCGGTAGGCCGTCGCGAGGGTCTTCCGCCACTGCCCGGCGGTCTGGCGCGGGGTCTCGATCGTCGCCGCGTGGACCCAGCCGCCCTCGGCCGCGGGCGCGACCAGAAGGCCGGCTTTGCGCTCGGAGACTCGCGGCGACATGGGCCGGCGGTAGCGGTCCGGCCGGCGGAACGAGTCCAGCGCGGCGTCCAGCAGCGCCGGCTCGGCCGGCCACAGCAGGAAGTAGCCGTACTCCGACTCGAGCGCGGCGACCTTGGCGGTCCCGGTGCTGGGAGGGTCGGCCCCGTCCTGCATCGCCTCCGGAAGGCGGTACTTGAAGGACCCTCCGTTGACGTACGCCGGCACGTTCTCGACGTCCAGGAGCTCGACGGAGCCGCGGCGATCGGCGAGCACGCGCTCGAAGGGCGCCAGGTGCGGCATCGACGCCGCGAGCTGGAAGTCGCCGATCGAAAGGATCCGGACGGAGCCCGCGCCGCCCGGCGCGGGCTCCGTCGAGACCGCGACGGCCGTCGAGATCGCGACCGGCGTCGACACCGCGACCTCCTGCCCGCGGGCGAAGGCGGCGAGCACGGCGAGAGCGAAGGGGCTCAAGGCCGCGGCGGCAGGCGGAGCCCGGGTCTCGGCCCGGCGCGGCCTCTCGGCTCCGGGATGTCGGCCTGGCGCAGGAGCGCGAGGATCTCCGATTCCTGGATCACGCCGACGTTGCGCGCGACCTCGCGCGGACCGTGGAAGAGCACCAGCGTCGAGCGGCTGCGCACGCCGAGCGCCTGGGCGGCGTCCGCGTTGCGCACGAGGTCGACGCGATAGCCGACCCAGTCGGCCCGCGACGAGCCCCAAAACAGCTTGGAGACGACCCGCTCCTGCTCGGCGCAGGACGTGCAGTCGCGGTCCATGAACTGGAGCAGCACGATCTTGCCCGATCGCTTGGCCGCCTCGAACCCCGCGGGGTCGAAGGCGGTCCAGGGGGCGGCCGAGACGACGCCCGCGAGCGCCGCGGCCAGCAAGAGGCTCGTCACGCCGCGCATTGTATGATACATAGGCGGGGTGCGACGACTCGGACCGGCCCTCGCCCTGGCCTGTGCCCTCGCCCAGACGAGCGCGCGCGCGCAGGAGGACGACGGGCTCGTCCCCTGGGATCCCGGGACGCTCGCGCAGATCCTGGAGAGCCGGGAGCTGACCGGCAAGCCGCTCGAGCGGGCCCGCGCCGACGCGTACGCCTATCACCGCAAGGTCTCGGCGCGGCGGATGGAGCTGGCGCGCACTCACCGGACCGCGCTGGTCGAGACCGTGATCCAGGATCCGGACGGCGGCGCGGGCAAGCCGGTCGCCGTCCTCGCCCTCGCGTGGTTCGTCCGCGTCGCGACCGACCGCGCCCACGCCAAGCTGCTGGACGGCTCCGGCGGGCCGGAACTGCTCGCCGATCTCTCGGAGCTTTCGTTGGGCCGCCGGCGCGCCTTGTTGGCCTCCATGGCCGACAACCCGCACCTGTATTTCTTCCTCGGCAACCTCGCCCGGACCTCCTCGGGAGCCCTGTACCTCAGGGTCGAGCGCTTCGAGGACCTCGGGATCGTGCCGGAGCGGGTGGATCGGGAGACCTACGCCGTGCTGAACTCGACCTCGCCGATCCCGATACGGGCCTCGGAACACGCCGCGACCCGGGCCCGCGTCGCGGCGCTCCGGAAGGACCCCCGGTATCCGTATGTGCCGCTCGAGGCGCTGCTGAAGGACGCGGCGCCGCACGCGGGGCGACGGATCGCGACGCTGGGCATTCCGAATTATGACGCGGCCGCGCCCACCGGCCCGGCCCCCGTCTGCCCGATCCGGATGAGCCACTTCGGGATCATGGTGCCCGAGCTCGAGGTGCTCCTGTCGAAGCTCGGCCGCTCGCAACGAGACGAGGTGTTCCGCGGGCGCTCCTTCGGCTCGGGGCTGGCGTTTCGCGGCTTCATTCGTCGCGCGCCCAACGGCGCCCTCTACCTCGAGGCCGAGTCGGTGGAGTTCGTCGGCACGGCGAGCCACGTCGACGGCCTGCTGGATCCGGAGATGTTCGACTCCAAGAAGTACCGCGAGGAGCGAGCGAGCGCGCGCGACTCAGCCCTACGGGCGTTGCGCGAGTCCGAGGGCCGCTGGCCGGCGCCCCTGGCGCACCTGCAGGACGTCGCGGTCTCCTCTAGCGCGTACGCGGGCCGCCCCGTCCGCGCCCTCGGCGTGGCCGAGGGCTTTTTCCGGGGACCGGACGGCTGGGTCGCGGGTTTCTCCTACACGAGCTGGAAGAGCGCGGTGTTCGCGGTCCGACTCGAAGGGGCTCCCGCCGCCCGTCGAGCCGCGATCCCCGGGTGGAAGGAGCCGCGCGGACAGATCCTCCTGGTGCACGGGGTCGTCCGCGACAAGGACGGGCTCGGCTACATCGACGCCGACGATTTCATCGACGCCGGGCCGCTGCCGCTCGGCATCTCCTCCGTCGACGAGGTCCTCGAGTTCTCGCCGCGCAAGCTCATGCCCGCGCCGGAGAGCGCGCGGGCCTCGATGCGCGCCGACATCGCGGCGCTCAAGAGGGATCCCGCGCGGAGCTACGTGCTCTTCGAGGACCTCGTGCTCGAGCCGGGCCGCTGGGTGGGGAAGGCCGTCTCGGTGGCCGGCCAGCCGATGGATCCGGAGCTCGACTCGGCCGTGCGCCGGTTCAGCTTCACCTCCAAGATGCTCGCGGGCGAGACCCTCGTGGTCACGATGGACCGCCTCCCGCCGGCGGCCCAAGCCGGGGTGCTTCGCTTAGTCGAGCGCC
>JACQPK010000147.1 GCA_016207565.1 Elusimicrobiota bacterium
CGCAGAGGACGGCCCTTGATTGAGGATTAGGGTTCCCACCTGGCGGCGCTACTCGTAGCGGAGCGCCTCGATCGGGTCGAGGCGGGAAGCCTGCCAGGCGGGCCATAGAGCGAAGAGGAACGAGGCGGTGGCCGCGATCGCGAGCGCCGCCCCGACGTGCCAGCTCGAGATCTCGGCCATGCGATCGGCCTGGGGCGCGAGCTTCGTCACCGCCGCCGCGCCGAGCGCCGACCCGGCGAGCCCTCCCGTCAGGCCGAGCAGCACGGCCTCGACGATGAACTGCCCGAGGATGTCGCCCCGCGTGGCGCCGAGGGCCCGGCGGATGCCGATCTCCCGCACGCGGGAGAAGACGGTCGCGAGCGTGACGTTCATGATCCCGATGCCGCCCGCGAGGACCGCGACGATGCCGATGACCATGATCGCCATCGCCATCTTCTTCATCTTGTTGAGCCAGCCCTGGATGATCTCGCGGTAGTCGCGGATCTTGAAATCGGGCTCGTCGCGGTGCAGGTTCTTGAGCAGCCCCTCGATCCGCCGCATATAGACGCCCGCGGTCGAGGCGTCTCCGGTGTCGACGGCGATCTCTTCCACTCCGTCGGCCCGGCCGCCCCAGTCCGGCGGCGTGGCGAGGAAGTAGCGGTAGGTGCTGATCGGCACCATCACCGTCCCCCCGCCTCCGTAGCGCTGCCAGCGGGGGTCCTTGTCCTTGGGAGGCTCCCGGAGCACGCCGACCACGGTGAAGAGGTGCTCCTCGATCCGCAGCTGCTTGCCGAGCAGGTCGTGGCGCTTCACGAACGCCTCGAAGGGCTCGTCCTTGTCGCGCTTGGCCCACCAGGACTTCTTGATCCAGCCTCCGGGCTCGACGACGACGCACACGCGAGCGGCGGTCTTGAGGTCGTGCTCGTTGAGGAACCGGCCTCGGAGGCTGAAGACCCAACCGCGCTTGCGCCACTCGGGCGTGGTCGCCTCGATCAGGATGTTGTCGGTCCTGAAATCGCCGAAGGCGAGCTTCGCCCCCCAGCGCCGGGCCATCGGGAAGACCATGTAGAGCTCGGGCCACATCTGGCGGATGCGCTCGGCGTCCTGCACGGTCAGGCCTCGAGAGAGTCCACGCGACTTGTAGCCCTCCTCCTGTTCGATCTCGAGGCGGCCGGGCCCCATGAGCTCCATCATCTTCGTGCGGCGCGTGAACATGCCTTCGATCTGCGAGAACGTGTAGACCATCGCCGCCACGCCGACCGTGATCGACAGGCAGCTCAGGATGGACCGCGCCTTGTGGGCCCGAAGCTCCCGGAAGCCGGTGGCGACGGACTCGCGCAGGATCATTCGTTCCGCAGGGAGTCGACCGGATCGAGGCCCGAGGCCCGCCACGCGGGGCCGACCGAGAAGAGGAAACCCGTCGCCGCCGCCACGGCGAGCGCCGCGGGCAGGTGCCACCAGACGAGCTGCGCCATGTCGCGATCGGCGCTCTTCATGAGGTACTCCACGCCGAAGGTGCCCAGCACGAGGCCGGCGAGGCCGCCCATCACGCCGAGCAACGTCGCCTCGGCCACGAACTGCCCGACGATGTCGAGCCGGGATGCGCCGAGGGCGCGCCGGATGCCGATCTCCTTGACGCGGGCGAAGATGGTCGCGAGCGTCACGTTCATGATGCCGATGCCGCCGGCGAGGATGGCGACCCCACCGAGCAGGACCCCGACCAGCACTTGCCCTCGGGTCTCCTCCAGCTCGTTGGCGATCTCCTCGCGGTAGTCGATGATGTCGTAGTCCTGCTCCCCGCGGTGGCGGCGGTGGAGGATGACCTCGATCGCGCGCTTGACCTGAGGGATCGTCCTCTCGTCGCCGGTGTCGACGCTGATCACGTTCACGGCGCCCGGGCGGCTCTGCCACTTCGGCCTGAGGAACTCGTGGTGCGCCGAGACCGGGGTCAGGATGTAGCCCCCGCCCGTCCACTCGCGCGAGAACCAGCGGGGGTCGCGGTCGCGCGGGGGCTCGCGGATGACGCCGACCACCGTAAAACCGTGCCCGTTGAGCTGGAGCTCCCGGCCCAGGAGGTCGCGCCGGCTCACCATCGCGGGAAACGGCCGCTCGCGGCCCCAAAACGAGTACCAGAAGGGCTTGACCTCCCAGCCGCCCGGCTCGAGCACGACGCAGACCCGCGCGTTCTCGCGGACGTCGCCGTCGTTGAAGAACCGGCCCCGCAAACGGTAGACCCAGTCGCGCTTGGCCCAGGCGGGCGTCGTGCCGACGACCTGCACGCCGTCGAACTTCTGGCCGCGGTAGCGCACGTCGACGCCCCAGCCCTGGGTCTTCGGGTACGCCATGAAGACGCCCGGGATCTTGGCGATCTCGGAGGCGTCCTCGGACGTGAGCCCGGGCGACAGGCCGCGGGACTTGTAGCCGCGCTTGGCTTCCACGCGGAGGCGCCCGGGGCCGAGGAGGTCGATCGCCGCACGCACCTCCCGGCTCATGCCGGTGACGCCCGCGAGCGTATAGAGGACGGACGCCGAGCCCACGGCGACCGCGGCGAACGATAGGACGGACCGGAGCTTGTTCGCACGGATCTCGCGCAGGCCCGTCGCAATCGCGAGCCAGAGCCGCGTCATGCGTCCTCGGCGACGAGCTGGCCGTCCTTGAGCCGCAGCATCCGCTGCGCCGCCCCGCCGATCGCCGGGTCGTGGGTCACGAGGATGAGCGTCATCCCCTTCGCGTGCAGCGCCGAGAACAGCGCGAGAATCTCCCGGCTCGAGCTCGAGTCGAGATTGCCGGTCGGCTCGTCGGCCAAGAGGATCGTGGGCCGGTTGCTGAGCGCGCGGGCGATCCCCACGCGCTGGCGCTCCCCGCCCGAAAGCTCCAAGGGCGTGTGCCCGCCCTTGCCGCCGAGCCCCACCTGGGCGAGCAGCTCCTCGGCGCGCTCACTCCGCTCCGCCGCGCCGACGCCCGCGTAGGCCATGGGCAGGCAGACGTTCTCGAGCGCGGAGAGCCGGGGCAACAGGTTGAACGCCTGGAACACGAAGCCGATCGAGCGGCGCCGGAGGGCGGTACGCTCCGCGTCGGCCATCTCGCTGGTGTCGACGCCGTCGAGGACGTAGCGCCCCGATGTCGGGCGGTCCAGCAGGCCGAGCATGTTGAGGAGGGTCGACTTGCCGCAGCCGGAGGGGCCCATGATCGCGACGAACTCGCCGCGCTCGATGGCGAAGGTGACGCCTTTGAGGGCCTGGTAATCGCGCTGCCCTTCCCCGTAGACCCGGGTCAGGGCCTCGCAGGCGATGACGCAAGACGGCGCGGCGGTCACTTCTTGACTTCTTCCGGGGGCTTCTCGGTGAGGACGACGTCGCCTTCCTTCACGCCGTCGAGGACCTCGGCGTCGGTCTCGTTGCGCAGGCCGAGCTTGAGCGGGGCCTTGGCGGGCTTGCCGTCCGCGCCCCGGCGGTAGGCGAACTCTTCGCCCATTTCCTCGAAAACCCCGGAGAGCGGTATCTTCACGACGCCCTTTCGGGTGTCCAGCATGCCGGAAACCCGGGCGGTCATGCCCGGCTTGAGGCGCGGGTCGGCCTTGTCGAGCGTGACCTCGACGCGGAACGTCTTGAGATCGTTGCGGTCGCGGTCGGCCTGGGGGCTCACGAGGGTCACGCGCGACGGGAACTCGGCACCCTGGATCGCGTCGACCGAGACGCCGACCTGCATCCCTTCCTTGAGCTTCAGGATATCCATCTCGCTGATCTTGAGGACGACCTTGAGCTGCGAGAGGTCGCCGATCGTGAGGAGGTAGGAAGGCTGGGTCGAGTCGAGGAGGCCGGTGACGTAGTCGCCGAGGCGGGCCATCTTCGCCTCTTCGTTGAAGCCCTCCTTCTGGTAGCGCATCGCGACGCCGGAGAGCGGCGCCGTGAGCGTGAACGGCACGTAGCGCTCCGCCTCCGTGCGGCCGGGCTGGATGATCGCGAGCCGGTCGCCCTGCTTCACCCGCTGGCCTTCCTGGATCATGAGCTCCGTGATGCGCCCGCTCACCTTCGAGGCGACGTCGATCTTGTTCTTGGGAGCGAGCTCGCCGGAGTCGGAGAACTTGACGAGGATGTCCCCCTTCTTGATCGTCGCGGTGTCCTGCGCGGAAGGCCCGGCCTTAGCACCCTTCTTCCACCACCAGAACCCGCCGCCGGCCGCCGCGGCGAGGAGCACGACGCCGGCGGTCCAGGCCTTCCAGTTCCGCCGGGGCCGTTTGGGGATCGGGCCCGACTGCACCGTCACGGGCGCGGACGGATCGTGGATCTTCACCAGGTTCTCGATGCGAGTCACCATAAAATCGCTCTCCAGCCGGGGTTCGGCGAGTCTAGCAATTTTGCCCCCGCCCGTCACCGACGGCATGGGCCGTAGGTCCCATGCCGATCATGGCCACGCGATCTAGGTCTTAAGTCCCGATTCAGGTGGGCCCTTTGTCCCTTTCGTGCCAGGCATTAAGTCCCTAAGATCGTTAGGCCTAACGGCTCGTAAGTCCGCGCCTCAAGGAGAAACCGGATGCGATCACCCCTCGCGCCGGCCGCCTTCGGGTTGCTGGCGCTTTCCGTCGCGAGCGCCGTCGCCCAAGACGCGCCTGCCGTCCCGGAGCAGAAGCAGCACATCGTCGTCTTCCGGCCGGATATGCCGCCCGCCGACCGCCGCAAGCTAGTCGAGCAATCCGGCGCCAAGATCGTGCGCGAGATCCCCTTCATCGACGGGATCCTCATCGAGACTCCCGCGATCACCCCGCATCAGGCCCAGCTCCTGCGCGCGCATCCCTACGTGGAGGCGCTCGAGGACAACGCCTACCGGCGGTGGATCGAGGTCTTCGCGCCCGGCTTCGACGCCCCGGCGGTCGACGGTCCCGCCGCGCGCGCGTCCGAGCTCGTGCGCCGGGCGGCGCAGATCCGCCCGCCGTCGGAGGACTTCCTCGCCCGCCCGCCGCAGGACGCGCCCCCGCCGCCGGAGGCGCCCAAAGACGAGCTCACCTGGGGCATCGCTCGCGTGAAGGCGCCGGCCGCCTGGTCGCGCACCCAGGGAGAAGGCGCGCGCGTCGGCGTCATCGACACCGGGATCGACATGAAGCACCCGGACCTCGCCGCCAACTACAAGGGAGGGTTCAATTTCGTGGACCCGGCCGCCGACCCGTTCGACGACCAGGGACACGGGACGCACGTCGCCGGCACGATCGCGGGAGCCAAAAACGGCATCGGCGTCGCCGGCGTCGCCCCGAAGGCGTCGCTCTACGGCATCAAGGTGCTCGACGCCGACGGCGGAGGCACGCCGACGACCATCGTCGATGGGATCGAGTGGGCCGCGCAGAACCGGCTGGACATCATCAACATGAGCCTCGGCGGCCCCTCGAGCGCCGCGCTCCGGCGCGCCGTGAAGGCGGCCGTCGCGGCGGGCGTGACCGTCGTGGCCGCCGCCGGAAACGATCCAGAGGCGCCCGTGTCCGCGCCGGGGAAGTATCCCGAGGCCATCTGCGTGAGCGCCGCCACGAAGGAGGACGGGCTCGCGTTCTTCTCGACCACCGGGCCGGAGGTCGACTTCATCGCGCCCGGCCACGAAGTCTGGTCGGACGCCCCGGGGCGCCGCCTCGCGATGCACTCCGGGACCTCGATGGCCGCCCCGCACGTGGCGGGCCTGGCGGCGCTGGCCGTCTCCCTCGGGGCGAAGGGCCCCGCGGCCGTCCGCGCGATGCTCGAGAAGGCCGCCACGCCGCTCCAAGGGCTCACGGCCGAGCAGCAAGGCGCCGGGACGATCGAAGCCGACCGGTGGCTCTCGCGATGATCGAGCGCGTCTAGCCCCCCCGCCCGGTTGAAAAAGTAAACCCTGGGGACAGTCCCCAGGGTTTACTCTTTTCCGCGAGCGACGAATTAGCGCTTGTTGCGGCGGCCGTCGTACTTGCCGGCCGGGCCGCCTCTCCGGCGGTCTTGGCGGCTCCACTCCTCGTGCGGGCGCATGCCCGCGGTGTGGATGAGCGCCTCGTGGCTGAAGTGCGGGCGGACGAAGTTGCCTTCGGGGAACGGCCGGTTCGGGCGCCGCGGGTCGAAGCGGAAGCCGTCGACGCCGATCCGGTCGGCCAGGCTCGGGTCGTCGACGAAGGGGTTGCGGTTGCCTTGGAACTTGGCGACGAGTTCGTTGCGGCGCAGCTCTTCCCCGGTCGGCGGGTGCTCGCGGCTCCAGCGCAGGAACATCTCGATCCGCTCGTTGAAGAACTCCTCGCCATAAGGGCCTAGACGCACCGCGTCGTCGCGATAGCGAGCGACGAAATAGAGGATGGAGCGGGCGATCCGGCCCTTCGCCGCCGGCGGAGGCTCGAACACGCCGCCGCCGAGCTTGCCGCCCGCGCGATTGGAATACTCGGGCCGGCCGACGACCTCGCCGAACGGCAGATGGCCCCGCAGGCTGTTCGGATGGACGAACGTCGGCAGCAGGTTGTGCAGGTCGGAGCGCATCGGCAGCTTCTTGGCGAAGAAAGACTGGGGCCAGAGGTGCTCGGCGTTCATGCCGTCGCGGTCCCACTCGCCGTCGCGCGGGTTCCCGCGGTAGTCGCCGCCGTGCGCGCTCGTCCCCGGCACGAACGTCTGCGAATAGACCTCGAGGACGCCCTTCCTGCCTCCCCGAACGACCTGATCGGCCATCGAGAACATGAACTCCCTGGCCGAGTCGTAGGACTGGCCGCGGTGGCCGCGCTTGGCCAACTCCTCGACCTGGTCGAGGAGCGCCCGGCCCGACGGGCCGCCGCCTCCCTGATCGCCGGAGGCCGCCGCGAGCGGCTGGGCCGCGGGAGCGCGGGAGCGGTCGTAGAAGGTGCGGATGCGGCGCCCGCGCTCGGAGGCGCCCGTGCCCTCGAGCGCCGCCTGCAGCGCGGCCAGCTCCCCGAACACCGCGTTCTGCTGGAACGCGACGGCCGCGCGGGCGACGGCCGAGACCGGGACGGGCCGCGCGACGTCGATCAGGCGCGCCTGCGGGAGGGTCCCGGGAAGGACGAGCGCGGAGCGGACGGAAGGCGCGAGCTGCGCCGCGGCGGCGGCCAGGGGAGCGGCGCCGATAGAGACGGAGGCCTGCGGAAGGACGACGGGGGCGACCTCGACCCTCTGGGCCCACGCAATGGACGTCGCGAGAGGAACTAGCGCGAGGAACGCCGCCCATCGGCCGGGACGAGGGGTCACCTGCCGGCACTGTAGCCAACTTGGTCCCCGCACGCCTGAGCCCATAGGTCCTAATCGGAAGGGGCCCAAAGACCCCCCTTCGCACCGGAATATTGCAACACGGTGCCACGCACCGCGTTGCATTATCGCTGGTATAATCCCGGGGATGCGCGACGCCTGGCGGAAGGCGCTCTTGGCTTGGTACGACCGGAGCCGCCGCAGGCTCCCCTGGCGGGAGCGGCCGACGCCTTATCGCGTCTGGGTCTCGGAGATCATGCTCCAGCAGACTCAGGTCGCGACCGTGCTCCCGTACTACGAGCGCTTCCTCGCCCGGTTCCCGACCGTCTCGGCCTTGGCCGACGCACCGGAGAGCGAGGTCCTGGGTCTCTGGGCCGGGCTCGGCTATTACTCCCGCGCGCGGAACCTCCGCGAGGCGGCCCGCCGGGTGTGGGCCGACCACGGCGGCCGGTTCCCGGACGATCCGGACGCCGTGCGTGCCCTCCCCGGCATCGGGCCCTACACCGCCGGGGCCATCCTGTCGATCGCCTTCGGCAAGCCGGAGGCTCTCGTCGACGGCAACGTCGCCCGCGTCTTCGCCCGGCTCTTCCACCTGCGCGGCGACGCGAAGTCCCCGACGCTCTTGAAGCGCGCGTGGGAGCTCGCGCGGGTCCACGTCCACAAGCGCCGCCCGGGCGACTGGAACCAGGCGTTGATGGAGCTCGGGGCCTTGGTCTGCGTGCCGGAGACGCCGCGCTGCGCGGACTGTCCCGTCGCGCGGTGGTGCGAGGCCCGCCGGCTCGGGCTCGAGGAGAGCCTCCCCGAGCGAGCCCGCTCCCGCGCGCCCGTCGACCTAGCGTGGAAGGCGTTCTGGATCGAGCGGGGCGGCCGGGTGCTCCTCTGGCGCCGCGCCGAGGACGAGCGGTTCCTCCCCGGGCACTGGTCGCTCCCCGAGGCGCGGCATCTCGGGGGCGCGGCGACGGCCGGCGCTCGGCTCGGCACGGTGCGCCATACGATCACGCACCACCGCATCAAGGTCGAGGTCCTGGCCGCGACCGTCACGCGAGCGCCCGAGCCCGCGCGCTGGGTGGAGGGGGACGAGGCGGACGGGCTCTTGGTGTCGTCTTTGTGGAAGAAGGCGCTCAGAACAGCTCGAGCTGGGGCCCCGAAGGCCGCCGGAACGACTCGGTAGACAACCCGCCGCCGCGCTCGTCGAGCCCCGCCCGCCGGCGCGCCACCGCGAACAGCGCGTCGTAGTGGTCCGAGAGCTTGCCTTCGCCGGTCATCCTCAGCCCGAAGCGGGACTCGTAGATCTTGCCCCCGCGCAGCCCGCGCAGTTGGTTCAGCACCTTGTCCTTGCGGGCGGGGTAATGCTGCTCGAGCCATCGCTCGAAGAGACCTGCCACCGCGTGCGGGAGGCGGAGCAGGACATAGCCCGCCGTCCTCGCCCCCGCCTCGGCCGCGGCCGAGAGGATCCCGGGGATCTCGTGGTCGTTGAGCCCCGGGATGAGCGGCGCCACCATGACGCCGACCGGCACCCCCGCCTTCGCCAGCGCGCGGACCGCTTCGAGCCTTCCCAACGGCGTGGACGCCCGCGGCTCCATCCTTCGCGCCAGCTCCGGGTCGAGGGTGGTGATCGACAGGTAGGCCGCGGCGGCGTCGAAAGAGGCGAGCTCCCCCAGCACGTCCGCGTCGCGCGCGATCAGCCGGTTCTTGCTGATGACGCCGACCGGGTTGCGGAACTCCGCGAGCACCTTCAGGCACCGCCGCGTGAGCTCCAGCCTGCGCTCGATCGGCTGGTAGGGATCGGTCACGCCGCTGATCGCCACGTGCTTCGGCTTCCACTTGGGCGAGGAGAGCTCCTTGCGGAGGAGCTCCGGCGCGTCCTCCTTCACGAGGATGCGGCTCTCGAAGTCGAGCCCCGCCGACATGCCGAGATACTCGTGCGACGGGCGGGCGTAGCAGTACACACACCCGTGCTCGCATCCTCTATAAGGGTTGATGCTGGCCTCGAACGGCACGTCCGGGCTGTCGTTGGTCGCGATGATCGAGCGCGAGCTGTCGCGGTAGAACACCGTGCGGGGCGCGGGGCGCTCGTCGTCGCCCGCCGCGTCGGGGTCGGGCACGTAGTCGATCCGCTCGAAGCGGTTCGGCGGGTTGCTGGAGGCGCCCCGTCCGTGGATCGGCTCCGGATTGAACATCTGTTCAATTCTAGCCGGGATCGGACCTGCAGTCAAGGTAGGCGGCTACCCCAAATCCTCAGTCACGTCGGGAGCCTCGTCGGTACACTTTTCACCTGCCTGGTGACAATGTCGTTATCCCTCCTCTGCGTCCCTTTTCGTTACTTTCCTCTGCGTGCCTCTGCGA
>JACQPK010000148.1 GCA_016207565.1 Elusimicrobiota bacterium
CGCTGCCGGCGGGCACGGAGTATCTCGCCGCGGCGGACGAGTGGAGGGCCGGGCTATGACGGACCGGATCCTGCTCGAGGGCGTCCGCTGCCGGTGCCGCGTGGGCGTCCCCGACGGGGAGCGGGCCCGGCGCCAGCCCATCGTCCTCGACTTGGAGCTCGAGCTCGACGTCTCGCGCGCGGCCCGGACCGACGACGTCCTGGACACCGCCGACTACGGGGCGGTCGAGAAGGCCGTGCGTTCGGAGGTGGAGGCGGGCTCCTTCAAGCTCCTCGAGCGCCTGGCGGAGACCGCCGCCCGGGCGGCGCTCGGCGCGGACTCCAAGGTCCGCGCGGTGACCGTGCGCGCCGTCAAGCGCCCCGCCCAGATGCCCCGGACCCTGCGCGTCGCCGTCGAGCTCCGCCGGACCCGGCGGTAATCAAACTCGCTCTTCGACGGTCGCGGAGGAGCTGGGGGTCTCCCAGAGCCGCACCGAGGCGACGGGGAGCCCCTGGGAGCGCGCGTAGGCGAGGATGTGGCGGGCGATGTTCTCGGCGGTGGGGTTGCCCTTGAGCAGGACGAGCGGCTCGCCGCGCCTCTCGAGCTCCCCGGCGATGGGGTCCTTCTCGTTGAGTATCATCCGGTGGTCGAGCTCGGCGTCGATCCAGCGCTGGAGGCGCTCCTTGATCTCGGCGAAGTCCATGACCATGCCAAGGCGGTCGAGGCGCCTGGATGAGACGGTCACCTCGACGAGCCCGTTGTGGCCGTGGAGGAACCGGCACTTGCCGGCGTAGCCGAGCAGGCGGTGCCCGTAGCAGAAGCCGATGAGGCGGGTGACGGAGTACCTCACGCGACGAGCCTCCCCCCGTCGACGGCCAGCTCGGCGCCGGTCACGAAATCCGAGCCCTCGATCAGGAAGAGCGCCGCCTGGGCGACGTCCTCGGGCGAGCCCAGGCGCTTGAGCGGCGTCGCCTGGATGACGTTCCGGCGCGCGCGGTAGCCGAAGCCCTCCGGAAGCAGGACCGGCCCCGGAAGGACGGCGTTGACCTGCACCTGGGGAGCCAGGGCCTTGGCGAGCGCCGCGTTGAGGCATAGGAGCCCCGCCTTCGAGACGCAGTAGGGGATGTAGTCGGCGTAGGGCCGGCGCCCCGCCCAGTCGGCGACGTTGACGATCTTCCCCTCGCCGTTCTCCTTCATGGCGAGGCCGATGGCCTGCGAGAGGAAGAACGGGGCGCGGAGGTTCGTGTCGAGGTGGGCGTCCCAGCGCCGCCGGTCGGTCTCGCCGAGGCGCGTGCGCTCGTAGACCGAGGCGTTGTTGACGAGGACGTGGACCGCGCCGAAGCGCCTCAGGACCGCCGCCGCCAGGCGCTCGACCGCGCGCACGTCGGCGAGGTCGGCGGCGAAGAGCGCCGCCTCCCGGCCGAAGCTCCCCTCGACCTCTCCGGCCAGGCGCTGGGCCTCGGCCCGCGAGCGGTGGTAGTGGAGGGCGAGCTTGGCGCCGCGCTGCGCGAGGGCCAGCGCCACGGCGCGTCCCACGCGCCGCGCGGCCCCGGTCACGAGGGCGACCTTGCCTTGAAGGCGCATCGACCGCGGATTATAGCACTACTGCGGGTCGCCGCCCGTCCGCCGGATGAGGAAGATGTCGCGCCGCACCGGGCTCGCCCCGCCGACCCAGGCCGGGTGCAGCCAGGGCTGGTCGGCGGCGTCGGGGTTCTCGACGAGCCCTGAGCGGAGCTCGCCTTTCCCGTCGAACATCGACGGCGGGCCGCTGAAGTCGCGCGGCAGGAACCGGGCGTCGGGGACGGTGAGGGTGTAGGCCTGCACGGGATCCGGCGGGACCAAGAGGCGGTAGGCGCCGTCATCGGCGGACCTCGCCTCGAAGCTCTGCCCGTCGCCCAGGAGGGCGACGCGGCCCTGGGCCACCGGCGTGAGCGTCGCGAGGTCGAGGATCCGGCCCTCGAAGACCCACCGGGTCGCGGGCGCGCCGCTGGGGGGCTGGCCCCAGCCGTTTCCCGAGCCCGGGGCCGGGAGGACGCGCGTGGCTCCGGCGAACGGCGCATCCGCGCCGGGCGCGGGCGGCGCGGCCGGGGCGAGCCCCAAGCGCGCCCCCAGGCCTCTCAGCGAGTGTCCCCAGCGCTCCCCCGGCGCCGCGGGAGGGCCTGGGTGCTTGACGACGTAGACGGCGGTCCAAGCCGCGAGCGCCAGGAACGCGAAGCAGATCGCCAGGGCCTTCCCCCGGTAGCGGCGGGTGTCGAGGAGGTCCTGGACCGGCGCGGCGGGGTCGTCGCCGCAGCGGGGGCACGGGCCAGACGGGGGGCGCCTCGCCTGGCAGTGTCCGCAGACGCTCACCGCGTCAGGGGCGGGCCCCGGCGCGCTCGCGCCAGTGCCGCTGGCCCGCCTCCGGCAGGGTGTAGATGGGGTCGTAGTAGACGTAGGTTCGGGTGAGCGCGTCGGGATCGGCGGCCTCGATGCCGGTGCGGTAGTTCTTCGTCCAGTACGAGACGCCCTTCTCCCGGTCGTACTCCTTGAGCTGATGGACCCAGCGCTTGCCGACGAACGGGACGTCGACGGTGACGCGCGGCGTGGCGAAGCCCGGCAGATAGCCCATGATGTCGTGCTGGAGCTGCTGCGCCTCCCACACCGAGACGCGCCAGTGCTCGGAGTTCGGGATGATGTCGCAGATGTAGAAGTAGTACGGCATGATCTTCGCGTAGTCGAGCAGCGAGAACGCGAGCTCGAGGAGGTCCTTCGGGGTCGTATTGATCCCGCGCAGGAGCACGCCTTGGTTGCGGACGTCGCGGAAGCCCATCTCGAGGAGCTTTCGGACCGCGCGGCCGAGCAGCGGGGTCACCTGGTTCGCGTGGTTGACGTGAGTGTGGACCGCGACGTCGACGCCCCGCTCCCACGCCTTCTTCGAGATCCTCTCGAGCCCCTTGAGGACCTCGTCTTGCAGAAAGTGCTGCGGCAGGCCCATCAGGCCCTTGGTCGCCAGCCGGATGTCGCGGATGTTCGGGATGTCGAGCAGCGCGGAGACGAACGCCTCGAGCTGGGCGATCGGCACGTTCGCGACGTCGCCGCCGCTGACGACCACGTCGCGGACCGACGGGGTCTTCTTGAGATACTCGAGCATCCCCGCGTAGCGGTCCTTCGGCTGCAGCGAGAAGCGGACCTTCTCGACCTGCGGGACGTCGTTGCCGACGAGGTCCATCCGGGTGCAGTGCCCGCAGTACTGCGGGCACGTCTGGATGAGCTCGGCCAGCACCTTGGTCGGGTAGCGGTGCGTCAGGCCCTCGGCGGCCCACATCTCCGCCTCGTGGAGGCTGTCTCGGGAGGCCTTCGGGTGGTTCGGCCAATCGGGGTGCCGGTCCGAGAACGCCGGGAGCATGTAGCGGCGCACGGGGTCGTGGCGCAGGTCTCGCTCGTTCATCATGTTGAGCATGTGGGGCGGGACCAAAATCGACATGGTCGCGCGCTCCTTCTGGTCGCGCGCCACGTCCTCGAGGAGGTCTTCGGTCAGGTGCTCGCCGAAGACGGACTTGAGCTCCTTGAGGTTCTTGACCGAGTGCTGGCGCTGCCACAGCGCGGTCTCCCAGTCTTTCTGGGAGATGTCCTTGTAGCCCGGCAGCCGCCGCCAATCCGGCTCGACGAAGGGGCGCTCGAGCGGGTACTTGAACGGCTGGGGCCCGGCTTTCGCCTGGGGGACACGCTTGGTTTGGGTGGCCATCACGCGTCAGTTTAGCAAAGTTCCCGACGGAGGGGCTACGGCGCGACCCCTCGACAATCCGGGCCTTTCGACCCATGCGCGCGTACCCTAAGAGGCCCTCACGCGGCTGGGCCAAACGGGTACAATGGCGGCGCATGGCGTCTTGGGCAGGGGCCATCGCGTTGCCGCTCGCGTTGACGGGGCTGCAGGTTCCAGAGCCCGCGCTCGACCTCGAGCCGGCGCCGGCCATCCGGGCGGCGAACGAGAGTCACCATCTCGCCACCCTCGACAACGACAATGACGGGATCCAGTTCATCCTGAGCGCCCGCACCGACGCCCAGGGCCGCCTGCTCCAGCTCCGCCACATCAACGCCCACAATCCGGCGGACGGCCGGGTGTTCGATGTCGGGCCCGCGATGAGCCGCTGCACCGTGAGCGGCGCGGCCAGGCTGGACCGGCGCCGGGGCTGCGGCGTCGAGATGGAGCACGCCCGCGGCGATACCTCGGCGATCCGGCTGTTCACGCCCGGCCTCGACCCGGTCAACGGCGGCCGGGTGGTCATCTTCTACCTGAGGCACTACGCGATCTTCGGCTCCCACGACGTCGGGGTGGTCGAGCTGTGGATCCAGCGCTCGGGCGACACCTGGGGGCTCTACACGAATTCCGCGGGGGCGCAGCGCCGCGTGCTCGGCATCTTCATCCATCGCCTGAGCCGCGGAGTCTCGCTGACCGCCTGCGTCGACGGCGCCTGCCCCGCGGACTGGCCGCGCCGCGGACGCGACCGCAACGACGGTCTCCCCCCGGTCTGGGGCGCGCGCTGGCTGTACGCCGGCGCCGACTAGCAACCGGAGAATCAGCCTAGTCGGCCGCGAGCTCTAGGACGAGCTTGTGGAAGAACTCAAGGCCCTGCCGCAGCCCCCCGGCGGGGATCCGCTCGTCGATCCCGTGCGCCCGCTCGCCGTCGGACTCGGTCATCGCGATCGGATGGATCCCGTAGCTCGGGATGCCGGCGGCGCGCAGGTGCCGTGAGTCGGTGGCGCCCCGCGAGACGGTCGGGATGAGCGGGACGCCCGGGTAGAGCTCGCCGATGACCTTCCGGAGGCCGTCCATCGCCTCTCCCTCCACGGGAGAGGCCGCCGCGGCGCCCATCTCCTTCTCCCAGCGCACCTCGACCGACGGATCGTCGACCACGCCCTTGAGCCATTCCGCCGCGCGCTCCGGCGACTCGTCCGGCAGCAGCCGGCAATTGACGTTCGCGGTCGCCTCGGCCGCGAGCGCGTTGACGCGCGTCCCGCCTTTGATCATCGTCGCGACGCAGGTCGTGCGGAGGTTCGCGGCTTGGGTGGGCGTCTTCTCGAGGACGAGGACCGCCTCCGCGGGCGGAGCGTCCTTCGCCTCGGCGACCCGGCGCATCGCCGCCGCGAGCTCGCCTCGCTCGACCTTCGCGCGTCCCGCGAAGTAGGCGCGCGTCGCCGCCGTCAGGCGCGCGGGCGGCGGGTTCTTGGCCAGCCGGTCCAGGGCCCGCGCGAGGCGGTAGATCGCGTTGTCGGGTTTGGGGACCGAGGAGTGCCCGGTCTCCCCCCGCGCGACGAGCGTGAAGTCCTGGTAGGTCTTCTCGGCGACCTGGATCTCGGCCACCCCGACCCGGCCGCCGTCGTCGAGCACGAGGGCCCCGCCTTCGTTGAGCGCGAACGCCGCGTCGATCGAGCCGCGCCGCTTCTCCAGGAGATGCACGATGCCGAGCCCGCCGGACTCCTCGTCGCCCGTGAGGGCGAGGATCACGTCGCGCCGGAGCGGAGTCCTCTCGCGCTTGAGCAGCCGCAGCGTCTCGACGAGGATCGCGGCCATCCCCAGATCGTCCTCGACCCCGCGGCCCACGAGGTAGCCGTCACGCTCGGTCAGCTCGTGCGGCGGGCTCGTCCACGGCTGGTCCGCCGTCCCGACGACGTCGATGTGCGCCAGCAGCAGGAGCGGCCGCGCTTTCCCGGAGCCCTTGAGCCGCGCCGTGAGGTTGCCGCGTCCGGGGGCGAACTCGGTCTTCTCGACGGCGATCCCGTCCGGCTCGAGGCGGCGGGCCGCGAGATCGACCGCGCGCGTCTCGCGGCCCGGAGGGTTGGTCGTGTCGGCGGCGACGAGCTCCGCGAGCAGCACGCGAGCGGCCTTGGCCCCCGCGTCGTAGTCCGGCGCGGCGGCCGCGAACGCGGCGAGGATCGTCACAGTAAAGATCATGGTGCGATGCTACCAAAATGTGTTTTCATCCCGGACATGGCCTCCCGGCTTGAGACACGCGGCGGCGTGGCCCGCCAATACGACGACGTCCTGACTCTCCAGGCGCTGAAGGCGATCGACGCGCTCGCCGGGTTCGACGTCCGGCGCAGGCAGCTGCTGCGCGAGCGGATCGACCGCCGCCTCGACCGCGCCCGCGCCAAGACCCGGATCGGGTTCCTCGATCCGAACGCGGCGATCGACGGGACGAGCCTGACCGTCGGAGACGCCCGCGACGGGCGCTTCGAGGGCTCGGTCATCCCGCGCGACCTCGAGCGGCAGTGGATCCAGGGCACGGGTCCGGCCGCGAAGCCTAGAGCGAGCCTCGAGTCGAGCCTGCGCAACGCGGCCTATGCCCTCCTGTCCGGAGCCGACGGCTGGATGTTCGACGGGGAGGACGCGCTCGGCCAATCGGCCGCGATGTCTCTGGACAACCAGCGCAATCTCAAGCTCGCCTTCGCTCGCGACGCGGCGTTCCTCAAGGTTGCGGAGGAGGTCGCCGGCGAGATGAACGCCTGGGCGAAGGGCTTCTTCGGGCGGCCGATCGTCGCCGACTGGCGCAAGCAGCTCGACTTCACGACGCGGATCTTCCGGGCGCGGGGACTTCACCTCGACGACCGGCACATCCGCTGGGCCGGGGGCGGAGGGTTCTCGGCCTCGATCGTCGACGCGGCGGTATACGCCGCGAACAACCATAAGCCCCTGCGGGAAGCCGGGTCCTCCCTCGTCTTGTATCTGCCGAAGATCCAGACCGCCGCCGAGGCCGCGCTCTGGAACGACATCCTCTCCGCGCTCGAGGGCCAGCTCGGCCTCGAGGCCGCGTCGATCAAGACGTACGTCCTGGTCGAGCAGCTCGAGGCGAGCTTTCAGCTCATGGAGATCCGCGCGGCGCTCGGGCGCCGTTTCGTCGGCTTCAACACGGGCCGGTGGGACTACATCAACAGCGTCTCGGACGCCGTGGCGTGGGACCCGGAGTTCGTGAACCCGAACATCGACGCGATCACGATGACCTACGGCTACATGCGGGCCTACGAGGACCGCGTCCGCCGGGCGGTGAACACCCCGGACGCGCGCGGCGGCTTCGCGCTCTGGCAGGGAGGCATGGAGCCGAACATCCCGGTCGGCTCGCCCGCGGGCGTCGAAGCGGGCATGAAGCGCGCCGTCGCCGGCGCGGAGCGCGAGCAGCGCGAGGGCGCGAGCGGGAAATGGGTCGCCCACTGGAAGATGGTCCACATCGTCCGCCCCGTGTGGGAGAAGGCCGGACAGGCGAACCAGCTCGGACGGAAGTTCCCCCCGCTCGGCTACGGCGCCCCGGACGCCGCGGCGCTCACCCGCCTCGAGCCCGCGCCCCGCACGGTCCGCGGCGCGCGCGACCTGCTGAGCGTCGCGCTCCAGTACGGGAACGCCTTCGGGCGCGGCATGCAGGCGGCCGCGCTCAAGCCCGCGGACTTCTTCGGCAACGACGACGTGCTCTATCTCATGGAGGACATGGCGACGGGCGAGATCCGCGTGAGCATCCTCTGGGAGTGGCTGCACAAGGGCGCCCGCTTCACGGAGGCCGACGCCGCGGCCGGCGTCCGGGCCGGCGACGTCATGACCCCGGCCCTTTTCGAGCGCCTGCTGAAGGAGGAGTACGCGAAGCTCCTCAAGGCCTCCAACCGCGACGTGCACGACGACTCGAAGGCTACCACCCTCCCGATCTCCAGGGAGATCGTCGAGCGCCTCGTGACGGCGCCGGTCAAGGCGCCGTGGTTCATCGATCCGCTGAACCTGACGCTCGACAACGAAGACCTCGGCCGCGCGAAGGAGCGCGTCGAGGGCTACCTCACGACGTTCGCCAAAGACGGCACCCGGCTGACCGAGAACCCCGAGTTCGAGTCGGCTCCCCAAGGCATACCCTTATGAACCTCGAACGAGACGCCGCCGTCCTTCGCCGCTGGTTCAGCAGCCCCCGCTTCAAGGGCATCAAGCGCGTCTACACCGCGCGCGAGGTCGCCGAGCAGAGCGGCACCATCCGGCCGGACTACGCCGTCGCCCGCACCGCCGCCGACGGGTTCCACAAGCGCCTCCGCGAGCTCTTCGAGCAGCGGAAGTCGATCACGACCTTCGGCCCCTACTCCCCCGGCCAGGCGGTCGCGATGAAGCGAGCGGGCATCGAGGGGATCTATCTCGGCGGCTGGGCGACGAGCGCCAAGGGCTCGGTCGAGGAGGATCCGGGTCCGGATCTGGCGAGCTATCCCTTGAGCCAGGTGCCCGACGAGGCGGCGCCGATCGTCCGCGCGCTGCTGACCGCCGACAAGAACCAGACCCACACGCGGGCCCGCATGACCGAGCAGCAGCGTAAGGCGACCGCGCCGGTCGATTACCGGCCTTTCATCATCGCCGACGCCGACACCGGGCACGGCGGAGACGCGCACGTCCGCAACCTCATCCGCCGCTTCGTCGAGATCGGGGTCCCGGGATATCACATCGAGGACCAGAAGCCCGGCGTGAAGAAGTGCGGCCATCAGGGAGGCAAGGTGTTGGTGACCTGCGACGAGCAGATCAAGCGCCTGCAGGCCGCTCGCTTCCAGCTCGACATCATGCGCGTGCCCGGACTCATCGTCGCGCGCACGGACGCGGAGGCGGCCACGCTGCTCGACGGCGCCGGCGACGAGCGGGACCAGCCCTTTCTGCTCGGCGCGACGGACACGACGGTGCCGACGTATCGCGCCGTGCTGCTCGGGTTGCTGCGCCGGTTCCACGGGCTCGGGCTCGAGGAGCTCTCGGGCCACCTCCTGTACGCGATGAGCGACGAGGAGTACGCCGCCGCCGACGCCTGGCTCGAGAAGAACGGCATCTCGGCGCTCGCCGCCCAGACCGCCGGCGAGTACGAGAAGGGCGCCGTCCGGTCGGTCGACGAGGCGCTTGAGAAGGCGATGGGCCGGATGGTCGATCTCTGGCAGGCGGCCGCGGGGGTGAAGACTTACGCGGAGGCCGTCGCCGCCCAGATCGCCTTCCGCCAGAGCGAGGGCCGCGCCCTCTCGATCACGGTCGAGCAGTGGATGGACTTCGCCCGGCGGCAGGGGCTCTACGCGATGAGGCGGAAGGCCGCGTCCCTCGGCGTGGACGTCGCCTGGAGCGCCGAGCACGCCAAGACCCCGGACGGCTATTACCAGATCCGCGGCGGCCTCGAGTACGCGATCGCGAAGTCGCTGGCCGTCGCGCCTTACGCCGACCTGCTCTGGATGGAGACGAAGACGGCGGACCTGCACGACGCGAAGGCCTTCGCGGAGTCGATCCACGCGGAGTTCCCGGACAAGATGCTCGCCTACAACCTCTCCCCCTCCTTCAACTGGGACACGACGGGCATGTCCGACGACGAGATGCGCAGGTTCCCGGTTGAGCTCGGCAAGCTCGGCTTCGTCTTCAACTTCATCACCTACGGCGGCCACCAGATCGACGGGCTCACGGGCGAGGAGTTCTCCCAGGCGCTGCGCGAGGACGGGATGCTGGCGTTGGCCCGGCTCCAGCGGAAGCTGCGGCTGGTCGACTCGCCGTACAAGACCCCGCAGACGCTCGTCGGCGGCCCGCGTCTCGACGCGGGCCTCATGTCGATCTCGGGGCGCACCGCGGCGACGCAGGCGATGGGCAAGGGCTCGACGCAGTTCCAGCACCTCGTCCATACCGAGGTGCCGCCGAAGCTGCTCGAGGACTGGCTCGAGCTCTGGAAGAGGGCGCACCACTACAAAGGCAAGCTCAAGGTGTCGCTCAAGCCCCATGCGTCGGGCTCGGATCTCCTCGAGCTCGCGCTGGTCAACGCGTCGGGCGAGAAGGCCGCGAACGTCATCTTCGCGAACGTGCAGGACCGCCGCAAACGCAACATCCTGTCGGTGCGCGACCAAAACACCTTCGACGCCGGGCTGCGGAAGAAGCGGCTCATGACCCTCGCGCATCTCTTCCTGATCCACCGCTACCGGGCGGCCTCGGTGCATTACCTCACGCCGACCGAGGACAACCAAGGCCAGACCGCGGGCATGAAGGCGCTCGGAATCTACTCGAACGTCAACAACGAGATCGGCGAGATCATCGTGGCCGACATCGATCAGACGCGCGTGCAGCAGCTCTTGGCTTCCGACCGGGTCGCGCTCGAGGCCCTGGTCAACAAGGCGCCGCTTCCCGGCTCCCGCGAGAAAAAGGCCGTCGCGTGAGCGCGGCCGGGGAGCCGCCGTTCGGCCCGGTGCTCGCGGAGGCGGCGCGCCGGCCGGAGGGCGTCCGCGTGGAGTACGCGCTGTCTACGGGAGGCGTCCCGCCGACCGTGGTGCGATTCTCCGTCGAGCCCACCGGCTCCGCCGTCTACGAGCGGATCCATTCGTTCCCGCCTCCGGCCGCGCGGGAGAGGCGGGAGGGCCGGGTTCCGCGCGAGCTCGTGGCCGCGCTGCTGGCGGCGTTCGACGGCGTGGAGATCGAGAAGCTCCGGCCTCCCGTGGTCGACAGCTTCAACCAGTGGTTCTCGATCACGGCGGGCGGCCGCTCGCGCGCCTTCTCGATCGTCGATCTCCGGATGCCCGTCCCCGACCCCGCGAACCCGGCGTCTCCCGGCCGCGTGCACCCCGCCTACGCGCGCGTGTCGGCGGCGGTCGACGCGATCCTCAAGGCCCTCGGCGCGGGGACTCGGTAGGCGAGTTTTCCTTATTTTTCCAGCACTTCGGCTCGAGATTTTCCGGTACCGGAAACGGTAAACACGCTTGCGAGGGCCGGGATTTTACCGAGGATTAGCCGGCGGGCCACGCCGCCGCAATCGCCGGCGGCTACGCTCGGGGTATGAGAACCCTCGCGCTCGCCGTCTGCCTCGCCGCGCATGCCGCCCTGCTCTGGGGCGGCCGTCCGAAGGCTCCGCCGCTCGCTCCCCAGGAGGCCGCGCCGTATCTGCTGCCGATCCCGCCGGGGTACCGGGCGATGAGCGTGCCCGTCGACGCGGCGTTCGCGTCGATGGTCCGGCCGGGCGATCGTTGCGACCTCATCCTCGTCTCGGAGCACCGGGGGCGGCCGTACGCGGGGCAGTTCACCTCGCAGCGCCTCGTCCTCGGCGTGACGCGCGGTCCGCGGCCTTCGATCGCGCTCGCGGTCGACTTCCAGGCGGCGCGCTACCTCCGGCAGGCCCTGGCGATCGGCGACGTGGTCCCGACGCTCCGCGGCCCTGGCGACGTCGAGTCGGGATCGCTCGAGTACGCGACGCTCGACAAGCTCTACCGCGACGCCGAGTGGCGCGACCGCTACGTGACCAACTCTCGCCTGCTTCGCCCCGGCTAGCCGCGGCCGATGAGGAGCGTCGCTTTTCCGAACAGGACCAGCACCGCGGCGACCCACAGTCCGAGACCGATCAGGGCCAGCGGGATGCCCACCACCGCGCCGAGGATGGTCAGCGTGAGCAGCGCGCCGACCGCGATGAGAACCGTGCCCGCGGCGGCTAAGGACCCGGCGAGCTTGAGCTTCAGGCGGAGCGGGAGCGCGGCGGCCGGCTCCGGACGGGGGCCGGGGCGCGGCGACTCCCCCGGCGCGAATACCTCCGGCTCGTCGATAGGCTCCGGCTCCGGCCGGGGCTGGAGCTCGGCCACCGTCAACGCTTCTTGGAGGGCTTCTTGCCGCGCAGCTCGGTCAGGCACTCGTCGAGGATCTCGAGGCCCTTGTCCGCGTCGTACTCGGTGAGCACCAAAGGCGGCGCCACCCGGATCACGGACTTGCCGCACGACAAGAGCAGGAGCCCCTTCGAGAACGCGAGCTGCTCGAGCTCGACGACGAGCTCGTGGTCCGGCTCCTTGGTCGCGCGGTCCTTCACGAAGTCCACGCCGATCATCAGGCCGACGCCGCGGACGTCGCCGATCGACTCGTGTCGGAGCATGAGCTTCCGGAGGCCCGCTTGGAGGCGCGCTCCCACCTTCGCCGCGTTGTCCGCGAGGCCGTTCTCGACGAGGTCGAGGGTCGCCAGCGCCGCCGCGCAGCAGACGGGGTTGCCGCCGAACGTCGTCCCGTGCGAGCCGCGAGGCCAGGTCATCACGTCCTCTCGGGCGACGATCGCCCCGATCGGCATGCCCGACCCGAGGCCCTTGGCGGTGAGCAGCACGTCCGGCTCGACGCCGAAGTGCTCCGCGGCCCACATCTTGCCGGTCCGGCCGACGCCCGACTGGATCTCGTCGAAGATCAGCAGCATCCCGTGCTCGTCGCAGAGCTTGCGCCACATCCGCAAGAACTCGGGCCGGGGCATCACGTACCCGCCCTCGCCCTGGATCGGCTCCAGGATCACGGCCGCGACCTCGCCCGGCGACACGATCTGGCGGAACACGCGATCGATCTCGCGCGGGTCGAAGGGCGCCCGGTACGGGTCGTCGAACGGCAGGTGGACGACGCCCGGCAGCAGCGGCCCGAAGCCGGCCTTGTACTTCACCTTGCTGGCCGACAGCGTGATCGCCGCGTAGCTGCGCCCGTGGAACGCGCCCTGAAACGCGATGACGTATGGGCGCTTGGTGTGCGAGCGGGCGAGCTTCACCGCGCCTTCGACGGCCTCGGTCCCCGAGTTCGTCAAGAACACCCGGTGCTTGCCCTTCCCCGGCGCGAGCTTTCCGAGCCGCTCGCAGAGATCGGCCATCGCCTCGTAGTAGAAGTCCGTCCCGCAGATGTGCAGGAACTTGCCGGCCGCCTCCTGCACCGCCGCGGTGACCTTCGGATGGGCGTAGCCCGTGGAGGACACGGCGATCCCCGCCATCCAGTCGATGTAGCGGTTGCCGTCGACGTCCTCGACCATCGCGCCCCGGCCGCCGGCGGCGACGAGCGGATACTCCTTGATGTAGGAGGGCGAGGACCACTCCTTGTCTTTGGCGATGATCCGCTTCGCCTTGGGCCCCGGCGGCGCGACGGCGATCCGCGGATAGTCGATGCCAACCTCAACCGTAAAAGTGAGCGCACGAGCCATAGATGTCTTGTCCCCCTCAACTGTTTGCCTCCCCGTGGGGGAGGCAAGCCATCACTCCATGACCGTGCGGCTCTGCTCGCGCATGAACTGCTGCACGTAATAGGGGCCGCAGCCGCCCTTGCCGGTCGAGCCGGAGCCCTTCCACCCGGTGAAGGACTGCACGCCCGGCCAGGCGCCCGTCGTCGCCCCGGACTTCCGGTTGGCGTAGCACACGCCCGCTTCGATCTCGTCGAAGAAGCGCTCGATCTCGTCCTTCTTCGCGGAAAAGATCCCGGCGGTGAGGCCGTACTCGGCCTTGTTGCCCTCGGCGATCGCCTGCTCGAGGCCGTCGACCGGGGCGATGGAGAGGAACGGCACGAAGAGCTCGCGGCGGAAGAGCTCGTGGTCGAGCGGGAGCTCCGCGATCGTCGGGGCCACGTAGTGCCCCTTCGCGAAAGCGCCCTCCGTAAGGCGCGTGCCGCCGAGCAGGATCTTGCCGCCCTTCATCGCGCTGACGACCGCCTCCTCGAACGTCTTCACGGCCTTCGCGTTGACGACGGGCCCGAAGTAGACGTCCTTCTGCGTCGGGTCGCCGATCTTGAGCGCCTTCGACTTTTCGAGGAGCTTCCCGACGAACGCGTCGTAGACGTTCTTGTGAACGTACGCGCGCGAGCACGCGGAGCACTTCTGCCCCTGCAGTCCGAACGCGGACTTCATGATGCCTTCCGCCGCCATGTCCAGATCCGCCGACTCGCAGACCACCGCCGGGTTCTTGCCGCCGAGCTCCATGAGAGTCGGCTTGGGCCAGTCCTTCGAGAACTCGCGGTACATGTGCATCCCGACCTCTTTGGAGCCGGTGAACACGATGCCGTCGACGCCGGGGTTCTTCCAGAGCGCGTCGCCGATGACGGAGCCCTTGCCCGTGACGAAGTTGAAGAGCCCCGCGGGCACGCCGGCGTCGCGGTAGACCTCCCACAGCTTGAGGCCGGTCCACGGGGTGTCCTGCGCGGGCTTGTAGAGCATCGCGTTGCCCGCGAGGAGGCAGGCCGACGACATGCCCGTAGATAGCGCCATCGGGAAGTTGAACGGCGCGATGCAGGCGAAGACGCCGTAGGGCCGCAGCACGTCCTGCGTGCGCTCGTTGGGCTGCAGCTTGCCGAGCGGCCGCACGAACCCGTGGTTCTCCTCCATCTGCGTCGCGTAATAGTCGACTAGGTCCGCCGACTCCTCGGCGTCGCCCATCGCCTCCATCCGCGACTTGCCGACCTCGAGGCTCATCACGGCTCCGATCTCCCACTTGCGCTCGCGGATGAGCTCGGCGGCCTTGCGCAGGATCTTCGCGCGCTCCTGCCACGGCGCGCGGCCCCAGGCCTTCTGCGCGCGGCGGGCGGACTGCACCGCCTGGTCCACGTGCTCGACCGTCGCCGCGGCGAACTTGCCGAGGACGAACGACGTGTCGATCGGGGAGGTGTCGACGAGGGGCTCGGAGGAGGACCTCACCGGCTTGGTGTCGATGTAAAGCGGGTGCTCCTGGCCGGCTTCCCTGCGGACCTTGGCGAGCGCCTCGTCGAAGAGGCGATGGAACTCGCCCATGTCGGCGTTGTTGGAGGTGTACGTCACCTTGAACTGCTTGGCGGGGGCGGCGGTGGTCATGGGAATCCTCTCATGCTTTGACGTGTACGGATTTCAGGGTGCGCTCCAAGGCGCGCGTAAAGCGGGTCACGAGCTCGTCGAGCTCGTTGTCTCCGATGATGAAGGGCGGCGCGAGCATCGCCAGATCGCCTTCTCCGTCGGCGTGCCCGACGTTCGGCCACACGACGAGCCCTTCGTCCTGCGCGAGCTCCGTGAACGTCTCGGCGAAGCGCAGCGCGCGCGGGAACGGGCGGCGCGAGACCTTGTCCTCGACGAACTCCACGCCGGCCAAGAGCCCGCGGCCGCGGACGTCGCCCACGGCGTGCAGGTCGGCGAGGGCCTCGAGCTTCGCGTGGAAGAGCTCGCCGGTCTTCCGGCACCGCTCGACGAGCTTGTGGCGCTTGATATGCCGGACCGCGGCCAGGCCCGCCGCGCAGGCGACCGGGTTGTGCGAGAACGTCTGGGCGTGCGCGAGCGCGCCGGACCCGGCCGCGATGGTGTCGACGATCTTCCGCGAGGCCGCCACGGCCGACAGCGGCACGTAGCCCCCGGAGAGCCCCTTGCCGTAGGTCATGATGTCCGGCGCGACGCCGTAGGGCTCGAGCGCGCTCCACGTGCCGGTGCGCCCGGCTCCGGTCAGCACCTCGTCGGCGATAAATAGCACGCCGTGGCGGTCGCAGATCTCGCGGACGCGGCCGTAGTAGTCCGCGCGCGGCACGGACGCGCCGGTGGAGGAGCCGCCGACGGGCTCGGCAATGAAGGCGCACACGTTCTCGGCGCCCTCGCGGCGGATCGCGTCTTCCAAGGCCGAGCCCGAGCAGGCGGGGCACTCCTTCCCCTCGCCGCGGCAGGAGCAGCGATACGCGTAGGGCGCGGGGATCATCGCGACGTCGACGAGCCAATCTGCGAAATAGGTCTTGTAGTGGCCCCGCGCCGAGGCGGAGAGCGCCAGGAGCGTGTTGCCGTGGTAGCCCGGCGAGCGGGCGATGAGCTTCTTCTTCGAGGGCTTTCCGCGCTCGACCCAGTACTGCCGGGCGAGCTTCAGCGCGGCCTCCACGGCCTCGCTGCCGGAGCCCAGGAAGTAGAACCGGTCGAGCCCGGGCGGGGAGAGCGGCGCGAGCTCCGCGGCCAGGTCCTCGGCGGCGGCGGTGGTGAAGGCCGTGCCGTTGACGTAGGCGACCTGTTGGGCCTGGCGGCCGGCGGCCTCCGCGATCTCGTGGACGCCGTGGCCGAGATTGGCCACGAACGCGCCTCCGGCGGCGTCGAGGTAGCGCTTTCCCGTCTCATCCTCGAGCCAGCAGCCGTCGCCGCGGACGATCTTCGGGAAGCTGCGGGTGAGCTTGCGGTAGAAGACGTGACCCTCCGGATAGCGCCGCATGCCGAACGAATTCTACTACTTTTGCCGCCGGCAGTAAGGGAGGTCCTAGGGCCTAGTTTGGGCCTAGGCCCTAGGGGTGCCGGGCCTGGGCCTCCCGACCCTGCTGTCACGAGCCTGTCACGGCTATCCTCAAGGCAGATAGAGGAACCCGACCCCGAAAGGGGATACTCCTCTAGAAAAGCGGGCCCCGGAAGAAATCCCCCGGGGCCCGCGGTGTTTCCCGGCCGAGGCCCCGACGGGGCCGAGGCGCCGTTGGGGGCCTACCTTTCCCGGAATTCACCGTCTATACTGGAGCGAGATGCCCCCCGAAGAGGACTGGCTCGGCAAAATGCTCGATTCCTCGGGTCAGGGCGATGGAGGCCCGCCTCCCGACGCCCCGCCTCCTCCGCCCCCCCGGCGCGCCGAGCCCGAGCGCCCGATCACCGCGGTGCCGGTCAAGCGCAGCCCGCCGGAGCCTTCGGCCCCTCCGCCTCCCCCCGAGCCGGCGATGCCGAATCTGATCGCGCCCCCCGACCTCTTCGGGTCCTCGCCGCTCGACACGGGCCCCTTCGTGCCGCCTCCCATGGACTCGCCGCCGGTCCCTCCTCCGCCGATCCCCCCTCCGCCGATCCCGCAGGGGCCCAACACCCGGCGGCCGGCGCCGGTAGACCGCCTTTTCGCGAATCCGGACGAGCCGATGGACCTGGAGCGCAAGCGGCAGGAAGCGGCGGATAAACCGCCCGTTTTGCTCGGCGACCCGATGACCGAGCCCTACCAGCCCAAGCGCGCCAGCGCGTGGCCGTACCTCTTGGTGGCCGCGGGAGGGGCCTATTTCGTGTGGACCCAGTACCTCAAGCCGGCCGCGCCGGCTCCGCCGAAGCTGCCCGAGATCATCCTGGTGCCTACGGAGGCGCCCGGACCGCCCATGCCGCGGATGATCGAGCCCGAGGACGCCCACCCTCCGCAGACCGCGCCGGGCGCCGAGCCGGGCACGGTGTCCATCGAGCCCGCGGGCCCGGCGTCGGGCGGCGCCATCGGCCTGACCGACTGGGTCTTCACCGGACGGCTGCGCGACATCCTGACCCTCAGCCCCGTGCCGGCGCGGCTGGTGTTCGACGACTTCCGCTCGGGCCGCAAGAAGACCGTCAGCACCGACGCGCGCGGGCGCTTCCGCGTGCGGCTGCCGGTGCCCGACGGCGACGGTTACTACCTCAAGGTCGAGCGTTCCGGGTACATGGACCGCTACGTCCTCGAGGGTGGCGAGGTCTCCCGCTACCCGCAGGCCCAGCGGCGGGAGCGCGCCGAGACGGCGGCCCGGAGCGTGCAGCGCATCCCGTTGAGCCCCGTGGCGGAGGGGCGCCTGGTCCTCGACGTCCTGCTGATCCCCGAGGGGCTCTAGCCCCAATGCCAGTCACTTAAGCCCAATGCTCCTAAGTTAACTCAGACGGAGCAACGCAGAGGTACGCAGAGGAAGTCACGAAAAGGTACGCAAAGGACAGAGTACTTCAGCAATCTGTCC
>JACQPK010000149.1 GCA_016207565.1 Elusimicrobiota bacterium
ACGGGTTGGGGCTCGCCTCCGGGATCCCGCGCCGCGCGAGCGCGAGCGCTCGGCGCATGAACCTCTCGTCGTCCCGGCTCGCCACGGATCGCATCCTAACAAAAAAGTCCCGCCTGCTGGGAATAATGCTGCATCTGGAAAGATTTTTCGTGGCGTTCGCGGCCTTGCGGGGCCGGCGCGCCCGGACTATCCTGGAGGCGTGACCGAGTTCCCCTTCGAGGGGCTGTGGCCGTGTGAGCGCTTTGAAGCGGTGGTGCGGCTGGTCCATGAGGGCTTCGCGCGTCACGATGTCCCTTACGCGTTCATCGGGAGTTTCGCGGTCCTCGCGCATGGCATCCCGCGCGACCCGAAGGACGTGGACACGCTCGTCTGCGAAGCCGACCGCGACCGCGCCGTCGGGGTCCTCCGCGAACTGGGATTCACAGAAGGGCGTCTCGGCGGCACGGACGAGGGGGGCGACCACCACGAGCACTTCCAGCTCCGGTCGGCCACCGGTCCGAGCGTGGACCTGATCGATGACTACCGGCCAGCCGGCGACTTTCGGGAGTGGGCGCGGGGTTGCCCTCGCGTGGCGGCCTTCGGGGCGGCGCTACCGGTCGTCGTCGCGACTCCGGCGGACATCGCCTGCCGGAAGGTGCGCCGCATGTACGTCCGAGACATCCTGGATCTGCAGGATTTGATCCAGCGCTACCCGCTCCGCATCGACATGGCCCGGCTGGACGATATCAACCGGCTCCGGGACGCCGGGATCCGGGAGAAATGGGCGAGGGTCAAGCGCGCGCTGATCGAGGGCGTACGCTGGGAGCCCCCGGAGCCGCAGGGCCGCGAGCGCACGATCTTCGACGCGATGTGCGCCGAGCTCGACGAGCCGGAAGGCGGGGCGGCGCCTTAGGGAATGACCGCGACCTTCGGGTTCGACTGCTGGTGCATCCGCGCGAAGTAAGCCGGGACGTCGGCGAGCGAGATGCTCGAGGAGATCAGCAGCTCGGTCTTGGCGCGGCCGGTCGCCAGCAGCTCCACCGCGCGGCTGAAGTACGTGGGCGTGTGGTGGAACACGCCCTGCAGCTGGAGCTGCTCGTAGTGCACGCGGTGCGCGTCGACGGGGACGCGGGTCCCCATCGCGCAGCCGCCGAAGAGGCACACGCGGCCGCCCTTGCGGGCCAAGGCCATCGCCTGCTGCCAGGTCTCCGTCTTGCCGACCGCCTCGAAGACGCAGTCGGGGCCCACGCCGTCGGCCCACTCCTTCACGGAAGCGGCGACGTCTTTGTCGGTGCCGGATACGGTGTGGTCCGCGCCGGCCTTGCGCGTCTGCGCCAGCCGCTCGGGGTTGCGGCCGATCACGAGGACCTTCGCGCCGCGCTCGACGAGCGCCTGCACCAGCAGCAGGGACATCGTCCCCGCGCCGATGATGATGACCTTCTCGCCGCCGCCGACGCGCATGACGTCGGCGCCGTGGATCGCGCAGGCGAGCGGCTCGGCCAGCGCGCCTTCCTTGAAGTCGAGGGTCGACGGGAGCTCGTAGACGTTGTGCTTGACGATCTGCGCCGGCACGAGGTTGTACTCGGCGTAGGCGCCGTTGTGCAGCTTCAGGTGATCGCAGAGCTGGTTCTGGCCGCGGTTGCAGTAGAAGCACCGGTCGCACGGAGCGGAGTTCGCGGCGACGACGCGCATGCCGGGTGTGAAGCGCTCCACGCCCTCGCCGACGGCGGTGATCGTGCCGGCGAGCTCGTGGCCGAAGGGAGCGGGCAGGTCGCCCAGGAGCACGCGGTGCCCCTGGCGGTAGGCCTTGAAGTCCGTTCCGCAGGTGAGCGCCGCGCCGATCCGCACGACGATCTCGCCCGGTCCGGGGACGGGGACGGGGACGTCGACGAGCTTGATCTCCTGCGGCCCGAAGAACATCACGGCTTTCATGGACATTCGGCTATCTCTCCTCTCGTCCCTTCTGGGGCAGCAGGATCGCCTTGAGGATCTCGCGGCCTCTGGCCTGCCGGAGCGCCTCCGGGAAGCGGTCCAGCGGGAACGTATTGCGGATATAGGGGTCCAGGTCCACGGCGCCGGTCTCCATGAGCGCCAGGGCCTCGCGGAGATCGGCCGGCGTCGCGGAGTAGCTCGCCAGGAGGGTCAGCTCGCGGTGGTACACGGCGTTGAGGTCCAGGCGAAGCGTCGGATCCGGATGGAAGCTTGCGAACACGTTCAGCGTGCCGCCGTCGCGCACCCAGCTCAGGCGCTCGGCGATGAGCGAGGGGGTGCCGGCCGTGAACACGAGCGCGTCGGCCCCTCGCCGGCCGGAGAGCGAGCGGACCAGCTCCTCCTCTTTGCCTTCGCGGCCCGTGTAGGCGTGGTCGAGCCCGGACTTCTGGGCCTGGCGCACGCGGGACGGCTCGAGGTCGAAGGCTACGACGGTCACGCCGCGGGCCTTGAGGGTCTGCGCCATCATCAGCCCGATCGAGCCCAGGCCGGTGACGACCGCGACGTCGCCTTCGCCCAGGCCGAGGCGCTTCGCGTTGCGGATGCAGCACGCGAGGGGCTCCACCTGGGACGCCTTCGAGAACTCGAGCTTCTTGGGGATCTTCAGCATCGTGTTCGCCACGTGCTTGGCGCTCACGCGCGCGAACTCGGAGAAGCCCCCCGGCTCGAGATTGGTCCGCTTGAAGTCGGCGCACATCGTCTCGGTGCCGCGCTCGCAGAAGTGGCACTCACCGCACGGGACGTGGTGCGCGACGAGCACCCGGTCGCCTACGGCGAAGCCCTTCACGCCCTTGCCGAGAGCCGCGATCCGCCCGGAGACCTCGTGGCCGAGGGGGAGCGGCGGCGGCTGCTTGCCGTTGGTGATCTTCAGGATGTCGGTCCCGCAGAGCCCGCAGGCCTCGACCGCGACGAGCGCCTCGCCGTCGGCGATCACGGGGACGGGCACCTCTTTGACGGCGACCTTCTGGGGACCTTCGTACAGCAGAGCCTTCATCAGGGGGTGACGAAGGCCCGATTATACCAAATCCGGACCCCTACAGTCCCTTGGCGGTCTCCCCCCAAATCCTCAGTCACGTCGGGAGCCTCGTCGGTACACTTTTCACCTGCCTGGTGACAATGTCGTTATCCCTCCTC
>JACQPK010000150.1 GCA_016207565.1 Elusimicrobiota bacterium
CTCTCCACCAAGAGAAACTAACGCATGAACCCAACCCGCCGCGAGGACGTCCGCAACATCGCCATCATCGCCCACGTCGACCACGGGAAGACGACCCTCGTCGACGGCCTGCTCCGCCAGACGGGCTCCTTCCAGGTGAAGGCCGACGAGGCGCAGGAGCAGGTGCTCGACTCCAACGAGCTCGAGCGCGAGCGAGGCATCACGATCCTGGCCAAGTGCACCTCGGTGCCCTACCGGAACGCCACGATCAACATCGTCGACACTCCCGGCCACGCGGACTTCGGCAGCGAGGTCGAGCGCATCCTCCGCATGGTCGACGGCTGCCTGCTCCTCGTCGACGCGCAGGACGGCCCGATGCCCCAGACGCGCTTCGTGCTGCGCAAGTCGCTGGCGCTGGGCCTGGCCCCGATCGTCGTGATCAACAAGATGGACCGCCCCAACGCCAAGCCGTCGGCGGCCCTCGACGCGGTGTTCTCCCACTTCATCGACCTCGGCGCCACGGACCCGCAGCTCGACTTCCCGATCGTCTACGCCGCGGGCAAGCAAGGCTGGGCGTCCCTCGACATGAACGCGCCGGGCAAGGACCTGACCCCGCTCTTTGAAACGATCCTCGGCCACGTCCCCGCTCCCGTCGCGGACCCGGGCAAGCCGTTCCAGATGCAGGTCACGATGCTCGACCGGTCGAACTACCTCGGCAAGATCGCGATCGGACGGGTCTACAACGGGAAGGTCTCGCGCCACGCGCAGGTCGCGCTGATAAAGCAGGAAGGCAAGGCCGGCGCGTTCAAGGTGACCCAGCTCCTGCGGCACTTCGGACTCGAGCGCCGGGAGGTGGTCGAGGCCCAGGCGGGCGACATCATCGGGATCGCGGGCATCGAGAGCGCCGACGTCGGGGACACCATCGCCGATCCCGAGCGGCCCGAATACCTGCCGCCCCTGGTGATCGACGAGCCGACCATGTCGATGGAGATCTCGGTCAACAACAGCCCGTTCGCCGGCAAGGAAGGCAAGTTCGTGACGAGCCGCCACCTCCGCGAGCGCCTGCTCAAGGAGAAGGCGATCAACGTCGGCCTCCGCATCGAGGAGCTGCCGGGGGAAGGGAACTTCCGGGTGTCCGGCCGCGGCGAGCTCCACCTCGCCATCCTCATCGAGACCATGCGCCGCGAGGGCTACGAGCTCTCGGTCGCGCGCCCCGAGGTCATCGACAAGGTCATCGACGGCGTCAAGCACGAGCCGGCGGAGCACCTCGTCGTCGACATCGAGACCCAATACCAGGGCGCCGTGCTCGAGTCGATGGGGCGCCGCGGGGCGCGGATGCTCAAGATGGAGACGGAAGGCACCGGCCGGCTCCGCCTCGAGTACGTGATCCCGGCCCGGGCCCTCATGGGATTTAAGTCCGAGCTGCTGACGAACACCAAGGGCACCGGCCTCATGCACCACAGCTTCTACGGCTACGAGCCGCGCGCCGCCGAGCCTCCGCGGAGGCCGAACGGCGTCCTCATCGCCAAAGAGCTTGGGCTGAGCACGGGCTATGCCCTCGACGCGCTCCAGGAGCGCGCGGTCTTCTTCATCGGCCCCGGCGTGCAGGTCTACGAAGGGATGATCGTGGGCCAGAACTCGCGCCCGAACGACCTCGTCGTCAACCCGTGCAAGGCCAAGCAGCTGACCAACATGCGCACCAAGGCCACCGACGACGCGATCCAACTCAGCCCCCCGCGGCTCTTCAGCCTCGAGCAGGCGATCGAGTACGTCGAGCGCGACGAGCTCGTCGAGGTCACGCCCAAGTCCATCCGGCTCCGCAAGAAGATCCTCGAGAAGTCGAGGCGCAAGCGCGCCGACCGCGACGAAGAGCCTGAGTCTTTCGACTGATCGCATCTGTTGACGGAAAGACTCAGGACAGTTATCTTATCCTCGATTCTTCGGGCGTTGTTTTTACGAGAGGCTGAAGAATCGAGGAACGCATGCCCGAACTCCGACAAAACCTGGCCACGAAGGAATGGGTGATCATCGCCCACGAGCGCGCCCGCCGCCCGGACGAGTTCCGCGACCGCAAGCCCCGCCCGGCGTCCCCGAAGAAGAAGGACGACTGCCCCTTCTGCCCCGGCAACGAGAAGATGACCGGCGCCGCGACCCAGCTGCTCGGCTCCGCCGAGGCGTGGAAGGTCCGCTCCGTGCCGAACCGCTTTCCCGCGCTCGTCCCCTCCCCGGGTCCGCACCGCTCGAAGCAGACGCTCTACCGCAGCCTCCCCGGAGAGGGCCTCCACGAGGTCCTTATCGAGAGCCCCCGGCACGACGAGCACCCCGCGCTGATGGACAAGCAGCAGATGCGCGACCTCGTCACGCTCTATCAGGAGCGCTTCCGCGCCAGCCTGCAGAACAACAAGGTCGCCCTCACGATGCTCTTCAAGAACCACGGCGAGGCGGCCGGCACCTCCCTCGAGCATCCCCACTCGCAGCTGATCGGCTCCTGCGTCGTCCCGTCCCACGTCCGCCACCGCATGGACGAGGCGCAGAAGTACTTCGAGCAAAACGGCGCCTGCGTCTTCTGCCGGATGATCGCGGAGGAGAAGCGGCAGGAGGAGCGGATCGTCGCCGAGACCGACCACTTCATCGCCTTCGTGCTCTACGCCGCCCTCTCCCCCTTCCACATCTGGCTCCTTCCCAAGCGCCACGTCGCGACCTTCGCCGACATGACCTCGGAGGAGGCGGACGACTTCGCGTCCGTACTGCAGGGGCTCCTCAAGCGGATCCACCAGGGCCTCGACAACCCCGACTACAACTACGTCATGCAGTCCGCCCCGCTGGACCGCGGCATGACCGAATGCTTCCACTGGTATCTGAGCTTGGTGGTGCGCCTGTCGAAGACCGCGGGCTTCGAGCTCGGCAGCGGGATGTTCATCAACACCGCGGTCCCCGAAGAGAGCGCGAAGTTCCTGAACGCGACTAACGCAGCAGCTTCTTGAGCGAAGCCGCGAGCAGATTGCGCTGGAAGGGCTCGAGCTCCCCGGCGAGCGCCTCCTTCACCACGTCGATGGCGGCGTCGCCCCCCACCTCGCCCAGGGCGATGGCCGCCGCCGCCTTCACTCCAGGGTCCGGGTCGGACAAGGCGACCGACAGCGCCTGCGCCGCGC
>JACQPK010000136.1 GCA_016207565.1 Elusimicrobiota bacterium
CCTGCACGGCAAGAAGGCCGAGGGCTACTACACCGACCACCACGGGCTGCTCATGCGAGTCGTCTTGGCCGCGGACTCCCTCACGGAGTTCATCCCGCGGCCCGTCAGTCGCGTCCACGACCCGAGCCAATTCCCCTGCGAGCGCCAGCCCGACGGCTCGTGCGTCGCCCGCGGCGGACGCGTCAAGCCGGGCGAGGACGCGTTCGAGGGCGACCCGCAGGCGGCCGGAAAGGACCTGCACCTCGGCGTCCAGGGCTGGCTCCGCCGCGTGCGCTACGCCCAGGAGGACATCGAGGAGGCGCGCGGACTGGTCCTCGGCGCCTTCGAGGGCGGCGTCCGCTCGCAGTTCGGCTGGGACGTCCGCGGCCGCGCCGGCCCCTACCCCGAGGCGAACGTCCGCTTCGAGAGCGGCCGTCCGGCGATCGACCAGGCGCTGCGCCAGCTCGGCTCGCTCGCGGGGCCTTCGGGCGACGCCCGCGTCTCCTCCGCCGTTGGCGGGCTCGCGGTGGACCGCGTGGAGGGCGACGTGCGCATTCGCCTGGGCGCGGCCCAATACGAGTCGGCCCGCGCGCGCTACGAGAAGTGGCTCGCCGAGCTCCGCGCCGACGCGGAGCAGGCTATCCCGGCGCAGAACGTGGCCGGCCACGAGGCCGAGCTCGCCGCGGCCCGCGCCGACCGCTGGCTGCTGGCCGCCGCCGAAAGCGCCGCGCCGCCGGCCGCCCGCGCCTTCCGTGGGTCCGCCTTCCCTCTCTATCCCTTGCTCGCCCGGACGCCCTGATTTAGTAGACTTGCGGTATGGCCCAGATCCTCATCTGCGACGACGACCGCCACTTCTTCGAGATGGCCGCCCTAGGACTCCGCGCCAAGCAGCACCGCGTCGAGTGGGCCAAGGACCCGATCGACCTCAACGCGGCCCTGATCGGCTACACGCCCGATCTCGTCATCTTGGACACGCAGATGCCCGAGGGCGGCGGGCCCGAGGCCAAGAAGATCCTGGAGGCGCGCTACGGCGACAAGCTCCCGCTGGTGTTCTGCAGCGGGATGCCGATCGAGCACCAGAAGAAGTGGTACCCCCCGGCTCCGACCTGCCGCTACGTGAACAAGCCGACGTCGCTCGACTCGCTGATTGCGGTCGTGCAGGACCTGCTCAAGCAGTTCCCTCCCGCCCCCCAGCCGTAAAAAAAGTAAACCCTGGGGACAGTCCCCAACGTTTACTTTTCTTCTCTCACAGCGCGTCGGTCCAGCCGGCCTTCTCGAACGTCGCCGTCACGCGCTCGGAGACCCATTGCCCCACGAGCGTGTGCGGGATGAGTCCCAAGCCGTCCGAGGCGTAGGTGAGCCCCTTGAGGACCTCGGCGTAGGGGCCGAAGCCGTAGACGCGGAAGGGGACGACGATCGCCCCGCCGGACTTCGCGCCGGCGGCGACGTAGCCGCGGATGCGGGCCTCGGCGGCCCGGCGGCTCTCCGGCCAGTCCTCGCGGAGCGTCTCGGCGCGGACGTCGCGGAAGGCGCGCTCGCCGCGGATCGTCTCGGTGAAGCGCTCCATGCGGGCGCGCCAGCGGTCGTTCTCGGCCTCGTCGCCGGCGCCGTGCGCCAAGACCAGGACGGCTTCGTTCGCCGGGTCCCGCGACAGCGCGGCGGCCCGCTCGGCCAGGATGCGTCCGGCGAGCTCGCTGTCGACCAAGCCTTCGGCGTCGACGACGATCCGGCTCTTCGTCTCGACGCGCCACAGCGGCATCGAGTCGGGATCGCCGTGGCGGTGCCCGCCTTGCCCGCCGTGGCCGTGATGCTCGTGCCCGGGCTCAGCCGCCGGCTTGGGCGGCGCGCCGGGCTCGACGCCCAGGATCTTGCGCGTGCGCGTGAGAAAGCTCTCGCCGTTGATGAACAGCCGGACGACGGCGATCCGGCGGACGCCGCGGCTCTCGAGGCGGGTCACCGCCGCCTGCAGGCTTTCGGGATCGGCCATGCCGAAGGCGAGCTCGACCGGGAGCCGGCTCTCGAGCGGGGCCACGGTGTCGTGGACCGCGCGGTCCCACGCGGCATCGCCGCCGTGGGCCATGACGATCACGCCCGCGGGCTGGGGGGCGGCGAAGGCCGTCGCCGCGAGCAGCAGGTTCAGGATCACGTTGCCTCCTCAGGCACTCCGTACTTCTCTTTCGCGCGGGCCCCGCGTCGCGCCTTCCGGCGCCGTTCGGCCAGGGTCTCCTGGAGACGCTTCGAGGTCCTCGGGGAGATCCGCAGCTCGACTCGGTCGACGAGCTCGCGCAGCGCGAGAAAACGGTTCACGGTCCGGCGCCGGTCGGTCGAGCAGTGGACGACGAGCTCCAGCGGGGCGTACCGCAGCGTGACGCGGCTGGCCGTCTTGTGGCGGTTCTGCCCGCCCTTGCCGCTCCCGCGCGACCACCCTTCCTCGACGGCGTTGAGGTCGATGCCGAGCCGGAGGATGCGGCGGCGCAGCTCCTCCACCTTCGCGGGCGACACGTCGAAGCGCTCGTTGAGGTTCACCTGGTGTCGCGATTTTAACATAATCCTCCGGTGATCCCTCTCCGGGACGACGTTCCGTCGAGGACCTTCCCGTTCGTGACGCTCGCCCTCATCGCCGCCAACATCGCGGCCTTCTGGTACGAGGTGACTCTCGGGCGCAAGCTGGCTCGGTTCTTCATGGTCTACGGCCTTGTCCCCGTGCGGTTTTTGAACGTGGGGCTCGACAACTTCCCCGGGCCGGAAGGGCTGTGGGTCTCGCCGCTGACCAGCATCTTCCTGCACGGCGGCCTGATGCATTTGGTCTCGAACATGTGGACGCTCTGGATCTTCGGCGACAACGTCGAGGACCGGCTGGGTCACGCGCGGTTTCTCGCCTTCTACGTCCTGAGCGGCCTGGCCGCGGGCGCGGCGCAGGTGGCCGCCGGCTGGGGCTCGCCGGTGCCGGTCGTCGGCGCGTCGGGCGCCATCGCCGGCGTCATGGGCGCGTACTTCCTGCTCTTCCCGTACGCGCGGGTGCATACGCTCGTGCCCGTGTTCGTGTTCCTCTACCGCACGGAGCTGCCCGCGTTTCTGTTCTTGGCCGTCTGGTTCCTTTCGCAGCTCTATTTCGGCTCGTTCGGGGGGCAGGCCTCCGGCGTCGCCTGGTGGGCGCATATCGGCGGCTTCGTCGCGGGGATGGCGCTGCTCCGCGCGCTCCTGAAAGGC
>JACQPK010000137.1 GCA_016207565.1 Elusimicrobiota bacterium
GCGCAGTTAACTTAGGAGCCATGCCGGTAAGGCCTAATTCCCGGCGGGCCGAAAGGACCGGCCCGCCTGGGCATTTCGACACCTGAGCCGCCGGCGGGAGCCGGCTACCCTGGCTCCTGGTGGTAAGCCGGCTCGCTGCTTTTCTCTGCGCCGCCCTGGCGGCGTCCGCGCCCGCGTTCGCGCAAACGCGCCTGGCCCCCGTGCCGGTCGAGGTCGGCGGCGTCTCCGGCGTCTCCGGCGCGAGCGCCCAGGGCGTGACCGCCGGGGCCCTCCTCACGGGTCCCTCCGCGCTGCCGTCGTCCATCGGCCGCGCGCCGCTCCAGGCTCCGCACGCGCGCGTGTCGCCCATGCGGGGGCCGTCTTCTCTCGGGGCCGTTCCCCGGGGCCTGTCGGTCCAGCCCGCCGCGCCGGCCTTCGCGCGATCACAGGTCTTGGCCGGCGCCGTAAACCCCGAACCCGCCGCGGCCGGCGCCGTTGTCGCCCGGACCGTCGCCGCCCCGTCGACGGCCGAGCGGAAGCCTTGGACGGACGGACTCCTGCGGATGATCGCCGGCCGGCCCGCGCTCTCCGGCCGCGGGTTCGACGGCGCCGGGCGCGAGGCGGCGTGGCTCGAGCCGGCAATCTCGATGAAACGGTGGGGGCCGTCTCCGAAGGGGACGGTGCCCGGCACCGGCGCGGCCGAGTCCGACGGCCCGGCCCGGGCGCGGCCGGTCCCGTCCCCGGCCGGCGGGGGCGGCGGCGGAGCCAAGGGCCCGCTGGCGCGACTCAAGGACTGGGTGCCTCCGCCGGGCGAGAGGCTGGCGATCCTCGCGGTAGCGCCTCTCTGGAACGCCTTCGTGATCGGCGCGGCGTATCTCATCAACCCGATCCGGCTCGCCTTCCTACAGCTCGACTTCGGCCTCACGGGCGTCGCGGCCAGCTACGTCGCCAGCGGCGTCGGACTGGGCATCGGATTTTGGCTCTACAAGAAGCTGACGCACCTGCCCCGCGCCAAGATCGTCGCGATCTCCACGGTCGCCTTGGGCGCGGCCCTCGTGGGCTGGTGGGGCGTGGCGGCGCTCTTGGCCGCCAAGCCCGCGATCGCCGCCTGGACGCTGACCACTCCCTGGTTCGCGACGCCCGCGTTGGGCAAGATGTTCTCCTTCGCGTTCAACCTGTTCGGCGACGTGTTCGCGATGATGTCGGTCACGGTGTCGGCGACCTACCTGGTCGACGTCTTCCGGGGCGAGCGCGCGAAGAAGTACTTCCCGGTGATCTTCGGCGCGGGCTCGCTCGGCGGGCTGGCGGGCTCGCTGTTCGTCCTCAACTTCGTCAAGGCGATCGGCCCCCTGCCGATCATGCTGATCTCCGCCTCGATCTATCTGGCCACGCTCGGGGCCTTGGCCTACCTCGAGCGCTGGAGCAAGACGCATCCCGCCGAGCCCGAGCCCGCGCCCAAGCCGAACGAGACCACCGAGGCGCCGAGGCTCTTCTTGGCGGGTACCCTCGCGCGCTGGCCCTTCCTGAGGCGCGTCGAGGACGTCCTGCCGGACGTCGTCAAGCACGTGCTCTCCGACCGCCTGCTCATGCTCCTGTTCGTCTTGAAGCTCCTGGAGCGCATCGTGCCGGACTTCGCCAACTTCCTCTTCGAAAGCGAGATGCGCGCGATGTTCCCGGGCGCGGCCTACCGGGACGCGGCCGCCGAGTTCCGCGCGCTGTTTGCGGTCTGGCAACAGTCGGTCTCCTTCTTGACCGGGATGGTGCTGTCCACCGTGCTCATCAAGAAGATCGGGGTCGGCTGGGCCGCCGCGACCTCCCCGATCGCCAACGCGGTCGGGGCCGCCGCGTACGTCCTGGCTCCGGGCATGCCCGCCGCCTACGGCTTGAACCAGGTCGAGGGCGGGCTGCGCTACGTCGTCATGAAGCCCGCCGTCGAGCGGGGCTGGGCGCAGGTCCCCAAGCGGATCGTCTATGTGGTCAAGCCCTTCCTCGACTCCTTCACGTACCGGGGCCTGGGCAAGATCATCAGCGGCATCGCCCTCCTGGTCCTCGGGCCGAAAGTCCTCGGCCTCGGCGCCGCCACCATCGCCGGGCTGGCGATCCCGCTCGCGCTCGTGGCCGCCTGGAACGCCCTCAAGTTCGGCAGCGTTGTCCAAGAGCGCGAGGCCACGCGCGAAGCCGGCGCGGCGGCTCCGAATCGCCAGGGTTGACACCCTAGGGCCGGCCCCTTACACTAGGGGTCCATGCCCGCCGAGAAGGGTTCCGGCCGCCGCATCCTCGTCGTTGAGGACGAGGAGGACTACGGCCAGCTTCTCGTCGAGGTCCTGGGCGACGCGGGGTTCTCGGTGCAGTGGAAGAAGTGCGCGGCCGACGGCGTGGCCGCCTACCAAGCCGAGCCGCCGGACCTTTTGATCCTCGACGTCAACCTTCCCGACGCCACCGGCTTCGAGATCTGCCGGCGGGTGCGCGCCGAGGGCCCGAAGAAGGACACGCCGGTGCTCTTTTGCACCGTGCGCTCGGCGATCGCGCCGGTCGCCGAAGGGACGCGCGCGGGCGGCAACGGCTACCTGCTCAAGCCGTTCTCCATCGAGGACCTCCTCGCCCGCGTCCGAGCCGTCCTGAAATGAGCCCTCGCGCGCTGGCCCTGATCGAGGCCGACGAAAGGGCCGCCAAGAACCTCGAGCGCGTGCTCGCCGGGCGCGGCTACGAGGTCTGGCGCTACGAGACCCCGGGCCGGTTCTTCGACGGGCTTCTCAAGCGCGTGCCGCAGATCGTGCTGCTCGGGCTGCCGCTCCCCGGCATGGAGGGCACCGACGTGCTGCGCGTGTTGCGCGGCAACCCGGAGACCAAGCGCCTCTGCGTGGTCGTGCTCGACGGGCAGGGCCGCCCGGCGCGCGCGGTCGACGGCTTCGACGCCGGCGCCGACGAGTACCTGCCGAAGCCCGTCGACAGCGATCTGCTCGTCGCGCGGCTGACCTCGCTGCTCTTCCGCGTCGCCCACGAGGCGCAGCCGACGCAGTGGGCGCGCTTCGGCGAGCTCGCGATCGACCTCGAGGGCCATGCCTGCCGGCTCAAGGACAAGGAGGTGAAGCTCACGCCGATCGAGTTCGAGCTGCTCCGGCAGTTCCTCCAACTCGAGAACCGGGTGCTGACGCGCGGCTCCCTGCTGCAGTCCGTCTGGCGCGGCGACCCGTCGGTCGGGCCGCGCATCGTGGACAAGCACGTCGAGACCCTCCGCAAGAAGCTCGGGGCCTTCGGCAAGCGCGTCGAGACCGTCTTCGGCGTCGGCTACCGGCTGCGCTCCGCCTAGAACGACTCCGGCCAGCGGCGAGCGGCATGAAGGACCGCGAGGATCTCGATCCGCCTCTGCTTCACCCGGTACGGCAGGATGAACGGCGTCCCCGAGACCACGAGTTCGCGGGTGCCGTCCACGCGACCCGCTCGCCCGATCTGCGGGTGGCGGGCCAGAGCCGCTACCGCGCGCTCGATGCGGTCGAGAGTCGAGGCGGCCGAGCCGCCCACCTGCTGGATGTAGTCCCGCGCGTGGTCGAGGTCCGCGAGCGCAAGGAGGGTCCAGATCAGCTTCACTTCCATGGCTCCTAAGTTAACTGCGCCGTCGACGAGGAAAACGGACTAACGCAAAGGTACGCTAAGGAATTCACTGAAAGGATCGCAGAGGAAGAAACCATGAATAATTCTGTCCTTTGCGTGCCTTTTCGTAATTTCCTTTGCGTACCTCTGCGTCACTCCGTTGAATTAACTTAGGAGCCATGAGCTTCACTTCCGCCATTTCGCGAAGGCGGACGATACTTCCCCGGGTCTTGCGAACCTTCCGGCGTCGGCCTGGCGGATACCCTCCCGAATGTGCACGAGCTGCCATTCGTGGACCTCGAGGTAGCTGGTGATCGCCTCGTTGAGGACGTAGCTGCGGTCGCGGTCCGTGCTCGCCGCGATCGCATCCAGGGCTCTCTTCTTCTCAGTATCCAGGCGAAAGGTGATGGTCGCTCTCTTCATGTCTTACCTTAGAATACACGGTATTCCCATGGATTGCAAGCGCTGCGGGTCCATCACGCGGCGGGCAGTTCGAAGGTGAAGCGGCTGCCCCGGCCGAGGGTCGACTCGGCGGCGATCGTCCCGCCGTGCGTCTCGACGATAGCTTTGGCCAGGGCGAGGCCGAGGCCGGTCCCCGTCGAGCGCGGCGCGTTCGAGGCGCGCTCGAATGGGCGGAACAGCCGCGCGAGCGACTCGGGCGGGATGCCGATGCCGGTGTCGGCGACCTCGCAGCGCGCGCCCTGAGCGGTTCGCGTCACCCGGACGGTGACGCGGCCGCCGGGGCGCGTGAACTTGATCGCGTTCGAGACGAGGTTGGTGACGACTTGGGCGATGAGGTCGGGGTCGAGCTTCATCGGCGCCAGGCCCGCCTCGCCCGCGTAGCTCAGCTCGAGGCCGGCCTCCTTGGCGCGCGGGGTGAAAAACAGCGCCACGTCCTCGACGATGCGCCCGAAGTCCGCCGTCTTCGGCGTGTACTCCAGCTTGCCGCGCTCGATCTTCGCCATTTCGAGCAAGGACGTCACGAAATGCTCGAGCCGCTCGGCGTTGGCGCCGATGCGGTCGAGGCTCTGGCGGGAGCGCTCGCCCAGGCCCTCGTCTTTGGCCAGCGCCATGCGGACCTGCGCTTGGATCGCGCCGAGGGGCGAGCGCAACTCGTGCGTCACGGAGGCGACGAAGGTCTTCTTCATGTCGTCGAGCTCGCGCAGCCGCTCGGACATGTCGGTGACGCCCTTCGCCAGCCGCGCGATCTCGTCGGAGCCCTTCACCGAGACGCCGGTCCCGAGCTTGCCTTCGCCGATCGCCTGGAGCGCTCCCTCGATCGCGCGGAGCCGTCCGGTGAGCGCGCCCGCGAGGAGCGCCGAAACGGCGAGTCCCGCCAGGACGACGGCGAGCCCCGATCGAGTCGCGTTCGCGACGAGGGCCGCGCGCTCCCGCCGCTCGCGGTCGGCGAGGACCTGCGCCGAGAGCGCGGCCTCGATGCGGACCTCCGGCCGTCCGTCCGCCGCGGGGACCTCGACGAGCCGGGCCGCGACCCCGCCGGGCGGGTCGGCCGGACGCGCTCCGCCGATGTCGTGCCACTCGCCCTTCCACAGGACTCGAGCGTGATGGAGCTCCGGCCGCGTGCGGCGCAGGAACGCGAGCTGGTCGAGCAGCACGAGCGGGTCTCCGGACACACGCGACTCCTGGCCCGCCTGACGGATCGTGTCGAGGAGCAGCCGGGTCTTCTCGGCCTCGGACTCGCGGAGGGCCGCCGTCTGGAGGCGGACGAGCGCCGCGGCGGTCGCGGCCGTCGCGGCCGCGATGCCGAGGCTCAGCACGAGCGCGAGCTTAGCCCGGATCCCCATTCTTGCCGGTGTCTACGACGCCGGGCTTGAGCTTGAGGCGGGCCAGCGCGCTCTTGGCGAGCGCGTGCTCGGGGTCGAGCTCGAGGACGCGGTAGAAATCGGAGGCGGCCTGGAGGTACTCGCCGCGGGCGTAGTGGGCGACGCCCTGGTCGTAGAGCCGCTCGATGGCCTTCGGATCCGGCCTGGCCTTCGGCGGGCGCGCCGGCCGCTTGGGCCGCAAGGTCGCCGTCGGTCTCCCGGTCTCCACAGGCTCCGGCAGCCCCAGGGTCCGGCGGGCCATCGCGATCGAGCCCTGCAGCTCTTGGCGCCGGCGAGGGCGCCTCTCGAGCTTGAGCGCCTGCTCCCAGACGGAGAGCGCCTCGGCGTAGCGCCCGAGAAGGTAGTAGACCGAGCCGACGCGGTCGTAGATCGAGAGGTCCTTCCGGCGGGTCTCGAGCGTCCGCTTCACCAGCGTCAGCCCCTCGTTGTAGCGGCCCGCGCGGTAGGCGGCCTCGATGCCCGTGAGGAGCTCTTGCACCGTGGCCGACGTCGAGAGCGCGACCGCGATGGCCGTGGCCGGCGCCGCGCCGGAGCCCAACGCGACGGGCTCCGGCGCGGGAGCGGCCGGGGCGGTCGGGCGGCGCGCGCAGGCGGCGGCCAGGACCGAGGCCCACAGCGCGGCGGCGGCGAACTTCAGCGGGGCATGGCGTCCGATACGTCCAATTCTAGCTTATCCCGCCAAGACCGCAACGGGGCCTTCGCAGTCCGTTAACAACATCTTCGCAAATGCCCTTCAACCTTATAGCGTCGTGCGGTGCTCCTCACTATTAGGGAAAATCGGAAGTCCGGCCGTGGTCCTCGCGGCCGTTCTCTTTTTCGCGGGCGCGCGCGCGTACGGGGCGGGCCCCGGCACCTCGGCGGCGAGCTTTTTGAACCTCGGCTTCGGCGCGCGCGTCACGGGCTTGGGCGAGGCCGTGATGGGGATGGCCGACGACGTCTCGACCGTCTACTACAACCCCGCCGGCCTCGCCTTCGACGGGCACCCGGCCTTCGAGCCCCGCAAGTGGGACGCCGTCGTCAGCCAGGCGATGTACGTGCAGGACATCCGCATGACGCAGTTCGGCCTGCTGCGCCGGCCCTACGCCTTTCACCTCACGCAGGTCGGCGTCAACGGCATCGAGCGTCGCACGACCGAGACCGCGGCCCCCGAGGGCACCTTCGGCGCCTCCGACTTGGCACTCTCGGTGAGCCACGGGCGGCGGCTCGGCGCCTCCGGCGTGGGCGTGACCGGCCGGCTCATCCGGCAGACGATCGGCGAGCGCTCGGCGTCGGCGTACGCGCTGGATCTGGGGTTTTTGCACCGCTTCGAGAACCGGCCCTTCTCGGTGGGCGTGGGGATCATGAACCTCGGCACCTCGGTGCGCTTCGTCGAGGAGGCGTACCCGCTGCCGACGGTGCTGAGGACGGGCGTGAGCTACGGGCTCACCAAGCGTTTCCCGCACTCGATCAACGCGCAGATCGACCTGCCGCGAGACGGCGCGCCGGTGCTGCGCCTGAGCTTCGAGTATCTCGGCTTCGGGCCGTTCACGTTGCGGGCGGGCTATCGGACGCAGTCCTCCGCCCAACGCGAGGCGTCGGTCGGCAAGGCGCTCGGCACGACGGCCTCGGGGCTCAGCGAGTTCTACGGGATGTTCATGGGCGTGGGCTTCCGCTCGAAGCTAGGGACGCTCGACTACTCGATCACGCCGTACGGTGAGCTGGGGTCGGCTCACCGCTTCTCGATCGGCCTGCGCTTCGGCAAGGCGGCGTCCGCCAAGCCCGCGGCGGGGGGCCCGTGAGCACGCGCTCCGTCGCGACGGGCCTGATCCTGGCGGAGCTTCTGCTCTGCGCCCCCGTGGTCCGCGCGGCCGTGGTCACCCATACGAGCCTGGCCGACTTCTCCAAGGGCCTCTACGAGGGTTGGGGCGCCTCCGTCACCGCGAGCGGGGGCGGCGCCGTGGCGCTGGGTCTCTCCGGCGCGGAGGGCATGGGCTGGTCGGAGGGCGCCGCCGTCGGGGCGGGCGCGGACTTGCCGGCGCCGAGACGTTACCACGCCATGGCGGCGTGGAACGGCCGGCTTTACGTCACGGGTGGGGATAACGGCGGCGGTCAAGCCACTGTATACTCCGCTCCCCTCAATGCGGACGGGACCGTTGGTGCCTGGGCAACGGAGACGAACCCCCTTCCGAATGCGAGAACCTATCTCGCCATGTCGGTCTGGAACGGCCGGCTCTATGTCACGGGGGGTTTTGACGGCGTCGCCCAACCCACCGTATACTCGGCTCCACTCAATGCGGACGGAAGCGTAGGTGTCTGGACTCCTGAGGCAAACCCCCTTCCCGCTGCGAGATATGGGCACGCGATGTCGGCCTGGGGTGGGCGGCTCTATGTGACGGGGGGGACTGACGGCACGCTCACCCAATCCGCTGTATATTCCGCCCCGCTCAATGCGGACGGAAGCGTAGGCGTCTGGACCACGGAAACGAACTTCCTCCTCGCTGCGAGGCAGCAACACGACATGTCGGTCTGGAACGGTCGCCTCTACGTGACGGGAGGCGACGGCGGTGGCGGCGCCCAATCCACCGTATACTCCGCCCCGCTCAATGCGGACGGCAGCGTAGGCTCCTGGGTCTCTGAGACGAACTCCCTTCCGGCGGTTAGAAGCGGGCACGCCATGTCGGTCTGGAACGGCCGGCTCTATGTGACGGGGGGGCAAGCCGGCAGCACGGGCCAATCCACCGCATACTCCGCCCCGCTCAACGCGGACGGCAGCGTCGGTTCCTGGGTCACGGAGACGAACTCCCTTCCGGTTGCGAGAATCGATCACGCCATGTCGGCCTGGAACGGCCGGCTTTACGTGACCGGCGGGGGAGAAACGACCTCCGCTATTCGGTCCACCGTATACTCCGCCCCGCTCAACGCGGAAGGAATCGCCGGCGGCTGGGGGACGCAGGCCGACGTGCTCCCGGCCGGCAGGCGCTCGCACGCCATGGCGGCCTGGAACGGCCGGCTGTACGTGACGGGCGGCAAGGACAGCGCCATCGCAGACCGCGCCGAGGTGTTCTCCGCCCCGGTCAACGCGGACGCGAGCGCGGGCCCCTGGGTCACGGAGGCGAACCCCCTTCCGGTCGTGTTATCCTATCACGCGATGTCGGCCTGGAACGGCCGGCTCTACGTCAGCGGGGGCTTCAGCGGCGGCGCCCAGAACGCCGTGTACTCCGCCCCGCTCAACGCGAACGGAACCGTAGGCTCCTGGACCACGGAGGGGACCGCCCTTCCGGCCGCGAGATATGGGCACGCCATGTCGGCCTGGAACGGGCGGCTGTATGTGACGGGAGGAAATGACGGGAGCAACCCCCAAGCCGCGGTGTACTCCGCCCCGCTCAACGCGGACGGGAGCGTCGGCACCTGGGCCCCGGAGACGAACTCCCTTCCTGCCCCGAGAGACCAGCACGCCATGTCGGTCTGGAACGGCCGGCTGTATGTGACGGGGGGGAAAAGCGGCGTTGGGCCCCAAGACACCGTCTATTCCGCCCCCCTGAACGCGGACGGAAGCGTCGGCCTTTGGCCCACGGAGACAAACCTCCCGGCCCCCCGGGCGGGACACGCCATGTCGGTCTGGAACGGCCGGCTCTATGTGACGGGCGGGAATTCCGGAGGCACGAGGAACACCGTCTACTCGGCGCTCATCGGCGCGACCGGAGGCATCGCCTCCTGGACCACGGAAGCGGAGACCCTCCCGGCCGGGACACAGAATCACGCCATGTCCGTTTGGAGCGGCCGGCTCTATCTGACGGGGAGGGCGGACGACGGCCTCAACGCGTTTCCGACGGTATTTTCCGCGGGGGTCCCGTTCTATCCCCGAATCGGGACGTACTACGGCCCGATCATCGACTTGGGCGCGGTCAGGACCGTCACCTCCATCTCCTGGACGCAATCGGCCGCGCCGGCGGGCTCCTCAATACAGATCGACTATGCCGCCAACACGACCGGGGGGGCGCTGGGGTTGCCCTGGCCGGCGGCGACCAATGGCGCGCCGCTGCTCACGACCGCGCGCTACCTCCAGTACCGGATCACCTTGACCCCGGGCGGAGCCGTGCCCACCCCCGCTCGCGACCAGACGCCGGCGGTGAGCGACCTGAGCATCGCCTACGATGATACGCCGCCTCAGGCCGTCATCACCTCCCCGGCCAACGGCGCCTTCGTGACGTCCGGAGTGATCAATGGCACCGCGGCGGACCCCGACCCGGACGGCCCCGGCCCGGAGACTCCCAGCGGGTTGGCCTCCGTGCTGATTTCCGTCATGCGCCAGTCCGACGGCTTCTGCTGGAACGGAGCGGCGTGGGGCCCCGCCTGTCCGAGCTATCTCGCCCCGACGGGCTTCGCCACCTGGACGCATACGCTGGCCGCCGGCGACCTCACCGACGGCGTAGCCTACCAGGTGTCCGCCAAGGCGACCGACAACGCGGGCAACGACTCGGCGGTGAACACGGCGACCTTCGTCTACGACGTGTCCAACCCCTCCATCGGGATCACCGCGCCGGCGACCCCCCGGGAACGGGACCTCTCGCTGATCTCCGGGACCGCTGCGGACGCCGCGCCGGGCCAACTCCAGGTCGTGCAGCTCCGCGTCCGCAACGACGACTTGTTGCTGTACGCGAACCCGGCGAACGGCCTCGTCTTCGATCTCGCCGACGGCAATAGCGCCTGGTTCAACGCGGACTCGGCCGCCAACTGGACCAACTGGTCCGTGTCCAGCGGAGTCCCATGGGTCAGCGGAGCGCCGTTCCGCGTCGAGGCGCGATCCAGGGACCAGGCGGGCAACCTCTCGGTCGCGGCCGGCGTCAGCTTCGTCTACGACACCGACGCGCCCGAATCGGGCGTGACCACGCCGGCGAACAATGCGAGCGTCAATGCCCTGCCCGCCATCACCGGCACCTTGGCGGACATGCCCGTCGCGAACCCGGGCGCGGTCATCGACGTGCGCGCGCGCATCCAGCGGCTCACGGACGGCGGGTTCTGGGACGGCATCGCCTGGGGAGTGACGCCCTCCAATCTGCCGACGACGGTGGTGGGCGGGAACTGGCAGCTTTCCCCGGCGGCGCTGCCCCCCATGTCCAGCCTGAGCTCGGGGGTGTCGTATTACATCAGTTCTTCCGGCACCGATGACGCCGCCGCCGGGGGCAATATCGAGGCCTTTGACGGCGTGCGCGGCTCCACCTTCACCTTCGACGACACGCTGCCGGTGGCCACCCTCGCGACCCCCGCGCACAACGCCTTCGTCGAGTCCGGGTTCCTCTCGGGCGGCTCCGTCGACACGGACCCCGACGGTGCCGGCCCGGCCGAGCCGACCGGGGTGGCCTCCGTGCAGTTGTCGGTGCGCCGCGAGTCGGACCTCTTCTGCTGGGACTTCCTCCTGCTCGATTGGACCGCCGGCTGCCCGGGCTATTTCGCGCCCGGAGGGACGCCCTCCAATTGGAACTACACCATCCCTTCGGCCAAACTTTCAAATCTGGGGAACTACACGGCCACCGCCCGGGCGACGGACAATGCGGGCAACGTGCAGACCGTTTTCGCGGCGGGGACGAGCCAGAGCGCCTTCACCTTTGTCCAGCACTGTGAGACCGCCAATACGGTCTGCGTTCCCAACATCGGCCCCTTCCCATGCGCCAGCTCGCAGGGCAGGCTCCAAGACGCGATCGACGGCGCCGACACCTCCACCGGGGACCGGTGCATACTCCTCGTCGGCGACCCCGTCAACGACAACGCCGGCGGCGTCACCATCGCGCCCAAGACCTTCGCTCCGGGAGCCAGGCTCTATATCCAGGCCTACGACGGCGTCACCCCGGTGCTCGACGCCGGAACGACCGCGTCGGGCAGCATGCTCGACGTCCAGTCCGACAGCGTGACCCTCAGCGGCCTCGTCGTCAGGCCCAATGCCCTCGCCGTGCAGACGGGAATCCGCGTCGCCGGCTCCAGCGTTGTGCTCAGTGGCGTGCTCGTGGACGGCAGCAACGGTGCCCTCCTGACCCTGGCCGGCATTTCCCTCAGCTCCCACACTCGCATGACCGGCTCCAGCGTCACCGTGGCGGGAACGGGCGTGGTGGGGCTGTTGGTCAGCGGCTCGTCGAACGCGATCGCGCAGAGCAGCTTCACGACCAATGCGACCTCGGCCGGCGGCGCGGCGGTGAAGTTCGTCGACGCCGCCTTCAACCGCCTGCTGCAGAGCACGATCGCCGCGGCCGGAGCGACCCCCGCCTTGTATCTGGAGCGCAGCTCCTGGAACGTGCTCAGCGAGCTCTTCGCGGACGACTCTGGGAGCTCGGCGGTCTACTTCGATGGCGCGCGCTACAACACGGTCGATCGAAGCACCGTCAGCGCCCGCGGCGGCGGGACCGGCTTGAACTTGGACGCTGGGTCATCCTCCAATACCGTGAGCGGCTCGTGGATGACGGCCGAAATGGGGCTGGCGCTGCACATCATCAACAGCGCGGGCAACCAGCTCGTCTCGAGCAGCATGACCAACGGCGGCGCGCTCCAGCCCGCGATGGACATCCAGGCCGACTCCACCGTCGTGCGGGGCTGCTACATCGCCTCGCAGTCCAACGGGGGCCTGAAGATCTATGTCGGCGGGTCCTTCAATGAGATCGAGAACTCCACCATCGCGATCAACTCGGGGAACTCGGCCTTGGGGCTCGGCTTCACCGGATTGGCCGTCGCCAATCGGATACGGAACTCCCTCTTCCTGGCGCCCAGCGGCCGCGGGATCGACCTGGGATCGGGCGCCAGCTTCAACGAGATCTCGGGCTCGACCGTCGCCGCGGGGCTGGAGGGCATCCGGTTCTCGAACACCACCGACAACAGCGTCACCGCCAGCTCGATTACCTCGAGCGGCTCCAACGCCGTCTACCTCGGCAACGGGGCCAAGTCGAACCGCATCGTGGGCAGCACGATGACCGCGGCCGCCACGCACGCCATCCTCTTCGGCGGCACCGGCGGCGGCGAGAACGCGATCGTGGGCAGCGTCGCCTCGTCGCAAGGCGGCAACGGGGCGCGCTTCGACCCCGGGTCCTCGACCAATACCATCGTCGCCAGCACGATCACCTCCGCGGGCGCGAGCGCGGCCGTTTGGATCGGCGCTTCATCGACGACGCTGGCGGGCTCCTACATCCGGCAAGCGAATACGGGCTCGGCGCCCGCCGCCGTGGACGTGGCCTACGCCTCGGCCACGCGGATCGACTCGTCCTGGATCGTGGGGCCGATGGGCGTATCGGTCAAGGGCTCGACGGAGACCTACCTCCTGCTGTCCACCGTGACGGGCACGAGCTTCAACCCGGCCATCCGCATGCTGGAGGGCGGCTCGTGGTTGACGATCGACGGCTCCAGCGTGACGGGCACGGGGGCCGGGACCGGGATCAGCATCCTGAGCAACGCGGGGAGCCAGTCCGCCGGCTCGATCGCGATCACGAGGAACGTCGTCTCGGGCGCCCTCAGCGAGGGCCTGAGCGTCTCGCTGCAGCCGCCCGGAACGGAAGTGTGGGTCGCCTCGAACACCTTCCTGCCCCGGGGCGGCCCGCAGCCCGGGGCGGGGCTGAAGGTGATCCACTTCAACGGCCTGACCTCCGGCGCGACCTTCCAGCATAACAACGTCTATTGGCGCAGCGGCGGGATGAGCGGCGCGGCCGAGCTGGTCGCCGTGAAGGTCGCGGGCTCGCAGGGCATCAGGATCGAGCATAACCGCATCAGCGACCCCGGGATCGTCGGCGGAGACGCGTACAACCTCTACGGGATCCGTCTCGACAACTCCCAGCGCGTCGAGATCCGGTTCAACGACTTCTTTTTCGCCGCGCCGGCGGCCTTCCCTGCGATGACGATGATCAGCGCCGAGAACGGCAGCAGCGCGGTCAGCATCGGCCACAACGTGTTCCTGAGCTCCGCCGCCGCCGGGATGACGGCCAGGTATATCCGGAGAGACGCCGGCACGAGCCTGAGCTCGGATTACAACGCCTTCTTCAGCTCCGGGGCCATGGCGACCTACTGGGACGACCAGGGCGTCCTGATCGACCGGCTGTCGGCGTGGCGCGGCACGCTCTCCGCGTTCGACCGGCACTCGATCATGGGCGACCCGCGCTGGGCGGGCACGGAGCCGGGCCAGGAGGACTTCCATCCCGTCTCGGAGGGGGGGCGCTGGTCTGGAGGCTCCTTCAGCGCGGTCGACGGCGTCACCTCCGTCACGATCGACAGCGGCGATCCCGCTCTCGGCGTCGGCGCCGAGCAGGGGGAGCTCTGGGGGGCGCCCAACCTCGGCTCGTACGGGCTTACCGAGCAGGCGTCCGGCAGCTACCCCGGCACGATCGGGGGCTGCCCGCGCGTGTGGAATGTGGCGAAGTATCAGTCCCCGTTGCTTTTCCAACCGGACACCCACACGTTCACCGGCGCCGTCTCCGAGTTCATCCCACTCGAGCTCAGTACCGGGGTCTGCATCGTCGCGCGGAACGCCACGAACTTCTTCAACGATGAGGAGATCAAGCTCGACGGGTTCGTGCCCGGCCCCCACCGGATCCGGATCATGGGAGACCCGGCGCTTGCCACGAAACCCCGCCTGGCCCCGATCCTGGGAGGCCAGCTCGCGCTCTTCGACATCCGCACCGCCAGCGTGAGCATCGAGCACCTCCGGCTCAAGCCGGTGAACGTGAGCTCCTACGGCATCCGCGCCGCCTCCGCCTCGATCGTCGTCGCGAGCGTCACCGTGGAGGCCGGGGGCCCCGGACAACAGTGGACGGTGGCGGCGGTATCCCTCAGCAGCTTCAGCCTGGTGGATCGCTCCACCATCACGTCGGCCGACGGCACGGGTCCGGCGCTGAAGCTCACGGGAGAGGGCTCGGAGGTCCGGTTTTCCACGGTCACGGGGACGGGGTCCTTGGCGCTGCAGGTCTACGGCACGACCAACGCGGTCGTCGACAGCCACCTCTGGAGCGATGGAGCGGTCGTGCGCTTCGAGGCCGTTTCGGCGTCCAATACCGCCGTCCGGACCACGATCGAGGGAAGCGGAGCCGGGACCACGATCGTCGACGTCGCCGGGTCCAGCAACGTCCTCGATGGGGTGCGCATCTACTCCAACGCCGCCCAAACCGCGGTCGCCCTCGGCGGGGCGTACGACCGCGTGATCCGGAGCACGATCACCTTCGAAGGCCTGGCGGGAGACGGCGTCGTCGCGGGCGGCGTGGGAGAAAGCGTCGAGGACACTCGGATCTCCGCGCCGCTGGACGGCGTCCGCGTCGGCGGCGACCTGGCTCGGGTCCTCCGGAGCACGGTCGCGACCACGGGGACGAACAATGCGGCGATCCGGGTCGCCGCGGGCTCCAGCGCGACGATCCAGGGCTGCTATGCGGAGTCGCCGGACAATTTCACCGCCAATCCGCTGAGGCTGGCCGGAGGCTCCTACCACCAGATCCGGGCGTCGCGCTTCGCCGCCCGATCGGAGCTGACCGCCCCGTGGACGTCGGTCTGGGACTCGACGTTCACGGCGGCGAACGCCGAGGCCATGATCGTCAACGCCGACTCCATCACCATCACCGGCAGCGTCTTCCGCTCCATCGCAGGCCAGGGGCTGTCCATCCTGAGCACGGACAATACGCGGGTCTACGCCAGCACGTTTACGTCGGGGGGCGGCAAGGCCCTGTGGATCAACGACAGCGAGATGAGCGAGGTCTACGACTCCTATCTCGAGGCAGACAACAACGAGGCCTTGAAGCTCAGCGACACGGCGCATGTCCGAGTGCAGGGCAGCACGATGGTGGCGAGAGGCGGTGGCAGCGGGCCGGCCGTCCTGCTCACGACGAACGTCTCGTCGAGCACCCTGCTCGGCGTCACGATCATCAGCCGGGAGGACGCCTACGGCCTGGCGATCGCGGACCGCTCCGACTACAACTCGGTGATCGGCAGCACGATCATCGGCCGCCACGAGCAGCGGAACACGGGGCCGGGTGTCATGATCTGGGCCAGCAGCTTCACGTCCCTGAGCGGGGTGTACGTTCAGAGCTCCACGGGCGTCTGGGTGTCGGGCTCGACCGGCACCACGATCGCGGGCTCGATGATCGGGGCCGACAGCGTCACCGGTCACGCGCTGCTCGCCGACGCGGGAGGCGGCGAGCTCACGGTCTCCTCGAGCGTGCTGATCGGCATCGGCGGCGGCTTCGACAATGCGGGCGTCCGGACGTCGCAGCTGACCGGATCGCTCTCGGTGACGACGAGCACGATCCGCGGCTTCCGCTACGGCATGCACATCAACCGCTCGGCGGGCCCGGTCTGGCTCTCCTCGAACACGGTCTTGCCGCTGACGATGAGCGACTCGCGCGGCGTGTTCCTAAACGCGCTGGCCGGAGGAGCCACGGTCCAAGACAACGACGTCTTCTGGCGCGTGACCGGCGTCGCCATGACGTCCGGGTTCTCGGAAGGCGTTTGGATGGAAGGCAGCGCGAACGTCGCGCTCCGCCGCAACCGGATCAACTGGCCCGCGGCGGGGACGGCGGGCTCGGACGGGTTCATCGGCGTCTATGTCCGATCCTCGCCCAACGCGGTCGTCGAGGCGAACGACATCCACGTCCGGAGCGCGGGCGAGATCAACGCCTACGGCCTGATCGCCCAGAACTCGTCCACGGGCCTCAAGTTGCGGCACAACGTCTTCCTCTCCTCGATGACCGCGGTGTCATCGGCGACCCTCTACGTCGAGGCGGACAGCCAGGCGGGGTTCGTCTCCGATTACAACGATTTCTTCAGCTCCAACGCCCTCAACACCGGGGGCTGGGGATTCGGCCTTCGCTGCGTGCTGCCTCGCTGGACCGGTCCGGGTTGTCCCGGGCAGGACGCGAACTCGATCGCGGTGCAGCCGTACTGGGCGAGCCTCGAGCCAGGCGCCGAGGATTTCCACCCGCTGTCGGCCCGGGGCCGCTTTCCGGCCTTCGCTCCCGGCGCGGACTCGGTCACCGCGGGCACGATCGATGCCGGCGATCCGGCCGAGCCGGTGGGTAACGAGCCGCAGCCGCACGGCAGCCGCGCCAACCTCGGTTCTTACGGCGGCACCGCGCAGGCCTCCATGACCGCGCCGCCCTTCGGGTGCGACGCCGAATATTCGGTGATCCCCGGCGGCCCGATCGGCACCTACAACTCCGTCCAGGACGCCGTGAACGCGGTGCCGATCACGATCAACCAGAACGCCTGCGTGATCATCCGTACGGCCGGGAACTACGACGAGTTCGTCTCCGTCGATAAGGCGATCAACCCGCCGTATCGCCTCACGATCATGGCCGATCCGGCGCTCCCCGAGGGCTCGGTCTTCCTGCGGGGGCCGGGCGGGTTGGGTCCGTCCGCCTTCGAGGTCCTGAGTCCGAGCGTCTCGATCGTGGGAATCCGCATCCGGCCCCGGTTCGGGGTGGACTACGGACTCTACGCGTCCGGATCGGACCTGGTCCTGAGCAGCGCCACCGTCGATTCCGCCGACGCGCCGATCGGCATCGCGGCCGTGTACATCAGCAGCCGCAGCCGGGTCGAGTTCACGAACGCGAACGCCACCGGCGGGGCGGGCTACCTCCTGACGGGCGAGTACGCCGAGCTCCGGCGCAGCACGGCCACGGGCACGGCGCGGGGCCTGAAGGTGAACGGCTCGAGCCACACGGTGGCCGACTCGTTTTTCCAGTCCAGCGGGGCCGAGGGAGCGTTCATCGACGGGGACGCGAGCTGGACCCGCCTCGAACGGAGCACCTTCGTTTCGACCGCCGAGTCGAGCTACGGCCTCAACGTCTTCGGCGGCTCGACCACGGTCCGGGAGAGCTACATCCACTCCGCCTCCGACGACGCCGCGATCGTCGCGACCGGCGCTTCGGGCACGCGGATCGAGGGCTCGACCATCGCCGCGTTGGCGGGGGGCAACAGCGCGGTCTACGTCCAGGGCTCCTCGCTGGCGATCGTCGGGAGCGTCCTGAGGAACGCGGGAGGCTGGGGCCTGACCTTCGAGCCGAGCGCGGGCTACGCCACGATCGACCGCAGCACCGTCACGTCGGGGGGCGCCAGCTTCCCGTCGGTCTTCGTGAACGGCGGCGGGACGCACACCTTTTCGGGCAGCTATCTCGAGCACACTGGCGGAGACAGCGCGGCGTACTTCCAGGGCGGCACGTCGTCCAACACGATCGCGGGCTGCCGGATCGCGACCGCCGGAGGACGGCCGGCGCTGTTCGCCGCCCTCGCCTCGAGCTCGACCCTCGACTCCAGCGAGGTGACGAACACCGTGTGGCGGGCCGTGGAGCTGGAGGCCGCCGACCACTGGCGCATCCTCCGCAGCACGCTGGCGTCGGGCGGGGATGCCGGTCTCTACGTTCAAAACTCGACCGGGACCTGGGTCAGCTCCAGCTCGCTCCGCGGCGACAGCGCGGTCGCGGCCTGGTTCCGCTGGTCGCGGTTCTCCACGATCGACGCCAGCTCGGCGACGACCTCGCTCGGCGGGGTGGGCTTCCAGGCCGAGGAATCGTCGGCGACGTTCGTGCGGGGCTCCTACATCGACGGTCAGGGAGGCGTGGCTCTCTTCGGCTCGACCGCGACTACGATCACGGGCAGCCGCATCGCCGCCAGTGCGGCCGGCGGGGGCGCCCTCGTCGCGCAACAGGGCTCGGCGGGCCTACACGTCGAAGGCAACGAGCTCTCGGCGCATCCCGAGGGCTTCGGCGTGTCCGTGTCCGCTTTCGCCGGAGCCAACTCGGGCGTCGTCGCGTTGATTTCGAACACGATCCGCGGGGGCTACGTCGGAGTCTCGCTGGGCACGATGACGGCCGGCTCCGAGGTATGGGTGACGTCGAACACGGTCCTGCCGACGACGTCGACGACCGAGGATTCGATCGGCATCGTGACCGACGGGCTCCGCACCGGCGCGACGATCTACGCCAACGACGTCTTCTTCCGGGCGACCGGCGGCGCGGCCGGCAAGTTCGGCTGCGGCGTCTGCGGCAAGTCGTCGGCCGGGCTCGCCGTGAGGCGCAACCGCGTGTCGATGCCGGACCGCTTCACCGCGGGCGAGGTCCTGGGCATGGGCTTCGAGGAGACCCCGGGCGTCGAGCTCTCGCACAACGACATCCACATCGCCAACAACGCCGTGATCGCGGAGCTGCACGGCATCTTGCTGATGAACGGATCGCCGGGCGCGTTCCTGCGCCACAACGTCCTGCTGGCCTCGGGCACGGTCACGCAGTCCTCGGCGACGGTCCGGGTCTCGGCCGACAGCCTGCCGGGGTTGGACTCGAACTACAACGCATTCTTCAGCTCGAGCGGCCCGCTGGCGTTCGACCTGGGAGGCCAAGGCAAGACCCTCGCGGAGTGGCGGCTCGCGGGCTACGACACCGGCTCCCCGGCGACCCACCCTCGTTGGGCGGGGATGGCGCCCGGCGCGGAGGACTTCCACCCGCGCTCGCAGGCGGGACGGTGGGAGGGCGGCTCGTTCACGAGCGACTCGGTGACCGCGGGAACGATCGACCGCGGAGACCCCGCCGTGGCCGTGGGCGACGAGCCCGGGGCGCCGGCGGAGGCGGCCCCGCGGGTGAACCTCGGCTCGTACGGCGGCACGAGTCAGGCCTCGAAGACGCCGCCGCCGCCGACGTCGTTCGCCCTCGCCGCGGTCGACGTCAGCAGCCTGACGATGACGTGGAACGCGGTCGGGGCGACGGACGGCTACCTCGTCGAGGCCGCCCCCGACGCCGGATTCTCGGTCGTGTTCACGTCGGCGGGACCCGCGCCGGCGCTGGCGACGCTCGCCCCGCAGGGGCTCGCGATCGAC
>JACQPK010000138.1 GCA_016207565.1 Elusimicrobiota bacterium
GTGGACCGCGGGCGAGATCCCGAGCCTGGACGCCTCGAAGATCGGGAGCGGGACCTTCGGCGACGAGCGGGTGGCCATCTCGACGGCGGCGGTGACGGGCGGGAAGTGGACGGACGCGCATATCGCCGCCGGCGCGGCGATCGCGAAGTCGAAGATCGACCCGTCGACGCCGTGGAGCGCCGGCGAGATCCCGAGCCTGGACGCCTCGAAGATCGGGACGGGGACCTTCGGCGACGCTCGCGTAGCCGTCTCGACGGCGGCGGTGACGAGCGGGCAGTGGACGGACGCGCATATCGCGCCGACCGCCGCGATTGCGCAGACGAAGATATCCGGCCTTGGGACCGATCTTGGAGCGAAGGTGAGCCGGAACGGCGATAGCATGACCGGCGCGCTGACCTTGGTCGGCTCCACTCTCACCGTCCAGGGGAACGCCTTCTCGGTCGGCGGTTCGACCTTGGCCGTCCAGGGAGGCGGTGTCGGTATCGGGACGGCCGCCCCGGGAGAGGCGCTGCACGTCGCTGAAGGCAATGTCCTGCTCAGCGGATCAGGCGAGCGCGAGTTGCGCATGCAGCGCACCGGACTGGAGAATAACCCGGCCTTCAAACTCGGCAGGATCGTGACGGCGGGAGACGGCAGCCCGGAGTTCAGGGTCCTCTATTCCGACGACGCGACGTCGGAGCGCTCCGTGTTCGAGTTCGACAACAAGGGCATCGTCGCCTCCGTCAAGACCGCGGTCGGCAGCCACTTCGAGGGCTTCCTGGCGGGCGACGTCGAGCCTATGTTCCGGCTGAACTCGTTCCCGCAGATGCAACTTGAGCTGGGCGCCGGCGGCGCCGCGCCCACGGACGTCGCCATGCGCCGCTCGGCGCCTGGGACGCTCTCGATGCTGACCAACGGCATCGAACGGGCGCGGATCGGCACCGGCCTCGTGGTCGCGGCTACGATGACCGTGCAGGGCGAGGCCTTCTCCGTTGGCGGATCAACCCTCGCGGTCTCCGCCGGCCGGATCGGCATAGGCACGAGCGCGCCGGTATACCGGCTAGACGTCGTCAGGACCACGGACGACCCATATCCGCTGCGGGTCTATGCTCCGGCCTCGAGCAACCAAGTCGACGGTAGCATCATCCTGGAGCACGCTGGATCGGGCGACCCCGCGCTTTCATTCTGGCTCACCGGCGATGACAAATACACGCTGGGCATCGACAACTCGGATGGGAACAAGTTCAAGCTCACCAAAGGGGGGACCCTGGGTATCGGCGGCGCCGACTATCTCGTCGTCGATGGGAACGGCCGCATGGGCGTGGGTGCAGCGGCCCCCGGCGCAAGGCTCGACGTGGAGGGAAGCGCCCAGTTCGGCTCGACGGCGAAGAGCACCTTCACCGCCGCCGGCGGCTTGGCGCTCGCCTCGGGGCAGAACGTGACGCTCGCGGGCGGAGGGACCGTGACCGGCCTCGCCGGCCCGAGCGCCGCCTCGGACGCGGCCACCAAGAGCTGGGTCGAGAGCACGATCGCCGCGGGGGGCGGGGGCTGGACCGACGGCGGGACGGTCGTGAGCTTGGGGAGCCCCGCCGACAACGTCGTGATCCAATCGACGCTCACGGTGCAGGGAGCCGCTTTCTCCGTCGGGGCCTCGACGCTCGCGGTGACGCAAGGGAGGGTCGGCATCGGGACGACGGCTCCCGACTTCCCGCTCCACGTCGTATCGGACGGCAGCGACCTCGTCGAGCTCAAGAGCGGAGGGGCCAACGCCTACCTGTGGCTTGAGAACGCCTCGTCCATGCGCAATAGCCTTTCCCTCGACACCGGAGGGCACCTCTACCTGGGCGGGGCGTCCAGCGGGCGCAACGTCATTGTACGGGGCGCGGGAACGGGCTTCGATACGATCGCGACCTTCGAGCGTACGGGACGCGTCGGCGTGGGCGCCGGCTCGCCTTCGGCGCGCCTGCATGTCTCCAGCGTCAGCGCCGTCGCGGGCGATACCTTGCTTCTGGTTTCCAGCGGCGCCGCCGCCTCCCAGGGGCTGCTCGCCGTCAGGGGCGACGGCAAGGTGGGTATCGGGATGACGAGTCCGACCTCCAACCTGCACGTAAGGGGAGACTATGACATCACGCCGGAGCTGACTCTCACGGATGGCGCGAACTCGCTCACGTTCAGCGCCACGACCGGGCAGAGCGCGCTGGGAGGATCCGGGTCCGTCATCATCGACGCGAACCAGTCGATCATCCTGCGCTCCGCGACCAACCGCCAGATGGAGCTGCGCTCGGGCGTGGACGTGAATTCGCTGAACTTCAACAGCTACGATCTGTCATCGACCATCAATACCTCCGGCGCCCAGGGATATACGGGGCTGAGGCTCAACGTCTCCGAGTCGGCCACCGGGACGGGAAGCAACCGCCTGCTCGATATCCAGAAGGGAGGCGCGAGTCAGTTCGCGATCTTCAACACCGGCAAGGCCGGCGTCGGGACGACTGCCCCGCAGGCCAGGCTGGAGGTCAAGCCCGCGGCCGAGGACGGCTATGCCCTCTGGGTCAGCAGCCAGGACGCGAGCGCGCTGCTGCGGGTCTCGGGAGCCGGCGACGTCCTGGTCGGCGCACCCGCGGTCCATGACACGACCGCGGCGGCCGACCTGCTGGTCGAGGGCAACCTCATCGTCGACGGCCAGATCGTGCAGCACCAGGGCACCGGCGGCGAGTTTCAGACGCTGGCGGTATCCACGGGCATCGGAGCCGGCCAGCTCTTCAAGGTGGCGGCCGGGACTTTCACGGTGCTCGAGAGCGGGAGGGTGGGGATCGGCACGGCGAGCCCAGGCGTGCTCCTCGATGTGAACTCAGGCTCCGTCAACGCGATCCGGGGAGTGGCCGGCGGGCTCGGCGCGGTCGCCGTCTCGGCCTCCGCCGCCAACAGCGGCTACGGCTTCCGCACCGACGACTCCCCGGTAGGCTACTACTTCGGAAACGCGGCGGGCTACGCGGTCTATGTCGCGAACGCCGGCGCGCGCTCGGTGACGGCCGGAAGCTGGATGATCGGGTCCGTCAACAACGCCGATCGGCAGGTGGAGATCGTCGATTCGGCGGCGCCCCAGCTGCGCCTGACCAGCACGGAGAACTCAGTCTACACCGATCTGCGGACGACCGGCGCGGGCAGCCTGTCGGTGGTCCCGAGCGGAGGGCAGGTGGGCATCGGCACCGCGAGCCCCGGGGCCGCGCTCGACGTCGAGGGAACGGCGCAGTTCGGTTCGACCGCGAAGAGCACGTTCACCGCCGCCGGCGGCCTGA
>JACQPK010000135.1 GCA_016207565.1 Elusimicrobiota bacterium
GGCGGCGGGCGGCGCCAAGGGCGCCCGGTCGGCCGTGAGGTCCGCGCGCTCGGTGATGCCCGGACGCGGCGGGCGCGGCCCCGGCGCGGCGATGAACGCCTTGGCAACCGGCAACGCCCAGGGCGGCGGCGCCAAGGGCTTTGCGGCGGGCGGGGGCGGCGGCACGCCCATGATCACCGCGGCGGCTTCTCCCGGGATCGCCGGCGGCGGCCTCGGCAGCTCGATCGGAGCGGGCGTCGGTCCCCAGCAGCCCGGCACCGCTCAGGGCCCGGGCCAAGGGACTCCGAACACCGGAGGCCCCATCGGCGGCAACGACGACGGCGGCGGCGGCGGCAACGTCGACCCGTATCTCGGCGCGGTCCAGGCGTACGAGCAGCATCCGTCCCTCATCCAAGGACGCGGCTACGTGTACTGCTTGATCAAGGCGTTCGAGGACCGGTACCGAAAGGCCGGCGAGACGCTGACGGCGCTCCACGGCTCCATGCAGGCCGGCCCGCTGGGCCACAGCTCGGATCCCGCGGTGATCGCGGACGTCGGCGAAGCGGCGACCCGCATCCGAGGGATGCAGGCGGACCTCCTGGAGGGAAAGACCTGCTTCCGGAAGAACCAGAGCGCGGATGAAGAGGATCTCTGCTTCAGGAAGGTCCGCGGGCCGTTCGCCGGCATGCAAGGCGAGGTCGACTGGCTCACATCGCTGCACGGCCGGATCGGCGTCGCTGGGCAGTCGGTCGAACACGATGGCTGCCAGATGTTCTACTGCCCCGTCCCTCCGATGATCCAGAGCTACCAGAACCAGATCAACTCGGCGAAGTCGCAGTTGAGCGAGATGCACAAGTGGGGGCACGAGGAAGAGGCCGGGACGCTCGCGACCGATTATTTCGACGGGACGGCCGATACCCTGCAGCAGGAAGCCAACAGGATCGACCGGGCCGAGATCCTGAGGCGCTACGGAGACGAGAAGGGCGAGGTGATCGCCCCCCGCTGGGAGGCCTCCCGCAACGCGATGAGCACGGGCCTCGCGGAGACGGGGCCGGAGTGGGACCGCTACACCGCTCAGGCGACGGTCATGAAGAAGATCAACCAGTTCGTCCTGGCGAACATCGCGATGAAGAACGCCGCCAACCTGGCGGCGAACGGAGCGGTGGTGCTCGAGATGCGCGAGGGCCCGCCGCCGCCGAAACGACCCGCGTCCCAGTTCGTCCGCGTGGAGGACATCGACGTGAAGGAGTGCGATGTTCCGCCTCCTCCTCCCCCGCCGGGCGGCAAGAAGTAGTATCTTTCCAGGGTGCGGCGTAGCCTCTACGGGCTGTCGTGCGTCGTCTCCATCTGCAGCATCGTCTATGAGCTCGTGCTCGCGCAGGCGATGGGCGCGCTGCTCGGCAACACCTTCCTCCGCTACAACGTAACGATCGGGCTCTACCTCGCGGCGCTCGGCGCCGGGTCGCTCCTCTGCGCTCGCGTCGGCACGACGGAGTCCGCGCGCCGGCTGCTCAAGATCGAGTGGGCGCTGGCGTTGCTCGGCGCCGCCGGTCCCCTGCTCATGTTCCTGTGGGACGCCGCCCTGGTCCGTTCTTTCGGAGCGCTCGGCGCGCCGCTGCGGGGCTGGCTCCACCAAGCCCTGCTCTACGGCTTCGACCACGCGCTGGTGATCGCGATCGGCGTCCTGAGCGGCTTCGAGCTGCCGCTCCTCATGCACCTGGCCGGCCCCGACGAGGAAGGACGCATCCTCGCGACGGACTACGCGGGCACGCTGGCGGGCGCGGCGCTGTTCCCCTTGGTGCTCCTTCCCGGCCTCGGCCTGGTCGGCACGGCCGCCGCCGCGGGCCTCCTGAACGCCGCGTGCGCGCTCTACATCGCGCGCTTCCTCGCCCCCGGGGGGCCGGCGCGCTGGGCCGCTCCGGCGTTCGCCGCCGCCGCCGCGGCGGCGATGCTCGCCTTCACCGGGCCGCTCGAGCGCCTCGCGTCCGCGGCGCTCACGCTGCCTCTGTCCCCATGAAGCGGCCGCCGATCCGCGAGCTCCTCGTCCTGACCTTCGTGCTGTCGGCGTGCAGCCTCGTCTACGAGATGACGATCGCCGCCTGCTTCGTCTCCTTCACGGGCGACGCGCCGCTCTGGCAGAGCCTGACGATCGGCCTCTATCTCGCCTCCCTCGGGCTCGGCACGTACTTTTGCTCGCGGGTGAAGCCGGGGGACGAGTGGGCGGCGCTGTGGCGGGTGGAGCTGGCGCTCACCGTGGTCGGCGCCGCGTCGGCGCTCGCGATCACGACGCTCGAGACGGCGTTTAGGATCTACCAGCACTTCTACGCCGGAGACCACGCCTCGCTCGGCTGGGGGCTGGCCGCCGTGGCCGGAGGACACGCGCTGACCCTCGCGATCGGCTGGCTCTCCGGCTACGAGATCCCGCTGCTCCTCCGCCTCGCTCGCGAGGAGGGCGCCCAGGACCGGACCCGGCTCGTGCTGGGCGTCAACTATTTCGGCGCGCTGGCCGGCACGCTGCTGTTTGCGGTCTGGCTGCTCCCGGCGCTCGACGTCACCGGCGCCGCCGCGGCCGCCTCCTTCCTCAATCTCGCGGCCTGCGCGTGGATGTACCGCGGCCGCCTGGTGGCGCGGCGGCCCGACCGGGCCCTCGCGCTCGGCGCCACGGCGGCCGCGTGGCTCGCGCTCCTCATCGCCTCTCCGCCGCTCTCGCGGCTGAACCTCGTCAGCTTCTATTCGGCGCGGCTCGGCGTCGTCGCGGCGGTGGACGCCGACCGCGGCGACTCGCGCGGCGCCCGAGCGCCCCTCGGAGACGTCCTGGAGGCCCTCTGGAGCCGCCGGGGGGACGTCGAGCGCGTGCCGAGCCGCGTGCAGCGGATCGACCTGGTGCTTCGGCAGGACATGCCGGACCCCCTCCGCCTGCACTACGACGCCCGTCCGCGGCACGAGCCGGACGTGCCCTACGGGCTGGCGCTCTACCACGACCGCCGGTACCAGTTCTACGGCGGCGTCTCGTCGATCTACCACGAGTTCCTCGCCCACGTGCCGATCCAGGCGTTTCGGAGGATACCGGAGGACGTGCTGATCCTCGGAGGCGGCGACGGGCTCTTGGCCCGCGAGCTCCTCAAGTACGGGGACCGGATCCGGTCGATCACCAACGTCGAGCTGGACCCGGCGATGGTGCGCTTGGCGAGGACCGACCCGCGGCTGCGCCTGTTGAACGCGGATTCGTTCCGCGACCCGAAGGTCCGCGTGGTGACCGACGACGCGTTCTTCTTCGTGCGGCAGGACCGCGCGCGCTACGACGCCGTCTACATCGACTTCCCCTTCCCCTACACCTACGACGCGGCGAAGCTCTACACGGTGGAGTTCTTCCGCAACGTCTCGCGCCGGCTCAAGCGCGGCGGCTTCTGCGCGATGGACTATCCGCTCGTGACGGAGGAGCGGCTCCAGGCGGAGAAGGACCCCGAGGATCTCCGGCGCAACTCGATCCTCATGAACACCCTCGAGGCCGCCGGGTTCACGACGATCTTCCCCTACAACACGGACTCGCCCGAGCTCGTGACCGTATTCGAGGCGAACACTTTGGGGGCCCCCCCCGAGGACGACGAGGGAGATCTGGAGAACCGGCGGCTGCTCAGGCGCGTGAAGGCGCGGCGCTATCTCGCGCAGCACCGGGGCCTGAAGGTCGACGAGAGCCAAGACCTCGCCGTCGTCGAGAACACCCTCTGGCGGGAATCGATGGTCGCCTTCGCCCGCGGCACCGTTTACCCGGAGTTCGAGTTCGTGGACCTGGGAGTGCCGCTCTACGCCCTCGACGCGAAAAGGCTCAAGATCCTCGAAGGCCCCTACTACCCGGCGAAGCGCGACCCCCGGCTCGTGAACTCCGTGCCGCGACCGACGCTGTTTCGCTCGCTCCAGTTCATCGAGCGCGACTAGCGGACTCCGGACCGCAGGGGAAGTGCCGCGCGCGCACGCGCCCGGCGCCCAGCGCCCGCGCGAATCGCGCGATCGCCTTCGCCAGGCCCGGGGTCGCGGCGCACAGGAACAGGTCCAGCACCGCGTACCTCCGTTCGGGCCAGGAGCTGTAGGCCAGGTGGCTCTCCCGGAGCACGAAGAGGACGGTGAGGCCGTGCGGGGTGAACTCGTGCTTCACGCGCCGCACGACGTGCAGCGCGGCCTCGGCGCACAAGCGCCGGAGGGCGGCCCCGATCCGCGCCGGGTCGTCCGACCGCCGGGCGTCGCAGCCCTCAAGCTCGATGACGTGATGGCGGGCGAGCACGCGCCGCATTTGCGTTTCTATCCGGTGCGTGCCTGGCCTCACCGTTACGCCGATCGATCGAGGCCTGGCTCGCTACCGCAGTGTATATATTATTGCGGGCTGGGGAAATTCATGTTACACTGGCCGCGCATGATCAATTTGACTGCCATTCTCGTCGTTTTCTTCGCCGCCCACGCGAACGCCCAGCTCGAGGCGTGGCGGGCGCTTTCCGAGGACGATCTCCACTCGAAGACGTTCGGAAGCTGGCCGGGGAAGATCGGCGAGCTCTTCGCCCCCTGCGATAAGGGCGGCAAGCTCACCCTCGCGCGCCCGTACGCGAACGACTACAACCTGACCAAGCGCGACCACGACATCTTCGAGCGCGGCATGAACTCGGTCAAGCGCTACGCCAACATCCAGGCGGCGCTCAAAGACGGCTATCTGCCCGTCAAGCGCGGCTTCGTCCCGAGCGTCGGCCTGATGATGGCCCATCCCGACCTGGTCCGCGACGGCGCCTACAACCTCGACCGCCCCGACATCATCTCCTACGTGAAGAAGCGGGGCGCGGCTCAGTTCCGCATGGTGGGGCTGATCTACGTCGCCGGAAAGTCCCGCCCTCCGGACATGATGAACGTCGACTTCAGCGAGAAGTCCCGTAAGGAAGGGATCCGGAACAAGGCCTCGACCGAGACGTGGGACTACGAGGACGAGATCTGCGTGATCGTCGAGCCCGGCAAGACCGTGGGAATCTACAACCCGAGCGAGACCCCGCACAACTGCAAAGGCGGCGCGAAGTTCCCCCGGATGTGGCGGCTCTACACCTGGCCGCTGCTCTACAACCCTAACGGAATATTCGCGGAGCAGAATCCCATGGTCGACTTCCTCGACCGTGCGCAGAAATTCGGCCCGCTGTGCCAGAAGCCGCGCTGAAGCGGCCGTTCTTCACGGCAGCCGCCGGCGGACTCCTCTACTACCTCGGGTTCTCTCCGCTTTCGCTATGGCCCCTGACGTTCGTGGGCGTCTGGCTCCTGGTCGGGCTCCTCGATGACGCCGAGTCGTCCGCCGAGGCCGCGTGGCGGGCCATGGCCTGGAAGGCCCTCGGCCTCATGCCGACCGTGCCGTACCTCTCCGGGCTGGGCATTTCGGTCCACGTCGTCGCCGTAGGGATCCACGTGGCCTGCTGGGGGCTCATGGGCGCGGCGTTCGCGGCCGCGCGCCGGGGGAACCCGCTCGCCGCCTTGGCGGCCTTGCCCGCGCTGTGGACGCTGGCCGAGTGGCTCGGCACCGTGAAGCACTTCCTGCCGAGCCACGTGACCACCTGGTCGCAGGCCCTCGCGGCGCCCGCGCTCGGGCTCGCGCCCTACACCGGCGCCCTCGGTGTGTCCACGGTCGCCGTCGCGGCGGCGAGCCTGCCCGCCGTCCTCCTCCGGCTCCGCGCCGCGTCAGGCGCGGCCCGCCGGGGGCGCGCCGCGTTCGCGGCCGCCGCTTTCGGAGCCCTCCTCGCGCCGCCGCTCGCGGGACGGCTGCTGCACGGGCCGGCGCCGGGCGCGTCGAGCGACGCTCCCCTGCGCGTGGCGACGTTCGCCCTCGAGGCCAACGACGCAATGGAGGAGTACCTCGACCAAGGCGACTGGACCCCGGAGCGCAGCCGCACGGTCTCGGACTACGTCGCCGCGCGCGTCCGCAAGTTCCGGACGCTCGTGCAGGGCATGAAGCCGGACCTCCTCGTCCTGCCCGAGGACGCCGTCGACCTCGTGCTGCCGCGCTCGCGCTCGGAGGAGGCCTTCGCCCGCCTAGGCATCGAGAACAACGGGGTCCTGATCGAGGCATACCGGGAGCTCGCCCGTTCGACGGGCGCCGACCTCGCCACCGGGATCACGACCATACGCGAGGGGCGGCGGTATAACAGCACCTTGCTCGTCGGCCGCGACGGCGGCCTCCTCGGGATCCGCGACAAGTGGAAGCTGACGCCCGGCTCCGAGTACTGGCCCGCGCCCGCGTGGCTGCCGGTCTGGGCGCTTTTTTCGGGAGACCGCCAGTACGTCGACCCGCGGCAGCAGTACTCCGCGCCGTCCGACCCGTTCCCGCCGCTGACGCTCGGAGGGAGGCGGCTCGGGGCCTCCACGTGCCTCGAGGGCCACATGCCTACGATGTATCTCGGGTGGCGCCGGGCCGGAGCGGAGCTGCTGCTCTTCCTCGGCAACGCCCACTGGTTCCACTGGGACCCGGCGACCTTCAACGTCCAGCTGCTCCGCACGGTCCGCCTCTCGGCGGCGGCGTACGCGCTGCCGGTGATCATGACGGGCAAGGCCAACAACGCGGGAGCGATCGCCGCGGGGGGCGCGTTCCGCGTCTGGCCGTGGGTCGCCGATGGCGGGACCGAGCGCGCCCACGAAGTGCTCGTGCACGCGGCGCCTCCCTGGCGCACGACCGCGGTCCGCTGGGGCGAGTACTACCTCCCGTACTCCGCGGCGTATTTGGCGGCGCTGCTCCTGGCCGCGCGGCTGCTGCGGAAATTGCTAGGCTTGCGCGGATGAAGAACCGCATCACCTCGGAGTTCATCCGCTCCATCCCCAAGTCGGACCTCCACCTCCATCTCGACGGCTCGTTGCGGCTCAAGACCCTCATCGAGCTCGCGCGGCGCGCCAAGTGCAAGCTGCCCTCGTTCACCGAGGAAGGCATGCGCAAGCTCGTCTTCAAGGACAACTACAAGGACCTCCCGGAGTACCTCCACGGCTTCATGTACACGTGCGCCGTGCTTCAGGACCTCGGGAACCTCTCCCGGGTCGCCGAGGAGCTCGTCGAGGACAACGCCGCCGAAGGCGTCCGCTACATCGAGGTGAGGTTCGCGCCGCAGTTGCACGTCACCGCCAACGCCGCCGTGCGCGACGTCGTCCGCGCCGTCTGCGAGGGCCTGACCGCGGGCGCGAAGGCCCACAACAGCTCGCGCGCCGTGCGCGCGGGCGAGGACGTCCCGTTCCACTTCGGCGTGATCCTCTGCGCGATGCGCCGGTTCAAGAGAGGCATGTCCCCCTACTTCGCGGACATCCTGCGTCTCATGGAGCACGCGCCCAAAGACGAGGTCTACGCCGCGGCCTCGCTCGAGCTGGTCCGCGCGGCCGTCGAGCTCAAGGACGAGGGCCTTCCCGTCGTCGGGTTCGACCTCGCGGGCGAGGAGGCGGGCTACCCCCCGGCCGACCACCGGGACGCCTACCAGTACGCCCACGACCACTTCCTCCACAAGACCGCGCACGCCGGCGAGGCGTACGGCCCCGAGTCCATCTGGCAGGCGATCACGCAGTGCCACGCCAACCGCATCGGCCACGGCACGTTCCTGTTCGCGCACGAGATGATCAAAGACCCCAAGATCGGGGACCGCAAGAAGTACGTCTCGGACCTGGCGAATTATCTCGCGGGCCAGCGGATCGGCATCGAGGTCTGTGTGACGAGCAACCTGCAGACGATCCCGTCGATCAAGTCGATCGCCGCGCACCCGGTCCGCAAGATGATCGACTACGGCCTCTCGGTGAGCATCTGCACCGACAACCGGCTCGTGTCGAACACGACGGTCTCGCGGGAGTTCGGCCTGGTATGCGAGCACGCGAAGGTCACGCGCACGGAGCTCAAGCGCCTGGTGATCGCGGGATTCAAGGGCGGGTTCTTCCCGGGGAGCTTCCTCGAGAAACGTCGCTTCGTGCAAGCGGTGGCGGCCCGCTACGACGCGCTGGAGCGCAAGCACCTCGGGCTGCCCGGCCCCTCCCTCGTCAGCATACCCGCTTAGGGTCAGACCCTTTGTCAGGATTCCGTCAGGATTTGCGGCGTGAGACGCCGCGATCTCTCGAATCCTGACAGAATCCTGACAAAGGGTCTGACCCTAACGGGCGTTTCTGGCGACGAACTGGTCCACGAACTCGGCGTCGACCGTCAGCGTCCAGTCCAGGTCGGCCGTGTTCGCCTGCACGATCCCGAGGAGCGCCTCGGCCTCGCGGGCCGAGTAGCCGGCGGCGACGAAGTCCTCCTTCAGGCCGGCCTGCGTCTTCGGTTCGGTGAGGACCCGCCTCCACTCGCGGATCGCGGGCGCGTAGAGCTCGACCGGGTTGCGCTCGTAGCGGTCCATCCACGGCATCTCGGTCGCGATCCGCTCGTCCGGCAGCCGGCCGGGGATCGGCTCCCGCCGTCCCAGCGCCTGCTCGAAATCGATGAGAACGGGCTTGGCTCTCGACGGGAAGAGGACGTTTCCACCGTTGACGTCGCCGATGCCGAAGGCGTTGACGAAGATCGCGATCGCGGCGCGCTGCGCGCGGGTGAGCGGCTGGCGGCCGTAGGCCGCGCCCCCGCTCGCGTGCTCCATCACGAGATAGGAGTCGAAGCCCAGGTTGACGCCGATCGCCGACGGCGTGTCGAACCACTCGCCGAAGAGTCGCCGCGCCACCCGGCGCAGCGCGATCTCGTCGCGGACGATGTCCCAAGCGGCCTGCTTGACGACGACCTTGCGCTTGCCCGGCGGCTCGACGGAGTAGAGGACCGTATTCAGCTTGCCCGGGTCGTCGCCGTGGAGCTTGAACTTCGGCTTGGCCGTGGCCGGATCGTAGCCGAGCGCCTTCACGATGTCCCTGGCGCCGCCGATCGTGTTGGAGAAAAGGCCGGGCTCTCCCGGCCCGAACGTGATCCTGGGCGCCGCGGGGAGCGCGGCGTCGTGGGAGCGGAGCGCGGAAAGATCGTCCGCGCGAGACGGATCGGAGCGCAGAAAGTGCTCGACCTTCACCCAGGGCTCCGAGTCCGGGCCGAGCCGGCCCCGCAGCGCCGCGAAGAACCGGCCCCGATCGAAGCCGGGGGCGCTCCCGGCCGCGGTCAGGAGTTGGCGCAACACCGCCTCGGGACCCGCGGGAACGATGCCCCCCGCGTCGTAGAGCTTGTACTTCGAGCGCCAGCGGTCCCAGACGAGGTTCGACGCGACCAGGTCGGCCGACACGCCGTTGCGGATCAAGCGCGCGGCGAGCTCCGCAAGCCCGAGCAGATGCCGCCTCTCGAGCCCCTCGGAGAAGAGCCGGGTCGCCGGGTCGCCCTCGACGCGCTCCTTGATCATCACGGAGCCGTCGGCGCTGGCGCGCAAGAGCTTGGCGTGCGGGATGTCGGTCTTCGCGAGCGAACGCAGGATCGCCGCCTCGCCGGCGTAGTGCGGCAGCGACATGAACTCGGGATGGATGAGCTTGACGACGAAGTCGCGGTAGCCGGCGTTCCAGACGCGCGAGCCACCGCCGTCGCCCGCGACGCTCGTCAGCTCGACCTTCATGCCTCCCAGCTTGACGACGTCGCCGGCCTTGCCCGGCCAGGACGGGACGCGGTCGCCCAGGCCCGCCCAGGCCTTGAAGCGAGAGATGAGGCCCTCGGCCGGCTGCGCCCGTTGTCCGTCGAAGAGGACGCGGCCGTCGTCGACGGCTCCGGTCCCGAGCGCGATCGGCTGGGCGCGGGCCGCGCCAGGCTTGCTGGCGGCGGCGCGAACGGGGAGCGTCCGGCCGAGCGCCAAGGTCGAGAGGTTCGTCCCCGGGGAAAGCGCCGGCGCGAGGGCGGCGGCGGGCGCGAGCGGCGCGGGGGCGACGCCGATGGGTTGGAAGGGCGAGACGAGCTCGACGGGAGCGACGGCCTTGCCGGAGGCGAGCGCGCCGAAAGACGCCGTAGCCGTCAGGACTAACGCGAGCGCCGGGATCCGCAGCCGCATACGTCAAGGATGCGCCGACGACGAGCGCCCCGCCTGGGTCCTCGGGTCCCGGCCTCTAGGACCGCGCGAGGAGCTGCTTTTGGGACCGAGGAAGGCGCTTGATGGCGGCTTCGCGGCTGAGCGCCTCCGACCGCGTAAAACCATGCTTTTTCCAGCATACTTTTACAGGACGGCGGCTCCGGGTATACGCCGCCCCCCGGCCGGAGTTATGGACCTCGACCCGGGCGTCGACGTCCTTCGCGACCCCCGTATACAGGGAGCCGTCCCGGCACGTCAACATGTAGACCGTCCAGTCGCGCCTCAACGGACGGAGGCCTTGGCCTTGGCGCCGCCGCGTTCTCGAGCGCTCCACGCGTCGACGCTCTTGCGCCACGCGACCCATGCGTCGCGCAGGCGCGGCTGTGCGCGCAGGAGGGCCTGCTGCTGCAACTGGTTCTGGCCGTCCCACCAATCCTTGAGCGCGCGCTCCGCGATCGCGGTCTCCGACTTCGTCGCCCGCAGGAGCTTTCGGTGCGTGTCGAGGCTCAGCACGAGCAGCGGGGTCTTGGCGAGAAACGCCGCTCGCTCGTCGCCGGAAAGCGCCTCCCACCAGGTCAAGAGCGGAGACTTGGTGAAGGCCAGCGCCGCCGGGCTGTCCTGGGACCGGGGGCCGGTCGAGGCGGCGAGCGCGCCGGCGACGGCCGCGAGCCAAAAGACCGCGCAGAGCTGCGGCGAGCCTCGAAGACGGCTCACGGCGGGCATGGGCAGGTGGTCACGCTGCCGTCGGCCGTGTAGGTGTAGATGATGTTGTCGTTGGCGTCCCGCACGACGCCGCCGACGTTCGGCTCGGTGTAAAAAGTGCCGATCACTTGGTTGCCTTGCATCACGAGGCCCACGTAGTCCTGCGGCGGGTTCGTCGGACCGTAGGTCATCACCACGTTTCCGGGACCGTCGTATACCTCGCCGTTGGGGCCGTAGCCGGTCGCGTGGGGCTGGCTCGCGGGCGTGCCGCCGGGGTTGTAGGCGACCGAATCCGGAGGGGGTGGAGGAGGCGGGTCCGGGGGAAAGACGATCTTGCAATCCGGGCCGACGGCCGCGCACGCGTTCCGGCAGCGGGACAAGCCGACGCGCTGGCACAAGGGCACGATCTCGCAGCCCTCATCAGCGGCGATCGCCGCGTCGCACGCGTGTTCGAGATCCCTCCGCAGCGCCGGGTCCGCGCGACCGAACAGCGAGAGGTAGAACGCGATCGCGTTCTGGTCGGCTCCGGCGGTTCCGACGACGGCGAAGGCCACGGTCTCGTGGGTCCCGACGCCGCCGCCTGAGCTTCGCGGGGCGGCCTCGCGAGCCGCGTCCTGCGCGCTCGGACTTTCGCCCGCGCCGGCGAGGGTCCCTATGGCTCGCCCTCGGCTCTCAGGCGTTCCGCTCGCGCTCGGCCGCGGACCTTGGGGCCCGGCGCCCTCCGATGCCGCCGGAGCGGCCGCCACCGCGATCGGGCCGCCGCGAACGAGAGCCGGGGCCGCGGGGCCGGCGCGGCCAGCGGGACCGGCGAGAGCGGACTCGCGTGCTCGTCGGGCGGCGGCGGGCGCGTCGACGTTCAGGAGACGACGAATATCGGCGCGCGCGGTGATCCGCGCATACGCCTCGCGAAACTCGGCCTTGTCGGTGTGCTTGGCCAGCAGTTCCTTCATCTCGGGCTCGGCGGCGAGCTTGGCGACCAACTCCGCGGCGGGCGCTCCCATGGCCCGGCGAGCTCGCTCCCAATGCGAACGGAAGTTCTCGTTGGCGTTGAAGTCCGCGGCGAAGGCCCGGCCGACCTCGGGGGGCATGAGCTCGGTGACGACCGAAATGAAGTTCGCGAGACTCATCGGCTCGCTGGAGGCGAACAGCCGGTCCTCAGGCAACTCTCCATCCGGGTCGCTCGCGATGCCCTCCGCCGGAGCCGGCGACGACCGGCCCGGCGAGGCTCTGCGCGGCGCAACGTTGGTCTGGCTGCCCAGCCAGTACCAGAGCGCTCCACCGGCGCAGCAAAGCGCGGCTGAGACCAGCGCCACGAGCGCCGACCGGCGGCCTCGGTCCTGCATTTTCTGAGTATAGGCGCCACCCGGCTCATTGTCAATCGCCCCGCCGTCGTCGGGCAGCGGCCGCGAGTCACTCACAGATCGGGTCCCCGTCGTTCTTGAACGCCAGGCTCCGATATTCGGCGCGGAACGCGTGCTTATCGATCATCGTGTTCATGAGCAGCGTGCCGTGGGAGCCGCTCAGGTACGCATACAGCCAAGCACCCCGGTCGAGACCGGGGGCCCCATCCCTCATCAGCCGCGAGGTGTCGGCATCAACGGTCGCCGCGGCGAATACGAGCCAGCCGCCTCCGTCGTGGACGCCCGTGACGATCTCGCCTCGCAGCAGGCGGGACATCAGAACCACGCCTTGGTCGGCCGGAGGCGCCGTGGGAGCCTGCTTCAGGTCGGACTCCTCCGGCGGGCGGCCGAGGCGGATGGCCGCGAAGTCCGCCCTCCGCGCAGGCAGGCCGAAGCGCAGCAGGAAGCCTACGGTGCCCGCCGGGAGCCAGAACTTCAACCGCCGCGGCAGCGCCGAGGGGGCTTCCGGCGGAAACAGCCCGTTGAAGTATGGGTTATCGCGCCAGTCCCGGCGCCACTGCGCGTTCGGTCCCGGTCCCACCGGTCCGGAGAAATACGATTGGAGGCACGCCCTGTTGTCCGCCAGCGCGAGTTGACAGGCGATGACGTCCTTCCTCGGACCGCCCGTGAAATCATATTGGGCCCTGTAGCCGTAGCGGTACTCCGTGTCGTAGCCCGAGGCGTCGGCAGGATACGGCGGTCCCGCCGGGAGGCGGGTATTCGCGGCGCCGACCTGATGCAGCGAGTACCAGGCCGGATCGTCCACGCAGAATTCGCCGCTCGGCAGACGAGCGGAAGCGGCGAGTCGCGCCCCCCCCCGCGCCGACGAGAGCGCGAGCGCGTCCCGCAATCCGGCGCGAAGGCTCCAGGCGAACCGGCCCGGTTCGACGGCGCCGGCGAGCGACGCCTCATCCGACGGCGTGCCAACGTAGGCCGCGCCTCGGCCGGCGAGGGTCCCGGAGGCGGAACGCGGCTCGAGCTCGATTCCTCCGCGTCGCCCGGGATCATCGGGGCCCTCCTCGCGCGGGGCGAGGTCGGCAGGCCGCTCCCCGGCGGCGCCTGCCGTCGTCGGCCGCGCGGCCGCCCAAGGGGCCGGCTCGTTCGCGGCCTCCGCCGCGGGCCCTGGAGCGACGCCGTCCCGATAGGACTTCAACCAGTTGACGGCCGCCAAGAGCGTGTTCCGCGGGCCGCTTCCGGCCGCGGCATCAAGGAAGCCGACCCCGGAATCCGCGCGGACATAGACGGCGAGCACGATGTGGAGATCGGGGTTGGCGAGCTGCCCGCTCCCGGCGAAGTAGCTCATCGCCGCTTGGACGTCGCTCAAGTAGTCAACGGAGTTCTTCTTGGGCGGAAGCAGCACGTAGCATTTCTTCCCGAGACTCAAGCAATGGTTGATGCCTTCGTTGAACTTCTGGTTCCACATCACGCTCCCGGGGCCGTCCGGGTTGGTCTCGAACGCGATCCCGGAGACGGCGGGATGCCCAAGGGAGGCGTCGGCGGCATGGCGGCGGGGGTCGTCCGACCGGTACGATCGGGTCAGGATGACGATCTTGCCGCCGTGAGTGGCGGCCTGAGCCTCGATCTCAGCGGGGGTGAGGATCGTGTCGTAGGTGGCGTCGAGCGCCGGGCCGTCGGGCCCCGTTCTTGGGATGACGCCGGGCTCCATGTAGCACATCGCCGCGTCCACGGGCCGGCCGATGTAGCCCGCGACGGCGTCGAACTCGTAGGCGGAGTCTGGGTTGTCTTCGGCGACCGTCCAGTGGGCCGCGTTGAGGCGGGCGAGAGCGCCGGGCCAGGCTGAGGCCGGGATGCCGGGACTGTTCTGCGTGATGGCCCAGACTCCGTCGGCCGCCAGCACGGCGTCCCGAGCGGCTTCCGAGGCGTCCATCTGGTTGACGTCCACCAGGATGCGGAATCCGTTCCGCCCCGGCACCGGGCGGGTCGGGGGAGGAGTCTGGAACACGTAGGCCGCGATCCCCTCGTAAACATAACCGGCGGAGCTCGCGGCGGACCCTATTTCGGCGGCGTCCGTGGTGAGCAAGTGATCTCCCGACTTGGGGCTGTACAGGCGGTAGAGCGCGATGCTGGCGTCCGCCTGCGTCTCGAAGACATGGGCCGCGACCCCTTCGTACACGTACCCGGAGGAAGCCACGGCTGAGTCCCTCTCCGAGGCGGAGCTCGTGTAGAAGTGATCGCCGGACTCGGAGTGATACAGGCGATAGAGGGGCGCCGAACCCTCCGCGGGCGCCGCAAGCACATAGGCCGCGATGCCTTCGGAGACATACCCGCCGGACAAGGTGGCGGCAGCCGTCTCCGAGGCGCTCGTGGTGAACAGGTGGTCGCCGTAGCCGGGGTGATACAACCGATACAGCGGCACGACGTCGGCGACGGCGACGCACGGATCGACCAGCAGCGCCGCCGCGAGAACTCCCCAAGCCATAACGCCGCCCCGTGCCATGCCGGGAGCGTAGCCCTCCGGCGCGCGGGCGCCCACTCAATTTCGGCGGGGCGGAAAAAACGCCGGGATTCCCTAGTTGACGCCGGCCCCGCGGGACTCGGGCTTGAGAGCCTCTTGAGAGCCCTCTCGCGGCAGCGTGAAGAAGAACACGGCGCCCTTGCGATACTCGCTCTCCGCGCCGACGCGTCCGCCGTGGGCCTCGACGAGCTGCTTGCAGATGGCGAGGCCGAGCCCGGTGCCGCGCGCGGGGCGCACCTTGTCCTTGGTCTCCGGGATCTGCGTGAACTTCTTGAACAACGTCCCGAGCTTGTCCGCCGGCACGCCGATCCCGGTGTCGGAGACCGCCGCGCGGTCTTGGCCGTCCACCACGGAGTGCGCGATCGAGACCCGTCCCCCCGGCGGCGTGAATTTGAGGGCGTTGGACACGAGGTTCACGAGCACGCGCTTGAGCGCCTGCTCGTCCGCCCATACCGTCGCCCCTTCCCGCACGCCCGCGGCGTCGAGCAGGACGCCGTACTCCTCGGCCTTGGGCCTCAGCAGCCCGAGCACCGCTTGGGCGAGCTCGCCCAGGTCCACGCGCGACGGCGAGAGCTCCAAGCGGCCCGCTTCCATGCGGGAGAGGTCCAGCATGTCGCCGATGAGCGAGCCCAGGTAGTCGGCGTTGGACGCGGCGACGCCGAGGCACTTCGCTTGCTCGGGGGTCACCCCGCCGAGGGCGCCCAGCGCCAGCGTATCCACGCAGGTCACGATCGCCGACAGCGGGCTGCGCAAGTCGTGGGTGATCTGCGCCAGGAAGGCGTCCTTGAGCTCGTCGACCTCGGCGAGGCGGGCGGCCATCACGTTGAAATCCCGGGCCAAATCCCCCAGCTCGTCGGAGCGTGCCTCGGCGATGCGGGTGTCGAGCCTGCCTTCGGCGATGCGGCGAGCGCCGCCGCCGAGCGCCTCGATCGGGCGGATCAGAGCCCGGCCCAGCAGGAACGCCAAGAGCAGCCCCAGCGCGAGTCCGAGCCAGGAGGCTTGGAGCACGCGCGAGAGCGACTCGCGCTGCAGCCGGGCCGACGCCGCGGCGAGGGCGTCGTGGTCGTAGGCGATGAACGCCGTGCCCAGCCTTTTCTTGCCCTCCGGCGCGCTGACGTCGTAGACCGGCGCCGAGAGCAAGTCGAGCTCCCGGCCGGGAGCGCGCAGCCGTTGGCGGAGTCCGGAGCGCGCGGACAGGGCCCGCCCCATTTCGAGCCCCGAGACGGCTCGGCCGCCCTGCGAACGGTCGCCGTGCAGGAAATCGGAATGGAGCAGGATGCCTCCCCTCTCATCGGCGAACAACGCCCAGGCCACCGTCTTGGGCTCCGCGAACAGGATGAAGGTCTTGAGGAACCCGAGCCGGGCGGCGGCATCGCCTTCCCTCAGGGAATCCCCGCAGACGCGCCCGAACTGCTGCAGCTCGGCGAACTGCCGGGCCTCCCGCTGCTCGAGCAGGTGCGCCTCCTCGGCCCAATAGAGGGGCAAGACCGTGCTCGCCAGCACCGCGAGCGCCAAGCCGGAGAGCAGGGCGCTGAGCTTGGTCGTCAGCCGCAAGAGAGCCCGATGCTACCCATCGCGTGTCGTCAATTGCTGCGCATCCAGTTCAACGGCTGATAGGCGTTTGACTGCAGGGCGGAGGGGCAGCGCGGGTAGGGACAGCCGGCGCTCTTTCCGAAGCAACGCAGGAACTCCCGCGCCTCCTGGATGGTCGCGTCCGCCACGATGTCCTCGAGCACGCCCTGGACGAACTCCTCCTGGCGCGCGTCGATGCTCAGGACCCTCCGCGTCCCGCCGCGCCTGTCGGTGAGGGACATCATCTGCCCGTTGTCCGGGGCGTCGGTGAAACTCGAAGGGTCCGTCCCTGGGCGAGAGACCGCTTCCTGTGTCGCCTCCAGCGGCCCCTGCCACTCCTCGAGACTCAAGCTTTGGTCGTAGTAGTAGTCGGCGTAGCGGAGATGCTCCAGATGCGCGTAGCAAGCCTTGACGAAGACCCGGTGCCAGCAGGAGGCGTTCAGCCTCACCCAGGCCTCCGCCTCCTTGTTGGCCGTTGGATTCCATGCAGGACGGTTCTCCGTCGCGTTGGGACTGACGATCGAATTTTCCCCGCTTGAGGCCGGCGAGTCGGTCCTGATCACCCTGTCCCCGGTCTGCGAGCCGTAGACCGGCCTGTGCGGACCGACCGTGCCTCCCTCGTAGAGCTTGAGCCAGCCCGCGAAGCCGGAGGCCGCCGCGGGGTCCTTCGGCGTGTTGCGCCGGTGGTGCTCGATCAGCGCGGAGATCTCCTGCTGCTCCGAGTTCCTGAGCAGTTCGAAAGCCGGCTTCTCGAGCTGCGCCGCGGCCGCCCTCACCTTGCCGGCCCAGTCGCCGTCCACCAGCATGCTGAGGCATGGCCGCGGGTCCGGGCCCTCCGGGAGCGCGACGGTGTCGGGATCGGCGGCGTGATCGATGAACGGCCTCGCCCTTTCCTGCAGCAACGCCTTGTTATCGGTGATATTGGGTCCGGGATTGCCGCCGTTCGTGTTGTCGGCGAAATCCGCGACCAGGAGCAGGCCGGCATGCGTGAGCCAGCGGGAGGCGAAGCGATTCTTCGCGTTGGTCAGGTAGCCCCACGTGGCCGGATCCGGATGCCGCACAGGGTCGAGGTCGGAGAGGATCGTGGCGATCTCGCCGCGAGGGCTGGTGGTGTCGCCCGCCTCGCCGAGCTCCTCGAGCATCTCGTGGAGGACGTGCCCGTCCCGACTGCCGATCGTGGTTCCGAAGTCCGCGTCGCACTGGTCTGCCTTGGCGAGGGTGGCGACGCTGCCCAGGTCGTCAACGAGCCTCCGCAGCCTGCCGTCGGCGTCGATCGCCTTGACGCGATAGGCGTTGGCCATCTTCTGGACCATCTTGACGCTGTTTCTCACGAAGCTCCCAAAGCTCGTGACGTACGCATCCGCGATCCCGAGCGCGAGATTCATCGCCTTCTTGCACTCCTTCGAGTCGCAACGATCCGGAGCGTCGGCGGGAGTCGGCGTGGGCGTCGGAGTCGGGGTGGGCGTCGCGAGCGGCACCGCCGGCGTCGGAGTCGGCTCGACGGGCTCTTGCGGCGAAGACGTCGGGCTCGGCGCTGGAGCAGCCGTCGGGTTGGGGGAGCCGGTCGGCGTCGGGGTCGCGCTCAGCGGGGGAAAACTCGTCATGAGCTCGGAGTCCGCCGTGTCGGAAGGGGCTACTCCGTCGCCCAGCGCCGGGGGGAAAGGGACCACGGCGGTGTTCCTGCCGTTGAGCAGCGTGGAGGCAACCCTCCCGTTGCGGTCGGCGCCGGGAGTGCTGACCCGCCCGAATCGTCCCATCGTCACCGAGCCGGCGTTGCGCGCTTGCCGCCAGGCGGCTCCGATGCCGGCCTGCCGCAATTTCGAGAGGGGAGCGGATCTCGCCTGCGCGTCGGCCTCGCCGGAGAGCGATCCCCGAAGAGCCCGATTCGAGTCCCGAGTCGCGGCCGCGGGCCTCTGGCGCGCCTGCGGGGTCTGCCCCGAAACGGACGAGCCGCCTCCGAGCGCCGCCAGCGACTCCTTCTTGAAGCCCACGCGGCCCCGCGAGGCGCCGGGGCGCGCCGCCGGCCGGGGGATCGCGAGGCTCCCCGCCTCCGATGAGGAATGTCCGGGCGCCGGGGGCTCGGCCGGGTTCGCGCCGATCCCTGCGGGAACGGGGCGTGCGTGCGTCGCGCCGCCGACCATCGAGGGGGACGGCCCCGCGATCCCGGGCTCGCGGGGCGGCTCGGCCGTGGCGGAGGCAGCCGGGCCGCCGGCGGCGGGCTCGCCGGTGACCACCGCCGGAAACTCCGCGGGGCCGCTGGAGGGAGCGGGCCGGAACGCGATGTAGGAGGCGCCGGCCGCCAAGATGAGGACGATCACTCCTACGGAGAGCAGCGTCCCCTTGCTTTCATCCTTCGGTTCCATGTATTCCTCCGCCGGTCCTATTTCTTAGAGCCGGGGCACTGTCCCGGCGACAGCGTGATGGTGCCCGGCTCGTACCTCGCGCGGGAAGAAGGGCATGCCCCCGGTTCTCCCAAGTACTGCATGAAACACTCGGCCTCGACGATCACATTGTAGGCAGGGGTATCGTGATCGAGAAATGCCTCGATGAACAAGCCCGTCCGCGCGTCGGCGCTCAACGGCTGTCCACCGGCGCCTTGCGCGGCGGGATCGAGAGCCCTCCGATACGCGGAGTCGGCGCTGCGAAGCTGCAGGAGATGTTCGGCGCAGGCCGCGTCGAAGAAGCGGTCGTAGCAGGAGGCCCTCAGGGCTATCCACGCGGGGGATTCGGGATTTCTCGCGGCATCCCACGGGGTCGCTCCCGTGTCCCCGCTCGCGACGCATTGGCCCGCTTCGGTCGCCCCGCAGCGGTATCGGTGAAGCCAGGTAGCGAAGCCGGAATCGGGGTCCGGCTCGCTGGGGGTATTCCTCAGGTGATCCCTGGCGAGCTGTACCATCTGATTCTGCTGCGCCGTGGTCAGGGTCTCCCAGCCCGACAGCTTCACCGCGTCCTGGGCCGCCAGGAGCAGCGTCACCCAGTCCGCCGTCTCGATGTAGTTCGCGTACGGAGTGGGATCCTCGGGGAGATCCGCCGGCCGCGGCGGCGCTGCCTGGGGCGGCTCGGCGCTGGCGGCCGCGGTCACCGCCGCTCTCCACTCGTTCCAGCGCCTCCGCTTGTCCTGCAGCAGGCTCGTGTTCCAGGTCATGCCCCTGCCGTCGCCCGGATCTTTCAGAAGATCCGCGATCGTTCCCAGCCCCTCATGGATGATGAAGCGCCCGTCGAGGCGGTCCTTCACGTCGCGAATGTAGCCGGCGGAATTGATGTCGCGCGAGGGATCAAGCTGGGTCCTGACCAGATGGAGCAGGTAGCGTGGGGCGGCGACGTCCGGCGTGTCCGGTGAGCCGAGCGCCGCGAGCAGGTCGTCGAGATTCCTGCGGACGGTTGTGCCGAATAAGCGATCGCTCTTGGCCGCCGCATCGAGATAACCGGGGGCGTCGAGCTCGTTGAATAGCGCCTCCACCTTCTCGCTCGCCAGGATCGCGTTGTTTCGGTAGTTCGTCGCCATCGCCAGCACGAGCTGGCGATCCTGGTCGATCCAGGACCCGAAGGCGCCCACGTAGTCTCGCGCGATCTGAAGCATCCGCTGGCGCTGCGCCGCGCACGCGCCGGCGCAGGTCGCGCTGCCGGTCTCCGGCGCGGGCTCCGGGGCCGCGGTCGGCTGCGCAACGCCCTGCGTGTCCCGCGTGCCGCTGTCCGCGGGCGCGGGCGTCCTCGCGGGCGGCGGCGCGGGCGGGGCCGCGCCGCCGCCCGCCGCGGCGCCGGCCGCCTGGGCCGCGCCGCCGCCGTCGCCTCCCGGCGCCCGGAGATTCGCGGCGCCGGAGCCCGTGGTCAACGTCGCGTTCGAGCCGCCGATCGTTGCCATGGGAAGGCTCCGGGTGGCGGCAAGCTGCGCGGCGCTGCCTCCATAAGCGGAGGGAAGCCCGTTCATGACCACGCCTCCGCCCGCCCTCGTCGCTTGGGCGGCCTTGCGGCTCGCGGCCGGCGAACTGGGGGCGCGGCCGGGCGCCCGCGACGCCCCCGGAAGCAACTGGGCCAGCGCGACCGCGGCGGGAGCCGCCGAGCCCGGCCCTCCCGTTCCTCGTCCGCCTCCGGCCGACGCGCCCAGCCC
>JACQPK010000140.1 GCA_016207565.1 Elusimicrobiota bacterium
AGATCGAGGCGAGCGCCGTCCGCGAGCCGGGACTGGCGGAGAGACGCGACAGCAGCCCGCGGAAGGCGGGCTTCGAGCGGACCGCCGCCAAAAACGACTTCGCGCTCGGCCGTTCTCCGCGCCCCTCCCGCCGCGTGAAGTCCTCGTAGACCGCCCGAAGCTTGGGCTGCTCCAGGAAGGCCTTCGTGAGCGCCTGCGCCGCGGGAGCCGAGGCCGGCTTCTCCGCCTCGGCTCCGAGGATCTTCATGAACTCCCCGAAACTCAGGTCTGGCTCCGCCGCCCGCGGCCGCTGGGCGGGCCGGGTCGCGGCGTCGGGCGGAGGCGAGGATCGCGCGGTCTTGCGGGCGGCCCCTCGCGGGGCCAACCCGACCAGGAGCCACCCCAGGCCGAACAGGCCGGCCGCGGCGGCGGCCGGCAGCCACGGCCGCCGGGTCATCCACGCGTCCTTCGACCGCGGTCTCCCGGGCGTCGCGGCAGGCCCCGTCATGCCCCCAGTATGGTCCCCGCCGTCGGGAGCGTCAAGCCGTCACCCGGCACCGGCGCCGGCGCTCCGCCTACCGCGCGGCGGTGACGGATCGAAGGGCCGTCAGCAGCTCCCCCACCGTCCTGAACCGCCGGCTGGGCTCCGGCTCGAGGGCCTTCGCGAAGAACGCGTCCAATCCGGCCGGGAGCTCCGGCGCGAGCGTCGTCGCCGGCGCGTAGGTCTTGTTCATCTTGTTCAGCAGCATCCCCGCGCCGGTCCCTTGGAAGGGCAGACGGCCCGTGACCAGCTCGTAGAAGCAGACCGCGAGCGCGTACACGTCGGACTCCTTGCACACGACGCCCTGCTCCTGCTCGGGGGCCATGTACGGCGGCGTGCCGACGATGGTATTGGTCATCGAGAGCTTGCTCACGGCGTCCTTCGCCTGGCGCGCGACGCCGAAGTCCATCACCTTCGCGCTTCCCCCGTCGGCGATCATGACGTTCGAGGGCTTGAGGTCGCGATGGATGATGTCCCGGGAATGCGCGTAGGTGAGCGCCTCCCCCACCTGCTCGACGAGGCGCGCCGCCTCCGCCACCGGGAGCCGGCCGCGGCGATCGAGCGTCTCATACAGCGTCGCCCCGTCGACGAACTCGAAGACCAGGAACACGTCGTCGCCCCGCTCGATGATCGAGTGGATCGCGACGATGTTCGGGTGCTGGAGCCTCGCGACGGTCCGGGCCTCGGTGACGAAGCGCTCCCGCTCCCGAGGGTCGACGCGGATCTCCTCGCGCATCTTCTTGATCGCGACGCGGCGGCCGAGGGTGCGGTCGAGCCCCTCGTAGACGATGCCCATCCCGCCGAGCCCGATCTGGCGCACGAGCTCGAAGTTCCCGACGAGGTTCTCGTCCGCGGGGGCGGGCGGCGGCGCGGGCTCCGCGAGCTCGACGGGCGGCTCCGCGCCGACGGCCCGGCGCATGCGCGTGGTGAAGCCCTCGGAGCGTGACGTGGCCACGCCGAGCGCGACGAGCAATCCGCCCGCGAGCATCGCGAGGATCGTCCATAAGAGGCGGTTGCCGGCGCCGGAGCCCTTCGCCCTCCCTCGCGGCGCGGACTCGCGCTGGACGGGGATCTGGTCGAAGAGGAAGTCGAGGTTCTCGTCGAGCGAGGCCTCCTTGGCGCGCAGGAACTTCTCTCCGTACCGGGCCTGATCGAGGCGCGCGGCCTGCTCGAGGGCCGCCAGCATCCCCCGGCGGTCGCCGAGCCCGTAGCTCGCCGCCGCCAGATCGTACCAGACGGCGGCGTCCCGCTGATCGGGGCGCAGGAGCTCGAGGACGGCCTTGGCCTCGCCGTACTTGCCGCCCTTGAGCAGCTCGCGCCCGAGCTTCGCGATCGCCGCGGGGCCCTGCTTCGGCGAGACCCGGAGCACCGTCCTCAGGTCGGCGACGGCGTCGCTGAGCGACCCTCCCGTCTTCGCGTTGAGCACGAGCCAGGCGCGGTTGAGATGCGCCGCGGCGTTCATCGGATTGGCCTCGAGCGCGCGGTCGAACGCCTTCCGGGCCGACTCGAAGTCCTTCATCCCGATCTTCGACATGCCTTCGGAATAGAACCGGTTCGACTCCTTCTCGGCGTCGCTCATCATCGCGGCGGGGCCGGTGATGCCTCCCGCGATCCGGCCCGCGTCGTCGGGGCCTTGGAACGGGTTGCCGGTCTTCGGAGCGACCATCGGCTCGCCCAGCCGGCCGGCGGAGAACATCGCGATCCCGCGCGCCGCCTCGTTGCCGGGCTCCAGCGTCAGGGCGGCGCGCGAGTCCTGGAGCGCGCCCGAATAGTTGCCGGTCTCGAAGCGAGACTGCGCCCGCACCGTGAGCGCCGCGGCGTTGTCCGGCTGCATCTGGAGCGCCTGGTCGGCCGCGCGCTCGGCGGCGGCCCAGTCCCGGTTCCCCGCGTGGTACTGCGCGGCCCCCGTGTGGACGCCCGGGCTGGGCATCGACTGCTGCATCCAGTTGATGTGACCGTTCATGTCGTAGCCGATCTCTTTCAGCGGGCGGGTGATGCTGTTCGGATGGTTCAGGTCCTCCATCAGCGGCTGGTGGATCTCCTTGGGCAGGATCGCGTCGTTCATCATGACCCCGTCCATGTGCTCCTTGGCCGTGCGGGCTTCGGAGACCAGCCGCTGGAACTCCTCCTTCGACATGCGGGGGCCCTCGCGGTCGGCCCGTGATTTCAACTCCGCGATCCGGTCGGCGCCGATCATGACGGTGCGGACGCCGGCCGCCGCCCGGCACAGCTTCTCGAACACCTCCGTCGGTATGGGCTTCGGAGGCGCCTCGCCTTCGGGCCGCTCCTCCCACCCTTCGCCGAGGTTCTGATTCGCGTACGCGTCGATCTCTTGGTGGATCTTCGTGGCGACCTCGCGCACGTGCCGGTTCTCGTCGTTCGAGAGCTCGGCGATCCGCTGCTCCAACCGCCGGTGGATGAACTGCCACTGCTTCTCGGGGGGAAGGCCGGCCAGCCGGCTCCCGCCGCCTTTGCCCATCAGCCAGTTCATCCCTTGGGACCCGAAATCCAGCCTCAGCTCGCCTCTCCGCTCTTTCTCCCCGCCTCCGCCGGTGTGATCGTGGATCGACGGCCCGCCGCGGTCGCCGTCCGGCGGAACCTGGGGGTGATTGTGCCCGGCGGAAGCCGCGCGGGGAGCGGCGAGGGCGACGGCCAGGGCGAGGGCACGGAGGCAGGCTCGCATGATCGATAGGGTAAGGGGTGGCCGGGTCCTTGTCAACATGACCCCCTGAGTGTAGAGAAAGCCCGGCAACAACGCAGCAACACCGCAAATGATGCAACCCGGTGCCCGGCACGACGTTGCATTATTGCGCTAGGCGAAGCGTCCGATATCCGCGTACAGCGAGGCTGGGCTGTCGTAGCGGTCCTCGGGCGACGGGGCCAACGCGCGGGCCAGGGCCTGGTCCAAGGCGGCCGGGATGCCCGGCGCGCGCCGGGATGCGGGCTCGAACTTCCCCGCCTGCTTGCGGAGCGCCAGCGCCCCGGCCATGCCCTCATAGGGAAGCCGGCCGGTGATCATCTCGTAGAAGCAGACGCCGAGGGAGAAGACGTCCGACTCCTTGCAGACCATGCCCTGCTCGGCCTCGGGGGCCATGTAGTGCGGAGTCCCGGCCACGGTCGGCGTCAGCGTGATGCGCCGGGTCTCGGGCGACTGGCGGGCGACGCCGAAGTCCATGACCTTCGCGAGGCCCGCGGTGGTCACCATGACGTTCGAGGGTTTGAGGTCGCGATGGATGACGCCCTTGTCGTGCGCGCGCTGGACGGCGGCGCAGATATCCCGCAGGAGCGCCGCCGCCTCCCCGACGCCGAGCCGTCCGCGCTCTTGGAGCAGGGCCTGCAGAGTCTTCCCCTCCACGTACTCGAAGACGAGGTAGAGGTCCTGGCCGTCCTCCACCACGGCGTAGATCTCGACCACGGCCGGGTGGCGCAGGGCGGCCACCGTCCTGGCCTCCCTCAGGAAGGCCTCGCGATCCGAATCCCGCCCGCGCATCTCGCCTCTTAGCTTCTTGACCGCCACGCGCCGGTCGAGCTCCCGGTCGATCGCCTCGTAGACGATCCCCATGCCGCCCGAGGCGATGACGCGCCGGAACGTGTAGTAGTCCCAGAATCGGCCGGCCGGAGGCTGCTCGCCCGGCCGGCGGGGCTTGCGCCACGGGAGAGTCAGGCGCTCGCGCCAGCCGGAGCCGGCCGCGTGCAGGAGCCCCATCGCCACGAGCAGCCCGCCCACCAGGGTCGACCCGAGCAGGAAGAGAAATCGCGTCAGCCTTCCGGCGCCGCGCTTCGGGAGCTGGCCCGGAGTCCCGCCCTGGAAGAGGAGCTCGGTGTCGCGGTCGCTGGGGAGCTCGAGCGCCGCCTCGAGGGTCTGCGCGAAGCGCGGATCGAGGCGCGCCGCCTCGCGGAGCGACTCGACCATCTCCGTCCGCCGGCCGAGCGCGCCTTCGGCCCGCGCCCGGGTGACGCGGGCGTACGCGTTGTCGGGCGACAGGCCGACCGCCCGGACCGAGTCGTCGAACGCCGCGTCGAACCGCTTGAGCCCGCTCAGCGTCCAGGACCGGGTGTTGAGCAGCGCGACGTTCCCGGGCGCGAGCTCGAGGCCGCGGGTCGCGTCGTCAAACGAGCCCTCGCGGTCGCCCTGGCGGTCGCGCGCCATCGCGCGGAGGTTGTAGGCGTCGGCGTTGCCCGGGTTGATCGCGATCGCCCGAGTCGCGGCCCGGAAGGCGGCGTTGAGGTCGCCCAACTGCAGGGCGCGCTCGGCCTCGCGGGCCCACTTCCCGGAGGCGGCCGCCGCTGCGGCCGCCGAGCCCCGGGTCGGGGCCGCCGAGGAGACGCCCGCCGTTTCCGGTTCAGCCGATGCAGCATGGGCGGGGTCCCGGACGGCCGCACCGCCGGCGGACGCCCGCCCGACACCCTCGGGCGCAGCGCGCGCGCCGGGCGGATCCCCCGTCCCCAGGCCGAGCCGCGCCCGCGACTCGCGCCCCCGGACGCTCATGAGGAGCGCCGCGGCGTTGGGGTCCCCCGGCGAAAGCTCGAGCGCGGCTGAGGCGTCGCGCTGGGCCTGCTCGTAGTCGCCCAGACGCTCGGCCGCCAGTCCGCGGCCGACGTAGGCCTCCGCCTCCCGCGCGCCGAGCGCTATCGCCTTGTCGTACGCGGCGGCGGCGGCCGAGTAATCCCGCCCCTCGAACGCCGCGCCTCCCAGCTGCGCGTGCCCGTCCGGATCCCGCGGGAATCGCTGGGCGAGGCGCCGCCAGAAGTCGAGACGCGGCCTAAACGGCCGGTCGAAACGCCCGGTCTTCGCGTCGCGCTCGAACAAGAACGGCTTGAACAGGCGGAAGAACTCCCGGACGCCGCGCGGGTCGATCCCCCCCTCCTCGACCGCCTGGTCGAACTTGGCGTGGAGGAGGGCGTGCAGCAGGTCGCCGGTCTTTCCGCGCCGCTCGGGCTCGATGCGGTGGAACGCCTCGTGAAACTTCGCGCGCGCGGACTCCGGCAGGCGTTCGCCGTACTCGTCGACGCGGCCCGAGGCCTCGGGTTCCGTTTTTTGCGCGACGACGCCGACGGCGAGCAAAAGCGAGAGAGCCGGTCCCAGCATGGGACTCAGGCCCGCACGGCGGAGGAGAGCGCCTCGAGCGCCGCGGCGAGCTCCGACGGCCGGCGGTAGCGCTTGGCGGGGTCGGGGCAGAGCGCACGGGCCAAGGGGTCGTCGACGCCCGCGGGCAAGTCCTTCACGCGCTTGGACACGGGCTCGTAGCGGCCCGACATCTTCGCGAGCAGCATGGCGCCGGGAGCGCCCTCGAACGGGAGCGTGCCGCTCAAGAGCTCGTAGGCGAGGACCCCGAGCGAGAAGACGTCGGACTCCTTGCAGACCATCCCCTGCTCCTGCTCGGGGGCCATGTACGGCGGCGTGCCGCAGACCGTGTTCGTCATCGACAGCTTGGTGAGCGCGTCCTTGGCGTGCCGCGCGATGCCGAAGTCCATGACCTTCACGCGGCCGTCGCGGTCGATCATGATGTTCGACGGCTTGAGGTCGCGGTGCGTCATGGCCCGGCCGTGCGCGCACTCGACGGCGGCGCAGACGCCCGCCAGGATCTTCGCCGTGTCCGGCAGAGTCAACCGCTTCAGCCGGCGCAGGCGGTCATGCAGCGTCTCCCCGTCGACGTACTCGAACACCAGATAGGCGTCCAGCCCGTCCTCCGCCACCTCGAAGATCTGCACCACGTTCGGATGCTGGAGCGAGGCGACCGTCCGGGCCTCCTTGAGGAAGCGCTCGCGTTCGCGCGGGTCCGTGCGGAGCTCCTCCCGCATCTTTTTGACGGCCACGCGGCGGCCGAGGTTCTTGTCCGTCGCCTCGAAGACGATCCCCATGCCGCCCTTGGCGATCTCGCGCGCGCCATCGTAGCGAGACCAGAAGTTCGTGGCCGGAGCCGGCGCGGCGGGCGCGGGCTCCGCGCCGTCGACGGCAGGCGCGCCGGTCAGCAGCCGCCGCGCCGTCGTGGTCGCGCGCTCGGCGACGTCCTTGTGCGAGAGCCCGAGCGCGATGAGCAGCCCGCCCGCCAGGCAGTACACGAGGAGGCGGAGCTTGTGCCACGTCCCGCCCCTCGACGGCTTGGCCGGTCCGCCGCGAGCCGAGGCGGGCAGCCCGGTGAAGAGCGTCTCGGTGTCGGCGTCGGAAGGCAGCTCGAGGGCCGCCTCATACAACCCCTGGTATCGGTCAGGCTCGGCCGCGGCCGCCTCCTTGAGACGGGAGACCATCTCCTCGCGGCGCCCGAGCCCGCCCAGCGCGCGCGCCTCGGTCATCAGCACGAACCCGTCTCCCGGCTTGATGCTCTTGGCCTGCAGCGAGTCCTTGAGGGCGTCGTCGAACTTCCGCAAGCCGTTGTAGGCCCACGCGCGGGTCTTCAAGGCCGGGAAGCCCTCCTTCGGCGTCACGAGCGCCAACGACAGCGAGGCGTCGCGCACGGAGTCTTCGAGTCGGCCCGTCTGGCTCTGGGCGACGGCGCGCACGTGGTATGCCGCCGCGTTCTTGGGATCGAGGTCGAGGGCGCGGGTGGCGATCGCGATCGCCATCCGCGCGTCTTTCACGTCCAAGTAGCGGCGCGCCTCGCGGACGAGGTTCGCGGCCGCCTGCCGGGGAGTCCCCGCCCCGCGCCCCTGGATCGCCGCGATCACCGCC
>JACQPK010000144.1 GCA_016207565.1 Elusimicrobiota bacterium
GCTCCACGATGCCCCTGCAGATCACAAGCCCCAGCCCGGTGCCGCCCGCGCGGCGGGTCGAGGTGGAGTCGATCTGGGTGAACTTCTGGAACAACCTGGGCAGGTTCTGGGCCGCGAAGCCCTCGCCGTGGTCGCGCACCCCTACGCGCACGCGGCCCTCCCAGCTCTCGGCGAACACCTCGATCTTGCCTTCGGGATGAGAAAACTTGATCGCGTTCGACAGCAGGTTGGTGACGACCAGCGAGAGCACCTCGGGGTCGGCGCGGACCGGCAGCGGGTCCTGGGGGAGCTCGACGGAGACGGTCTGTTTCTTCTGGTACGAGAGGATCTCGAGGCGTAACGCGGTCTCTTGAAGGAGCTGCGACAGCTCGACGCGCCGGGCGTTGAGGGCGAAGCGGCCCGACTCGAGCCGCCCCATGTTGATCAGGTTCGAGCACGCGATCGTCAGCGACTTCACGTTGTCGCGGATCATCGCGTAGTACCGCTTGCGGCGCTCGGGCGAGTCGCCGTCGGAGTCCTCCAGGAGGGAGGCCACGCCGACGATGATGGTCATGGCGTTGTTGAACTCGTGGCTGATGGTCGAGACGAGCTGCGTCTTGATCTCGCCGAGCTCCTTCTCGCGCCGGTACTGCAGGTTCAGGCGGTCGGTCATCTCGCGGATGTTCCGCATCAAGCTCGCGACCTCGGGTCCGGCCTCGCCGGGCTCGAGCTCCCAGGACTCGCCGAGCCTCCAGGCGCGGGCTTTGCTTTCCAGGTCCAGGATGGGGCGGATCAAGTGGCGCGAGAGGAAGACTCCCAGGAGGAGGCTGCAGACGATGCCGGTGACGATCACGATGACCAGCGCCCAATTGGAGGTGCTCCGGACGGCGTCGCGGCGCCGGTTCAGGTGCTCGACCGAGACCTCCTTCAGCTCCGTGAGCCCCTCGGCGATCTCGTTAAACGGCGTGGTCAGCGCGGCGATGCGCGCGGCGTCGGCGGGGGCCAGGCGGCCGGAGGCCTTCTGCGCGAGCCACTGCTCCTCCTGCGCGAGGTAGCTCGCGACGTGCCGGTCCAGATCGTAAAGCGGCCTATCCGGCGTCCGGGCCTTGAGGATGTCGGAGATCTCCGTCACGGTGGCGCGGAGGTCGGCGAGGGCGGCCTGCCGCCGCTCGAGCGACTTCCGGTCTCCGGAGAGAAGATAGCGGTCGGTCGAGTCGTCTAGCCGGCGAAGCGCGTCCCTCAATCGAGGGAGCTTGCTCAGGGTGACGAGGTCCTCGCGGAAGGAGCGCTCGAGCCGCTCTTGGGCCTGGAACTGCACCCAGTAGGACAGGCCCATGCCGATGGCGAAGAGCTCGATGAACGCCACGACGAGCAAGAGCTGCGTCCTGAGCCCGAGGCCGCGGCTCATCGTCCGTTCTCCCGGTGGCGCCCTTCGCGGAGGAAGGCCGCGCGCCGCTCGAGACCCTCCGCGTCGCGGTCGCGCTTGCGCCGCCGCAGGAGATGCGCGTAATGCTCGAGGGCGGACTCGAGGCGCAGGTCGTCCACCTTGGCGGCGTCGAGGATGCTGACCACCCGGCGAAACAGATGCTCGGCCTCATCTAAGCGCTCCCGGGATTCGGCGAAGAGCGCGACGCTCTGCAGGTACGGCGTCTGCGCGACGGGGTCGTTCGCGAGCGCGTGCTCCTGGACGGCGAGCATCCGGCGATATAGGGGCTCGGCCTCGAGCGGGCGGCCGAGAGCCTGATAGAGCTGAGCCAGGTCGTGGAGCCGCTGGGCCGTCTCGACGTGGTCGGGGCCCTTCGCCTTCTCGGTGAGCTCGAGCGCGCGCTTGAGCAGCGGCTCGGCCTCGCGGGCACGGCCCAGCGCCTGCAGGGTCAGGGCGACGTCGTAGAGGCGTCCGGCGACCCTGGGGTCGTCGGCGCCGTAGGCGCGCTCGGAGACCTCGAGCGCCTTTCGGTAGGTCGTCTCGGCGTCGGCGTGACGCTCGCGCAGGCTCTGCACGTCGCCGAGGGACTTCAGCGCGGCGGCCGTCTCGGGACGCGAGTCCCCGAGCCGGCTCTGCACGAGCCGGCTCGAGCGGCCGTAGAGCGCCTCGGCCGCCTCCGCGTCGCCCTGCGAGAGCCGAAACGAGGCGAGGGCCTGGAGCGTTTCGACGCGCCGGGGGTCGTCGGGCGGGAAACGCTCCGCGGCGCGCGCCGCGTCCGCAAGCCGGCGGTCCGCCTCGACCAGCCTGCGCTCCTCGACGGCGCGGCGGCCCGCGTCCAGGTCCTCTTTCCACTTCGCGGCCGGAGCCGCGCAGGCGGCGCACAACGCCGCGGCGATCAGTATCGCCCGTCGAGCCATGACGGGCCATGGTAATTCATTTTGCCTCGCACATAAAGTTCACGGGGGCTCCACGCCCGCGCGGTATCCTGAGTCATGGGGCTGCGGTCCGCGGTCCAACTGGCGCGCGAGTCCGTCGGCGCGTGGAGCGCCGACGGCGGCACGCGCATGGGCGCGGCGCTCGCCTACTACACCTTCTTCTCCCTCGCGCCGCTCGTCATCGTCGCCACGGCGGTCGCGGGGCTGGTCTTCGGCGAGCAGGCGGCCGGCGGCGAGGTCTTCCGGCAGATGCGGGGCGTGATCGGCCCCGAGGCGGCCGGGGCCGTCGAGGCGCTCGTCACGCGCGCGCACCGTCCGGCGGCCGGCGGGGTGGCCGCGCTCGTGGGCCTCCTCACGATGATGCTCGGCGCCTCCGCCGTCGTCGGGGAGCTCCAGGCCTCGCTCAACCACATCTGGAAGTCGACGCGCCCACGGGGCCTCAGGGCGGCCGTCCAGCGGCGGCTCCTCTGCATCGCGATCGTGCTCGGCGTGGGCTTCATCCTGCTCGTCTCCCTCGGCCTGAGCGCCGGCGTCCACGCCGCGATGAAGTTCTTCGACGACGTCGTGGCCCTGCCGGACGTGGCCGTGCGCGTCGCCAACGAGACCGCCGCCTGGGTGACGGTGACCCTGCTCTTCGCCGCGTTGTTTAAGTGGCTTCCCGACGCGGACGTCCGGTGGCGGGAGGTGTGGCTCGGGGCCACGCTCACCTCTGCCGCGTTCATCGTAGGCAAGTACCTCCTGGCCATGTATCTCGGGAGGCGGACGGTCACGCCCTACGGCGCGGCAGGCTCGCTCGTGCTCGTGCTCCTGTGGGTGTACTACTCTTCCCAGATCTTCTACCTCGGAGCGGAGTTCACGCGCGTCTACGCCTTGCGGAGAGGGCCCGCGCCTGCGGGCGAGTCCCAGCGCGTGTACCCGCACTGGCTCCAGGAGCGGCGGAGGGGCCCGGACCGCCGGCTGACGCCTCGGTAATGGGGGAAACGCTGGACAGGGAGCCGGTCTTCGGGTATAATGAACGAGCGTTCGTTCATGATGACGATGCCCCCTGCCGCCGCCCCGACGCTCGATAATCGCTCGCGCATCCTCGACGCCGCCTCCGCGCTCTTCGGGCGCCAGGGCTTCCACGGGACGTCCACCCGCGACATCGCGAAGGCGGCCGGGGTGTCCTTGGGGAACATCTACAACCACTTCGCGACCAAGGAAGAAGTCTTCATCGCGCTGCTGGAGCGCTACCGCGGCGAGTACTTCCGGCCCGACCAGCCTCTGGCGGTCGCGATGTCCTCCGGCTCCTTCCCGGACAACATCGAGGAGATCGGCCGCGCGAGCCGGGAGACGGTGCGCCGCTTCGCTCCTTATATGAGGCTCATCTACGTGGACGTCGTCGAGTTCGACGCCGAGCACGTCGGTCCGATCTTTCGCGCGATGCGGGACCGCTACGCGGAGCTCCTGCGCGCCCAGGGCGCGGCCAAGCGGAAGTTCCGCGTCGACCCGGTCGGGGCCCTCATGATGACGACCTGGGGCTTCTTCACCTATTTCATCACGGAAAAACTGTTCGGAGTGCAGCGCCACTACGGCATGGCCGACGACGAGGTGATCCGCCTCTTCGCCGCGGTGATCCGCAACGGCGCGCTGGAGGCTCGATGAGATTCGACGGCAAGGTCGTGGTCGTGACGGGCGCGGCGCAAGGCATCGGCAAAGCCGCGTGCCGGCGGTTTTGGGAGCGCGGCGCGAAGGTCGCCCTATGGGACCTCAACGCCGAGAAGCTTTCGGCGACGGCGCGCGAGCTCGAGCCTTCGGGCGAGCGCGTGATGACCGTGACGGTCAACGTCACCGACCGGGCCTCGGTGGACGCGGCCGTCAAAGCGGTCCTGGCGCGCTGGGAGGCCATCGACGTGCTGATCAACAACGCGGGCATCACGCGCGACGGCATGCTTCACAAGCTCGACCCCGAGGACTTCGACCGCGTGCTCGACGTCAACCTCAAGGGCGTCTTCCATTGCGGCCAGGCCGTCGCGCAGACGATGCGCGAGCGGGGCCGCGGCGCGATCGTCAACACCGCGTCCGTCGTGGGCGTCTTCGGCAACGTCGGCCAGACCAACTACGCCGCCGCCAAAGCCGGCGTGATCGGGATGACCCGCACCTGGGCCAAAGAGCTCGGCCGCAAGGGAGTGCGCGTCAACGCCGTCGCGCCGGGATTCACGGCGACCGACATGCTCGCGAGCGTCCCTTCGGCGGCCCTGGACGCGATCCGCGAGCGCACGCCGCTCGGCCGCCTCGGCAATCCCGAGGAGATCGCCAACGCCTACCTCTTCCTGGCCTCCGAGGAGGCCTCCTACGTGACCGGCGCCGTCCTGGGAGTCGACGGCGGGCTGGTGATCTGATGCCTCGGATCGAGGGGACGGGCATCTACCTGCCCGAGCGGAAGGTTTCCAACGACGAGCTCTTCGACCGCTTCGGCCGCGAGAAGCTCGCCGAGATGCTCGATCGGATCGGCCACGGCGCGCGCTACCACTCGGCGCCCGAGGAGTCGGCCGCCACGCACGCGGTCCGCGCGGGGCGCGAGGCGCTCGAGTCCGCCGGCGTCGCGCCGGAGGAGGTCGACCTGCTCATCGTGGCGACCGACACGCCGGCCTTCCAGTCTCCGGCGACGGCCTCCTACGTCCAGCACGAGCTCGGCGCCAAGCGCGCGGGCACCTTCGACGTCAACTGCGCCTGCGCGGCGTTCGTCACCGGCATGGACATCGCGGTCAAATACGCCCACGCCGATCCCCAGTACCGGACTTCGCTCGTGGTCGGCACCTACGCGATGAGCAAGTTCCTCGACCCGAACGACTCCGGCACGTGCGCCCTCTTCGGCGACGGGGCGGGCGCGGTCGTCCTCCGCCGAGGCGACGGCCCGCGGCACTTCCTCGCCTCGACGCTGCTCGCGGACGGCGCCTACTGGGACTACATGGGCGTCTACGAGGACCGGCGCGTCAGCATCCGCAAGCGCTTCTCGCCGACGCTGAACCAGGAGGCCTGGCCCGCGCTCATCCGCCGGACGCTCGGCAAGGTCGGGCTCTCGACCGAGGACATCGGGCTCTTCGTCTTCACGCAGATCCGCCGCTTCACGATCGAGGAGGTCATGAAGTCCTTCGGCCTGCCGTTTGAGCGCACGCACGTCGTGATGGACAAGTGGGGCTACACGGGCTCGGCCTGCGTGCCGATGGCGCTCCACGACGCGATCGCGCAGGGCAAAGTGAAGCGCGGCGAGAACATCGTGCTGTGCGCGTCGGGCGGGGGCTACGCGATGGCCTGTCTGGCGATGAAGTACTAGGTCCAAAGACCGTCGATCTCGGCTGCGGGGTCGGCGGTATGATACGCGGAGGCGCATGAACCCCGGCATCCTGGCGCTCGCATTGGCCGCGTCGTCTTACGCCCAGGTGAAGTCCGTTCCCGTTGCCGTTCCCATTCCGGTATCCCCCGCGGCCCCGGCCGTCCCCCTCTCCCCGCAAGCCGGAAGTAAAGTGGGGACAGTCCCCACTTTACTTCCTTCACTACGTCCGCTGACTCTGCCCGTCGCCCCTACCGTGCGGGCGCTGCGTGCGCTCGGGACGGGCTCCGCCGAGCTGGCGGGCGCAGGCTCGCCCTCGGGCTGGGCGGGCGGCGCCTTCGAGAGCCCGATCGACGGCACGAAGATCCAATATCGCGCTCGGGGCCCGAACGCGGGCCCCGTACGCGTGTTCGTCGGCGGCATGGCGCTCGCCCGCAGCTTCGAGTCTTATTTCCGCGCGCGCGCCCCGAAGGCCCGCCAATACGAGCTGACGCTCCGCGGGCTGCCCCCGACGAAGTGGGCGTTACCGCCGGATCAGCTCGACGCCGACGCGCGCGACCTGGGACGGATGATCGTCCTCGCCGCCCAGGAGACCGGCGCCGGGACGATCGAGCTCGTGCTGCACTCGTACTCGGCCTTCGCGTTCCAGCGCCTGATGCAGCTCGACGACGCGGAGTCGCGCGGGGCGATCTCGCTCTTGGGGCGCGGCCGAGTCGTCTGGATCGCCGCGACCACGCACTGGAAAGGCAGCGAGACGCAGCTCATGGAGCTGATGGGCCCGCAGTTCGTGCTTGCGCTGCAGAACGCGAAGCTCCAGGCCGCCTACCTCGATTCGATGGACCGTATCGCCGAGGGCATGCGCCGCCTCGGCGAGCAGAACCCGTGGATGCTGCCTCAAGCGTCGGCGTGGCTGATCTCGTGGGAGGCGCAGCGGGCGGCGTTCGTGTACGCGGCCGGCATGGCCAGCGCGCAGCTCATGCAGCGGCACCTCGAGGAGCGCTGGGCCCCGGAGCTCGAGCCCATCCGCCGGGAGCTCCACGCGGAGGTGGCGCGGGACTCGGAGTCCCTCGGCTGGCGCGAGGCCGCGCTACGGCGGATGCTGGCCAGCCTGCCGCTCGACTTCACGACGGCCGACGCCGACCGGATGCGCAGGCTCGGCATCCGGCTCGAGCTCTACCACGCCGCCTCCGACCAGTTCATCCCCTGGAAGGCGAAGCGCCTCGTCCTGAGGTCGCTCGGCATCGATGCCCCGGAGCTGATGCCGGCGCCTAAGACGGTGTTGCGCGACGACTCGGGCCTCATCTCGGTGCGGATCGTCGACGCCGACCACTACTTCCCGCTGAAGAAGCCCGGCGAGTTCGGGCAGCTCCTCGACCCATGAGCCTCCGCGAAGCCAAGGTCGCCGATCTCACGACGCTCGCCGGCATCGACCCGGAGGCGGCCCTCATCGCGCCGCCTCCGCCGTTTCGGAAGGCGCCCGAGCGCCCGGTCCCCGGCACGCTGGTCGAGGGCGAGCTTCCGGAGGACACCGCGCGTTTCGTGTTGAGGCTGCCGGAGTCCTGGAACGGCGGGCTCGTCGTCGCCGCGGCGCCGGGGCTGCTCGGCGAGCGCTCCCTCGATCTCTACTGGTCGGACTTCTGCGTGGCCCGAGGCTTCGCCTTCGCGTGCACCGACAAGGGCGCGCGCATCGGGTTCGTCGACGGCCGGTTCGTCTTGCCGTCGGGGGAGGGCTGCCGCATCCGCCGTTGGTACCCGCGCCTGAAGGCGCTGGCGGAGCTCGCGAGCGCGCGCTGCGGCCGCCCCGAGGCCGTCTTCGCCGTCGGCGTGTCCAACGGCGGCTACCTCGCGCGCTGCGCGATGGAGCGCGACCCGGAGCTCTTCTCCGGCGGGGTCGACGTCTCGGGCCCGCTGTGGCGCGCCGACGAGCCCACGCTCCTGCGGGAGCTGCCGCTCGCGCTGGCGGGCCCCGACGCGTCGGCCCTCGACGCCGAGTATCGGCCCATCCGAGCCCTGACGCTGCGCGCGCTGCTCGACGACC
>JACQPK010000145.1 GCA_016207565.1 Elusimicrobiota bacterium
GATCAAGGAGGAGCGCGCCGACGCCCGGGTCGGGATCGCGCAGAACATCGTCGACGTCGAGCCGGCCCGCACCCGCGCCTCCGACATGGACGCGGTCCGCGACTGGGACTCCTTCATGCACCGGCGCCTGCTCGAGCTCGCCATCTCGTCCGGGTCCCTCGATTTTCTCGGCATCAACTACTACACGCGGATCTTCGTGACCAAGCTGCCCCTGCCGGGCGTCCCCCTGAAGGCGCTGCCCGGCTACGCCGAGGTCGAGAAGGCGACGGGGCCGTGGCTGTTCCGCCTGCTCGGCGGGCGAAGAGGCGACCGGGCGCGGACCGACATGGGCTGGGAGGTCGTGCCCGAGGGCTTCGAGCGCGTCATCCGGAGCTACTGGCAGGCCTACAAGGTGCCCATCGTGATCACCGAGAACGGCGTGGCGGACGGCGACGGCACGCGCCGGGAGGCCTACCTGGTCGAGCACCTCGCCGCGCTTCACCGCGCGATGGCGGCGGGGGCGCGCGTGCGCGGCTACCTCCACTGGACGCTCGTCGACAACTACGAGTGGGGCTCCTACACGCCGAAGTTCGGCCTCTTCCACGTCGACCGCAAGAAGGGCTTCGAGCGCAGGCCCGCGGCCGGCGCGGACCTCTACGCCCGCGTCGCCGAGACCGGCGAGCTCCCCGAGCCCGCCGTGAGGACCGGGTGAGCGACCGGATCCTGCTCGAGGGCGTGCGCTGCCGCGCCCACGTCGGCGTGCCGGATTCGGAGCGCGCGGCCCGGCAGCCCGTCGAGCTCGATCTCGCGCTCGAGCTCGATCTCCGGCGGGCGGCCCGTACCGACGACTTCCGGCGGACCGCCGACTACTGGGCGGTCGAGCGGGCCGCGCGCGCCGCGGTGGAAGGGGGCTCCTTCCGCCTCCTCGAGCGCCTGGCCGACGCCGCGGCCCGGGCGGCGCTCGCTGCGGACCGCCGGATTCGGGCGGTGACGGTCCGCGCCGCCAAGCGCCCCGCGGTCATGCCGAAGACGGCCCGCGTCGTCGTCGAGCTCCGCCGCGCCCGGTAGTGCCGTCTGACGCCTTGACCCGCCCCGGCGCCCGAGCTAGATTATGCCCATGATCTCCCGACTCGCGCCGGCCGCATGGCTCTGGCTCGCCGTTCCGGCGGCCGCCGTCGACGCCCCGCGGGCGCTCGCGGTGAACGGCATCCCGTCGTCCGAGCAGGCTCCCGCCGTGCTCCCTCGCAGGACGGCGGCGGCCCGTCTCGAATGGTCGCCGGTGGAAGGGGCTCGCGAGTACCAGCTCCGCGTCGACAGCGACGACCGCGAGCTGCGCTACGGCCGTCGGGACTGCAATCCGCATGCGATCTGCCTGAACCATCTCGAGGCGACGACCTTCTCGCTGCCGGTCCGGCCCGGCTTCCGCTACCAGTGGTGGGTCCACGCGGCGGATGAGTCGGGGTTCAGCGCGCCCACCCACGGCGTCCTCGACGTCGGCGTGCGCCGGCCGGAAGGGCTGACCGTGGAAGGGCGCCCGGCGGGCGAGTCTCCCAAGCTGCCCGAGGGCACGAAGGCCGCGGTGCTGGCCTGGTCGCCCGTCGCCGGCGCGCGGGCGTACCAGCTGCGCGTCGACACCGATGACCCGGGCGTCGGCGACCCGCGCGCGAACGATTGCGCTCCCCACATGCTCTGCCGCAACAACGTCCCGGGCACGGAGTACCGGCTGCCGGTCTCGAAAAACCGCGAGTACACGTGGTGGGTGCACGCGGTCGGCGCCGACGGCGAGGCAAGCGACGCGACCCCGCCGGCGCGCTTCACCGTCGGCGAGGCGCGGGCGGGCGGGCTGCCGCCGCCTCCCGGCGCCTTCGCCCAAAAGGGCGGAGGCCCGAGCTTCCCCCCCGGGGAGAAGGTGCTGATGGCCTACCACTTCTATTGGTACGACGTGCACACGGGCGCCCACACGAGGGCCCCCGACGCGCTCCAGACGCATCCGGCCAGCATGGACTCCCCGCCCTTCAGCTGGAAGTCGCAGGCGTGGTTCGAGAAGGAGCTGGCCGACATGGCGGCGGCCGGCATCGACGTGATGCTGCCCGTCTACTGGGGCTTCCCCGACGGAGACAAGGCCCTCAACGAGTGGAGCAACGGGGGCCTGAAGGTGCTCGTCGAGGCGCAGAAGGCGGTCCGCGCGCGCGGCATCGCGGCGCCTAGAGTCGGCATGTTCTACGACACGAGCACCCTCCAGGTGAACCCGCGCGGGCCTCTCGACCTGACCGTCGACGCCGACCGGGAGTTCTTCTGGGGCACGGTGCGCGATTTCTACTCGCTCATCCCGCCCGAGTACCGCGCGCGGATCGACGGGCGGCCGGTCGTCGTCTTCTACGCGGCGGACTACGCGGCCAAGCATGACCCCGGCGCGTTCCGGCACCTGCGCCGGCGCTTCAGGGAGTCGTTCGGCGAGGAGCCGTTTCTCGTCCCCGATGTGTCCTGGGGCGTCCAGGAGGACGGGCAGACGCAGTGGGGCGCCTCTCTCCTCGGCTCGACCGTCCACGGGATCGCCCAGATCGGAGCCGGGGCGGACGACCGCGCGCTGCACCGGGAGCAGGACCACGTCCGCGACCGTGAGAACGGCGCCTACTACGCCCGCAACTGGGAGGCGGCGGCCGCCTCCGGCCGCAACATCGTCGCGATCGAGACCTGGAACGAGTTCCACGAGGGCACCGACATCGCCGAGAGCCTCGAGTTCGGCACGATGTACATCGCGCTCACCCACCGCTTCTCGAACCTCTGGAAGGGCCGCAAGGTCGACGCGTCGTTCGTGCCCGGCGCCTCGCTGGTCCCGAAGAAGGTGATCGCCGGCCGCGAGTTCGAGGCGACGATCACGATGCGCAACACGGGCACGGCGCCCTGGAGCCGGGCCGCGATCTACCGCCTGGGCTCGCAGAACCCTCAGGACAACGAGCGCTGGGGGGTGGGCCGCGTCGAGCTCGATCCCGCGGAGGTCGTGCCGCCCGGAGCCACGAGGACGTTCACGATCCGCGCCCGCGCCCCGAGCCGGCCCGGGAAATACCCTTTCCACTGGCGTATGGTCTACGACAACATGAAGTCGGGAGACCGGACCTGGGGCGGCGGGTGGTTCGGCCGCACGGCCGACGCCTTCACGATCGAGGTGACGCCGGTGGCCCGTTCGGCGCAGTAGGCCCCATCCGGTCTCCGAATTCCCGGCGCGCCACGAATTGGTTGTGTGGCCAGCAGTATGCCTGGATGTTGTTGGGGTCCGTCGAGCTGCCGCCCTTCGCGTATGCCTTGATGTGGTCGAACTGGATCCATGCGCGCGCCGTGCACCGGTTCCCGTCGTCCGCGACGAAGGCGCATTGGCCGTCGCAGCGGTCCCAGGCCTCTTGCTTTACCGCCTCGGGGATGCGTCTGGAGTCGCGGGCCGGTTCGGCGGGCACCTGAGCCTTCGGCTCTCCCGGCTTCTTGTGCTTTCGGAGGTCCCGGTCGACCTCCGCCAGCAGCTTCTTCAGCGCGTGCTTTACGATCGAGCCCGTCTCGCCGCGCGGGAACTTATGCCGCAGGACTTCCTTGGCTCTTCGGATGAGGTCCACCGTCTCCGCGTCCGCCGGGAACCGCACGTCGTAGAGGTCGGGCGAGGCTTCCGGCGCCGGCTCGGAGGCGGGTGGCGGCGCGAAGAGCGCTCCGGAAAGCATCTCCGCCTGCGCGCCTGAGCCCTCCGGCGGCGCGGCGCTCGCGGCGGCCGTGCCGTTCGCGGGCGACGACGAGGGAGCGCTCCGTGCGTGCGCGCGGACAGCGACGATCCGCTCCCGCGGGATCGGCCGCGGGGCGATCGAGGCGATGATCCGGTCCACTTCCTCCTCCGAGTGGCCTTTGGCTCGGCTGAGGAGCGCTTCGTAGTTGTCCGAGTTGAGGTGTTTTGAGAGCATCGCCACCGCCGTGAGGTGGATATCTCCCTTCAACAGCATCCGCAGGATCGACCGGTAGCTGCGCGCCGCCTTGGCCGCCGCGATACGCCGGGCGGCGGCGGTCCTCGAGTAGCCGAGCTTGCGCATGCAGTAGTCGTACACGGACGAGTACCCTTTCTCCAGCGGCAAGTCGCGCTTGATGAACTCGCCGAGCCGGATCAATATGGAGACGAGCGTCTCCCGTTCGGTTCCGGCCGCGGCGCCCAGCTTCTTCGTCAACTCCTCGTCCGACCAGTTCGAGCACTCCTCGATTTCGCGATCGACCGTATCCATGGGCGACCTCCTACCCATAGATACGTTTGAGGGTGCGATTTAGTTCCCTCGACGCGGGACTGCGCTATCGAAAAGCGCTGGAAATCACGGCGATTCGGTCGAAATTTTTCCGGTACCGGAAAAACGCGAAGGCGGGGCTACTCGCCGTACTCGGCGATCGAGTTCGGCGTCTCCCAGAGGCGGACGGAGGCGACCGCGAGCTTCTGCGACCGCGCGTACCGGAAGATGTGGCGGGCGATGTTCTCGGCGGTCGGGTTGCCTTTCAGCGTCACGAAGGGCTCGCCGCGGCGTCTGAACTCGGGGATGAGCGGGTCCTTCTCGTTGAGGATCATGCGGTGGTCGAGTTCGGCGTCGACCCAGCGCTGCACCTTCTCCTTGATGTCGCCGAAGTCGACGACCATCCCGAGGCGGTCGAGCCTGCCCGACTTGACGCGGACCTCGATCAGTCCGTTGTGGCCGTGAAGGAACCGGCACTTGCCGGCGTAGTTCAGCAGCCGGTGCCCGTAGCAGAAGCCGATCAAGCGCGTCACCGAGTAGCTCATGCGATCAGCCTCCCGCCGTCCACGGAGATGGCGGCGCCGGTCACGAAGTCGGAGCCCTCGATCAGGAACAAGACCGCCTGGGCGACGTCCTCGGGTGAGCCGAGCTTCTTGAGCAGGGTCGCTTGGATCACCGCCTGCCGCGCCTTCGGGGTGAAGTTCTCGGGGAGGAGCACCGGCCCGGGCAGGACCGCGTTGACCTGCACCTCCGGGGCGAGCGTCTTCGCGAGCGCGGCGTTGAGGCACAGGAGCCCCGCCTTCGACACGCAGTAGGGGATGTAGTCGACGTAGGGCCGCTGGCCCGCCCAGTCGGCGACGTTCACGATCTTGCCCTCGCCGTTCTCCTTCATGGCCGGCCCGAGCGCCTGGCTCAGGAAGAAGGGCGCGCGCAGGTTGACGTCCAGGTGCGCGTCCCAGTCGAGCCGGGAGACGTCGCCGAAGGGCGTCTTCTCGTAGATCGAGGCGTTGTTGACGAGCACGTGGACGGTCTTGAACTGCCGGAGCACGGCCTGGGCCATGCGCTGCGTGTCGCGCACGTCGGCGAGGTCGGCCTTGAACAGCCCTGCCTCCCGGCCGAAGCTGTCGCGCACCTCGTCGGCGAGACGCTGCGCCTCGCCGCGCGAATGGTTGTAGTGGATCGCGATCTTGGCCCCTCGCTGAGCGAGCGCCATCGCGATCGAGCGGCCGACGCGTCGGGCCGCGCCGGTCACGAGGGCCACCTTGCCTTGGAGTCTCATCGGCCTCGATCCTACTTTATTCTGCGGGCTCGGACGATCATGCGGAACGTGTCGGGCCCGTACGGCCGGCCGTCGAAGCCGCCCCAAACGCGCTCCGCCCGGAGCCCCGCCCGCTCGAGCAGACGCCGCAGCTCGACCAGCGTGTAGACGCGGATGCTGAGCACCATCGAGCGCCGCGAGCCGTCGCGGCGGACGAAGGTCCTCCGGTTGGCGAGCCGGCCGAGCGCGAAATCGAAGGAGAGCCGGTTGATCACGCGCCGCACGTTCCCCTCCCCGGGCTGCGAGAAGGCGGGCTCGAAATGCCGGACCAGCCATTCTTTGTTGAGCAGGTCCAAGACGAGGACCCCCCTCCGCTTGAGCGCGCGCCGGACGCCTAGCAGCAGCGCCAGGTCCTCGGCCTCGGTCGCGAAGTACCCGAAGGAGGTGAAGAGGTTGAAGACCGCGTCGAAGCGCGCGCGGTAGCGGAGCCTCCGGGCGTCGCCCCTGACGAGCTCGAGCTCGACTCCGCGGCGCGCGGCCGTCGCCCGCGCCGCCTCGAGCAGGCCGGGCTGGATGTCGAGCCCCGTCACTCGCAGGCCCCGCTCCGCGAGGAGGACGGCATGGCGGCCCGCGCCGCAGCAGAGGTCGAGCACGCGCGCGCTCCGCGGCAAGGGCGCCAGCTTCAGGAGCCCTTGGACCTCGCGCCTCGCCTTCGGGCCGAGAGCGTAGCCGGCGAGCGTCTCGGCGGTGAAATGCCGCCGCCACCAGTCGGGCGGGGTGGGGCGGCGTCCGGCGGCGCCGGCGCCTGCCGGGGCCGGGGAGGTCTTCGGCTGGGCGTTCGCCATCGGGGCATTATGGTACAGTCGGTTCGTGGCGGACAAGGATACGTGCCTCCTGGTCAGCGGCGGCGTCGAGAGCGCCGCGCTGATCCGCTGGGCGCTCGAGCAGGGCGGCCGCGTGGTTCCGGTGTATGTGCAGGGCGGCCACGCGTGGGAGCGCGCGGAGCTCCGGGCGCTCCGGCGGCTGCTGCGGGCGATGCGCGGGCCCCGCCTCGAGCCTCTGCGGCTGCTGCGCGTCCCGGTCGCGCCGCTGTACCGCCGGGCCTCCTGGAGCCTCTCCGGCCGGAGGGTCCCCTCGGCCCGCTCGCGCGACGAGCGGGTCTATCTGCCCGGGCGCAACGTGCTGCTTCTGGCGGAGGCCGCGGTGTACTGCGCGGAGCGGGGCATTTCGAGGCTCGCGCTCGGGATGCTCGCGACGAACCCGTTTCCCGACGCGACCCCGGCGTTTCTCCGGGCGATGGAGCGGGCGTTGTCTCTGGGCCTGGCCCGGCCCCTTGCGATCCTCACGCCGTTCGGCCGCCTGCGCAAGTCCGACGTGGTCGCGCGGACCCGGGGAGTGCCGTGGGAGCTGACGTTCTCCTGCCTGGCTCCGCGAGGAGACCGGATGTGCGGCCGTTGCAACAAATGCGCGGAGCGCGCCGCCGCTCTCTCCAAGGCGAGGCAATAGGGCCTATCGGCGCCTGAGACTTAGGGCCCAGGAATATAGGCGAGCTCGCGTGTACCCTGAGCTTACCCGGCGATACTGTAAGGGAGAATCGCCATGAACCTCGATCGACTCGCCGGGCCCAAGCCTCGCCTGCTCGCCTTCGCCGTCGCGCTCTTGCTCGCGCCGTCTCCCGGCCGGGCCCTCGGGGATACGGCCGCGATCGGGGCCGCGCTCCGCTCCTCCGGACTGGTCTCCGGGGACGCCGTGCCCGCGGCGTTCGGAAAGGACGCGGCCGGTGGCGGCGCCCGGTCGCGGCTCCCCGCGCTGCTCCAGAGCGCGGTCGCCCTGCGTCAAGGGTTGGTCGGCTACCTCGAACAAAACGCCCGGCTCGTGAGCAAGGAGCAGGTCGGCTCCTTCGAGATGTGGTTTGGGCTCTTCTCGGGCAGGGGCGAAGGAGCGATCTACGACAACATGCTGAAGGGCTCCCGGGTGTACGCGCTCTCGGAGGGACTGAGCACGGAGGCGCGTCGCCTCGCGGCGGAGCTGGACCCGCTGGACACTTGGCGGTGTCCGACGTGGCTTCGCGCGCAGCTTCACCGTTTCATCGTCACGCCCGGCATCCCCGCCTTCGACCAGGGGCTCGCGGACTTCCGCGAGGCCATGAACGCGTTGGAGCTGGAGTTCGTCGGACAGGAGGCTCACCCTTCCTTCAAGACCTTCGAGGAACTGAAGTCCTGGGCTCACTCCACGGTGATCGTGAAAGGACGGCTCGAGCTGAAGCTCAAGGACTACTCGATCGGGACTTCGCGCGGGGGAGTTCTCTTCCTCTCGTCCCGAAGGAGCGTCGAATTCAAAGACGACGCCGCCGGCGCGGGCTCCGTGGGTTGCGGCACGGTGAACCAGGAATCCGACCACATTATCAGCGATAGGGATCTTCAGACGATATTCGGCAGGGTGTTCTCGCTCAAGCAGGCGTACGCCGTCGTCTGGTGACCGCCTGGGGCGTCAGCGGCCGTCGGGGTGGGCCCGCCACCAACGCTGTCCGCTTTCGGGGAGCGTGTAGACGGGGTCGTAGTACACGTAGGTCCGGCTGAGGGCGTCGGGATCGGACGACTCGATGCCGGTGCGGTAGTTCTTCGTCCAGTAGGAGATGCCCTTCTCCCGGTCGTACTCCTTTAGCTGGTGGATCCAGCGC
>JACQPK010000151.1 GCA_016207565.1 Elusimicrobiota bacterium
ATTCATGACAGGTCTGGCCGGTCGCTTTTCGGCTACGCCTTCGTCGCTCGTCGCTTGCGCACCTTTCAGGTGCGCGGCGCTCCTCGCTCCTCGGCTCGCTCGAAAATCGACGCGGCCATCCCTGCCATGAATCGGCGGTCGGAGCACTACCGTCTAGCGACGTCGCGATCGAGGCCGGCCATGCGCCTCAGCGCGCCGTAGCTCATCTTCAGGCGGTTGATGTCGCACGAGCCTACGCCCGGGAACGAGTGCGGCGTGGGGCCGACGACGCCGTTGGTGAACTGCCAGATCTCCGACGCCGGCGCGCCGTCGCTCCACTTGGCGACGTAGCGCGGGCACTTCGCGAGCGCGCCCGGCCGGGCGCGCGACGCGGAGGTGTAGAGCATCGGGTAGCTGCCCGTGCGGGCGCGGATGCGCTCGACAAAATCGATCGCCTGCCGCTCGGTCATCGAGCTGCCGTAGGGGTTGTGCTCGAGGTCGAGCATCAGGATGCGTCCCGGCTTCGGGGGGAAGTTCAGGAGCAGCGCGTCCGCCTGAGCGGCGCCGTCGATGCCGTAACCGAACGCGTAGCCGATCACGATCATCTTCCGCTTCTCGGCCTCGTCGAGGCTCTTGTTGAACGCGCGGTCGACGCCCGCCTGCCGGACCTTCATCACGACGATGCCGTGCGACGCGCGGTCGAGGGCGTCCCAGTCGTGCGGCACGCGCCAGATCGAGATGTCGGGGAACGCCATGCCGGTCGCGTCCTGCGCCGCGCGCCACGGGATGTGGCTCGGCGCCGGCAGCGGCAGGGGTGCTACGACCGGGCCGGGGGCCGGGCCGGCCGGAGCCTTGGGCGCCGCGGGGATCGGCCCGCCGGAGCTCGAGGACGCCGCGCCCGCGCCGCCGCCCCTCGAGAGTCCTCCCGGGGGACCGGCGCGGTCGGAAGAGCCTTGCGCCGCGCCCGAGCCGGAGGCGGCGTTCGCCGAACCGCCCGCCGCGAGGCCCGTCTCGCCGCCCATGGCATAGGAGGCGGCGGGGTCCGCCGCGATCGGCGGGGCCGTCGCTGCGAGCGTCGCGGCGTCGCGAAAGATCGAGTCGGCCAGTTCTTCGAACGTCGGCCAGACGCCGGACACCAGAGGCGCCGCGGCGGGCGGAGCGGTGACGTAGCGGGAGGAAGCGTAAAACGCACGGCGGCGGGTACGCGCGGGCGCGGGAGGCGCGGCCACGACGCGCGTCCCGACGACGCGCCGCGCCCGCGGCTCGGCCTCCCGAACCTCGTCGAAGCGGGCCGAGGGGATCCCCTGCGCCGCCTGCGGCGCCCCCGCATGGAGCCGGGCGTAAGACGAGGACTCGGACCGCTCGTCGGCCGGGAGGGAGGTCACGAGGAGCTCGCGCGCCTCCTCCGGTCCTTGCGCGCTCCGCGTGTCTTCGCGGGCCTGCGCATCCTCGGAGTCGGTCGGGAGCCCGGCGTCCACGGGCGCCGCCGGAGGCTCGGGCAAAGGGGGCTCATGCGGCTGAGGCGGCTGAGGCGGCGGGAGGCTCTCGCTCGCGCCGGCCGAGTCGGTGGTGAAGCGGAGCGGCTCGCCCGTGTCTCGGGGGGCGCGCGCGGCGCGGACGGCGAACGCGAACGAGAGCGCGAACGCGGCCGCCAGCGCGAGCGTGGCCAAGGGCGAGGTTTCCTCTCTCGCCTCGGCGCGGCGGACGCGGAGCTCCATGCCCGTAGCGTAACCGGATCGGTGCCGCCGAGGGAGGAAAGACCGCTTCAAGAAAAAAGCGCCGCTAATATATGCGGGATCTCTCGTAACAAATGCGGTATTGCCGTCGGCCGGAGGCCGGGTTATACTCGCCGTCATGAGGCGCTGGCCGAGCGGCGCTTTCGCGCTCGTAGTCGCGCTTGCGTCGTTCGCGGAGGACATTCCCGAACGCGAGGCCGGCGCCGAGACCGACGCGGACGTCCCTCAGCTCGTCCGCGAGGCGACGATGGGGGACTGGAACACCCGCATCAAGGCCGTCCACGCCCTGGGCCGCCTCGGCTCGATCGAGGGCCTGACCGAGGGAGTAACCGACGGCGATTGGCAGATTCGCCTGACCGCGGTCCATTGGCTGGGCCGCCAGGCTGACGCCGGAGTGCCCACCCTCGCGCACGTGGTCCGCTCCGAGCCCTGCCGCATCGTCCGCTTGGCCGCCATCCACTGGCTCGGTTCGATCGGCCCCAAGGCCCTGCCGACGCTGCGGGAGGCGCTGGGCGAGACGAGCCCGATGGTGCGATTGACGAGCGCGTATTGGATGCGCAAGCTCGAAGGGGGCTCGGAACCGGGGAGCGACCCGGACGATCCCACGCTCCTGTCGAGCGCCGGGGGCGAGGACCTGCGCGGCTGCGACGCGGTGAACCTGCCGCCGCGGCGGTTCGTGCCGGTCCCGCAGGCCGAGCTCGCGGTCTCCGCGCCCGCGTCGGCGCCGCCCCGCGAGGACGGGGGCGGCTCGCCTTCCACCGCGCCGATCGAGGAGCAGAGCGCGGAGGGACCGGGCAAGAGGCCGCGTGCGGCGAGCGGCGCGAACGGCAAGAAGAGAACGGAGCGCACCGAGGCGCTCAAGCTGTTGGCGGACGTGCGCCCTCCCAAGCGGGCCGAGGAGGACGAGGAGGAGGAAGACGACGTCCCCTTGATCGAGCCGGGGAGCCCCGGCGCCTCACGGCCGCCCAAGGCCTTGGGGACCCCGGAGGCCGCGTTGCCTCCCGCCGCCGGCACGCCCGTGCGGGCGCCGGAGAAGCCCAGGCCCGACCCGGCGAACGCCGCCGCCGCCCCCGCGCGCGGCGGGCCGCCGGCTCCCGAGCTCGGCGCGCGGCCGAGCGGCGCGCCCGAGCCGAAGCTCGGGCCGGTTCCGACCTGGCATCTGGTCAAGGCGGAGAGCGAACAGGGCTATGACCTGACGCTGCAGGACCCGCAGGCGGGCCGCCCGCCTCACGATCCGCTTCCGGAGCTGGTCACGGCGCTGCGCTCGTCGAACTGGCGCCACCGATACCGGGCCGCCGACCTGCTGGGGATGATGGGGCCGCAGGCCGCGCCCGCGGTGCCGGATTTGGTCCTCGCGCTCAAGGACAAGCACGCGCCGGTGCGCGCGAGCGCGGCGCTCGCGTTGGGGAATATCGGCCGGGCGGCGGGGGACTCCGTCGGCGCGCTGACGAAAGCCCTGCGCGACCCGCACGCCGACGTTCGCTACAGCGCCGCGATCGCCTTGGGCCGGATGGGGACTCCCGCCGCCGACCGCGCCTTCCAGCGCCACCTCCGGGCGGAAGCCGCGAAGATGATCGACCGTTATTAGCCCTTCGGTCCGGGCCGGTCGCCGGGCAGGATCGTTCCCGCGTGCACGCGCCCCTCCCAGGAGCTGTGCGCGAGCCAGAGCGCGATCGCGGCGATCGCTCCCGCGGGGAGCCAGCCCAACAGGCCGAAGACGAGCCACGCGGCGCCCGCGCCGAGCGCGAGCGCGATCCCCGCGCCGGCCGCCGCGGCGAGCTTCGTCGCGCGGTAGTGGTCCCCCGAGCGCCAGACGATCGCGGCGCGGAGCATCCGTCCGCCGTCGGACGGGAGGATCGGCAGCACGTTCATCACGAAGCCGAGCAGTCCGAGGATCGCTTGGACCTCGAAGACGGGCGCGATCCGCGTGCCGAGGAACGCGAACGCCGCCAAGGCGGAGGCGAGCGTCCACAGCAGGGTGACGGCGGGGCCGGCCGCGGTGAGGAAGAAGTCGGCGACCGGCCGGCGCACGTTCGAGTAGATCACTGCGCCGCCGCCTTTTCCCGTGAGGGCCAAGGCGATCACGGGCTCTCCGAACGCACGGGCGGCCAGCGCGTGGCCGAGCTCGTGCGCGATCGTGCTCGCGTACACGAGCGCGGCGCCGGCCAGGGCCTGGACCAGATTCATGAAGAGTCCGGCCGAGGGATCGACCGCGCGCATCGCGAGCGTCAGGGCGAGCGTCATGACCGCCGCGAGGTTGGCGGCCTGCGGTTCGACGCGGATCGGTATCCCGGCGAGGGAACCGGCGCGCGCGCCGAAGGCCTCGGCCGGATCGTGGGTCGGGGCGCCGTGCTCGGCCGCGAGCCACTCACCGACGCTCCGGTGCGTTTGGGCCCTCGCGTCCCACGCGGAGAACCGGAACTGGAACTCGGTCCGCCACCCCGACACCCGGAGCGCCTCGAGGGCGCTCGGCTCGGGGGACGCCGCGAGGCGCTCGGCGGCGTGGGCGGTGACGGCGGCGACGAAATCGGTCCACACGCCGGAGTCCCGCAGCGTTTCCCGGAGCTCCCGCGGCGCGACGCGGCCGAACACGGGGAGATGGGAGAGGAGGAGCCCTTTCCAGAGCGCGTCGGCGCCGTGGCCGCGCTCGGCGACGCGCTCCGCCGCGCCGTCGAGCGAGCGCGCGACCGCGGGCGCGAGCACGTCGCGCACCCACCGCTCGCTGACGCCGCCCGCCGGGTCGGGCCGCTGGAGCGTGAGCCGGGCGGCGCCGCGCAGCGCGAAGGCGGCCTCGCGCGTGAGGACCCGAGCGGGCTTCTCCTCGTAGGGCCGTCCGAGCGCGGCCGCGATCTTAGAGCCGACGCCCAGCACGCCGGCGCCGAGGTCGTGGCGGGTGAGCTCGCGGACCAGGAGCGCGTCATCCGCGGGCAGGTAGAACCAGGCGCCTCCGAGCTCCGCGAGCGAGGACGCGTCGTCGCGCGAGAGGGGCCGTCCCGCCCTCGCCTTGGCCAGCACCTCGGCGGCGACGGGGGCCAGCTCCTCCGTGACGCGGCGCGCGGCCGCCGCGGCGAGCGAGGCGCGCTCGTTGAGCGGGAGCTTGGCGAAGGCCGCCGGCTCCAACGCGTGGGCGGGGAAGTGCCGCACCAGCGCCAGGGCGCCGACGGACTTGGGGGACAAGGACAGCTCGAGCCGCAGGTGCCCGAGCGTCCGGATCAAGCCCGCGGGGACCGTGCCGGCCGGCGCGGTCTCGAGGCCGCTCGCGAGCTCGCCGAGCACGCTCGTCCACGCGCCCGGGGTCCCGACCGGGACCCCGGCGGGCGCGCGGGTGAGCTGCGCGGCCGCCTGATAGGCGGGCAGGCCCGGCGCTCCGAGCACCAGGGCCAGGGACAACGTCAGCCGCGCGCACGCCTCCCTCATCAGTGGAAGGATGGGCCGGCGGCCGCGCACTTTACTGGGGCGTAGGGCCTATGCGGAGCTAGGTCCTTCTTACCAGCGGATCGTCCAGCCCGGACGGGGGGAGAACTCGCGGGTCTTCAGACGCTCGCGCGCGCCCCACAGCAGCCAGACCGCGGCCACGACCGCGACGAACCCGATCACCGTCTTCACGAGTGCTTTCCGCTCTTCCTCGTCGAGGCGTAGATGGTCGGACAGCCGCTCCGGCTTCTCGTTGGCCCACTGCCGCTCGAGCCACTCCGGGGCGCGGTAGCGGGGCTTCTCCGCCGGCTTCACCGGCGGCGGCGCGAGGTTCGGGAAACCGGCCGCGCGCAGGCACTCGTAGGCATCCCGGACCTTCAGCCACGCGGCCCGGTCGTGCAGCCCGACGCCCTGCGCGCGGTCGGGGTGCTTGTCGAGCGCGTGCCGGCGATACGCCTCCTGCACGGCCTCGGCCCCGGCGCCGGGGGCGAGGCCCAGGATGCGGTAGGCCTCCTGGGGCGTCATCGCGCATAACATACGCGAGGCCGGGCCTCATTTCAAGGGGCTTGCCGTTTTTGTCGGTTCCGGCTACACTTTTTGCGTGGCACGCAAACAGGTCCTGGTCATCGACGACGACCCGGAGACCAGCGCTCTCGTCACGGCGATCCTGAGCCAGACCTACGAGGTCGACTCCGCCGCCGACGGGCTGCAAGGCATCAAGCTCGCCCGCAGCCGCCTCCCGAGCCTGATCGTCTGCGATATCATGATGCCGCGCATGGGCGGCAAGGAGCTCCTGGACGCGATGTCGCGCGACCCGGCGCTGCTCGGCATCCCCGTCATCACGATGAGCGGCTGGGACCTCGACGCGAGCACGAAGGGCGTGCTCCAGAGCTTCTCGAACTACCGCGGGCATATCCGCAAGCCGCTGAACATCGACGAGGTCGTCTCGCGCGCGCGGCAAGCGCTCGGGGAAGGGGGCGAGCCCGCGCCCGTCGCGCCGATCCCGACGGGACCGGCCGTCCAGAAGCAGCGCCGGATCCTGATCGCCGAGGACGACGCCGCGATGCGCAAGTTCCTCGCGGCCTCGATCGGAGCCTCGCACCAGATCACCGAGGCCGTCGATGGCCGCGACGCCTGGGCGAAGCTGAAACAGCAGCCCCCGGACCTGCTGTTCCTCGACCTCATCATGCCCGGGGCCACGGGATTTGAGCTGCTGCGGGAGATGCACGCCCACGTCGAGACCCGCTCCGTGCCCGTGATCGTCGTGACCGCGCTCCGCATCGGGTCCGCCGAGTCGGCGGTGATGGTCAAGGATTTTCCCGGCGTGAAGATGGTCCTCCAGAAGCCTGTGGACGCCGCGGCCGTCCGGGCGGCCGCGGAATCCGTCCTCCGGTAGGTTCTCGGCCGTCGCGGTGCGACGTTCGAAGGCAAGACACGTTTCCTTCCCTTCGGCGTCGCGCCGGCGTCGGTACAATCGGAGGATGAAACGATTCCTGGGCGCGCTCGCCCTTGCCGTGCTCGCCGGAGCGCTTCGCGCGGAGGGGGGCTCCACGATCGATGACTTCGAGCTGACCAGCGGGGAGGTGCGGCGGGTGCCGGTGCCTCCCGTCATCGCGGCCGCCGACTCCGGGCTGCCGCCCGAGTACGCCTCGGACTCCTCGGTGTTCCGCATGCGCTCGAGGGGCTCCGACTACGGGGATGTCGAGGTCAGCCTGGAGCTCCTCGATCTCGGGCTGCGCGCCGAGCCTCCCCAGAACGCGTGGGACGGCGTCCACCTGTGGCTGCGCTACCAGCACCCGGCGTATCTGTACGCGATCTCGGTGAACCGGCGCGACGATCGCGTGGTGATCAAGAAGAAGGTGCCCGGAGGGGACTCCTACGGGGGGACCTACCTCGACTTGTGCGAGACCCGGCGGCTGCCGGTGCCCTACGGCCGCTGGCAGCAGGTCAGCGCGGCGGCGGTCAACCGGCCCGACGGCAGCGTGAGGCTCACGCTGCGGATCGACGGCAAGCTGGTCTTGGAGGCCCTCGACGACGGGTCGCTGGGGGGGCCGCCGATCGCCCGCCCGGGCCGGATCGGGCTCCGGGCCGACAACGCCGACTTCCGGTTCCGGCGCCTCCTGGCCCGCCCGGCGGGCTCCGAGAGCGCCCGCGGCCGGTAGTTCGGAATTCCTTCTTGATCAGCGGCCGTCTTGGGGCTATGCTGGATTATGCTCCTCGGCTGGGTCGCCCGCATCCGCATCGACCCGCGACGCCTGCTCAAGCTGCGCTGGGTGCACGACCGCGCGCGCGAGCTGGCGGAGGCCCGCCGCCGGCTGCTCGGGCTCCAGAACCCCGACGACGACCTGCCCTATGGGCATGCATAATCGCTCAAAATAGGCACTTTTCGCACCTAAAAGGGCCTATTTTGAGTATCTTCATGCCGTTGGCCTTGCAAAAAATACGATTTCGTGCTATTTTTGCGCGGTCGGTAACCGAGTCTAGCCACCTGGAGGCCGCCGAGTGCGCAAGAACAAGCCGGAGTGGGTCGTTTCGCTGGGCGTGCTGTCGTTGATCAGCGTGTTGGGTCTCTTCGCCTCGGGGTCGCCGGCCGTCCCGGCCGGCGGGCCGATCGTCGCGGGCGACGTCGCGTGGATGCTGACCGCGACCGCGCTCGTCCTCCTGATGACGCCGGGCCTCTCGTTCTTCTACGCCGGGATGGTCCAGCGCAAGAACGTGATCTCGACCATGCTGCAGAGCTTCGTGGCGATGGGCGTGATCAGCGTCTTGTGGGTCGCGGTGGGCTTCAGCTTGGCGTTCGGAGACTCGTGGCACGGGCTCGTGGGCGACCCGCGGACGTTCCTGATGTTTAGGGGCGTGGGCGGCGCGACGCACCCCGACCTCTCGCCGACGATCCCGCTCGCGCTGTTCGCGTTGTTTCAGCTCAAGTTCGCGATCATCACCCCGGCGCTGATCACCGGCTCGTTCGCCGAGCGCGTCCGCTTCTCGAGCTATGTCCTGTTCGTGGCGCTGTTTGCGGTGTTCATCTACTCGCCGCTGGCGCACTGGACCTGGCACCCGGAGGGCTTCCTCCGCAAGTGGGGCGTGCTCGACTTCGCGGGCGGCACCGTGGTCCACATGTCGGCGGGGTTCGCGGCGCTGGCGGGCGCGATCTTCCTCGGGCGCCGCAAGACGCACGGCTCCGGACACCAGCCGGCCAACATCCCGTTCGTGCTGCTCGGGACCGGGATGCTCTGGTTCGGCTGGTTCGGATTCAACGCGGGCTCGGCGCTGGCGGCCAACGAGACGGCGGTCCTGGCCTTCATCACGACCAACACCGCCTCGGCCTGCGCGATGCTGAC
>JACQPK010000154.1 GCA_016207565.1 Elusimicrobiota bacterium
TCTCCGGCGTCGCCGCCCCGGCGGCCGCCGGCGGCGCCGGCGCGCCGGGCTGTGCCGCCGGGGCCGGCGGGTCCGCGGGGGGGGTCCCCGGCGCGGGGGCCGCGGGAGGTTGCGGAGCCGCCTGCGCGGCCGGCGGCTGGGCCGGCGCGGCGGCCGAGCCCTGCGGCACCGCCGCCGGCGGCTGGCCCGAGGCCGTCGCGGTCGAGCCCGCCAAGGGGTTGGGCATCTGCGAGGCCATCTTCGTGTCGTTGAAGACCGGCCCTTGGACGGGCTTGCGCCCGAACTCCACCGGCTTGTTGTTGAGCAGCTTCCACCAGTTCCAGAACATGAACGCCGGCACCGCCAGCGCGACCGCCAAGATCAGCCAGCCGAGAACGCCCTTGCCGCTCATTGGCGGCCTCCTTTCGGCACCAAGGTCGAGACGACCGCCTGGACGTCGTTGACGCCGATCTCTTTGCCCTTATTGGCGGAGAGGCTCACGACGTGAAGGAGCTTGCTCGAGCCCTCGACCCGGGCGATCCAGGAGCCGAGCTCGGCGTACTTCGCGCTGAAGCTCAACGTGATCGACAGGTAGTTGAACTCCTTGCCGCTGCGGACCGCCACCGGCGAGATGCTCAACGCGACGAGCCCTTCGGCCTTCATGCTGTCGCGCACCGTGTCGAAGAACCAGACCTCCGGTTTGACCACCGGAGGGAGGCGCGTCGCGTAGATGCGCAGGTTCTGGTCCAGTTCCTTATACGTGTCGGCGTACTGGGCCGTCGCCCGCGCCGCGTCGAGCTGGCCGCGGATGGCGCCGATCTTCTCTTGAGCCGAGCGGAAGACGAACTTATTGGACACGACGACCATGGCCACGCCGATCCCCAGGGCCTTCGCGTAGTGCTTGATCCCCCGCGCGCGGATCGAGCCGATCACGAACGTGATCTCCTCGAGTATCGCGACGACGGGGCCCGGCGCTTTGGGGTTAGCCACCGCCCCTCCCTTGGCAGGTGATGGTGAATCCGGTTCGCGTCGCCTCCGAGCCGGGACTGCCGCCGCCCGCGGCGGAGACGGAGATCTGGATCGACGGGAACGCCTTCTGAAGCTTCTCGTCGCGCTGCAACTGCTCCTTGAAGCGGATCGCCGTGTCCTGCTCGGCCGCCTGGCTCGCCCCGCTGACGTTGCCGGTGAGCGTCAGGGTGCGGGGCGCCCCGCCCGCCGACGGCATCACCGCGGCCTCCAGCGAGTGCGAGTACGTGAAGCCGCTGAGCCAGGTCTGCTCGGGGATGTTCTCGGCCAGGCGTTCCAGGATGTTCGTCGCCTTCAGGCCCGACGCGGTGATCGAGGACAAAGACTGCGAGCGCTGCCTCATGTCGTTGACCATCGCCTCGATCTGCACCGAGGTCTTGCCCTGGAACGCGGGGACCGCGAGCCCGCGGCTGCGGAGGCGGCTCAGCTCGCTGGCGTTCATGATCGCCTGCGCGTGCAGGTAGATGCCGAAGCCCAGAAAGACGGCGCCGATCAGGCCGCCGCCGACGAAGATCGACGTGGCCGTCCGGCGGTCGTTGTCGTCGATGCGCCCGGCGGCGCTCAGGTCGACCGAGAGCCGGCTTTCCTGGAGACACCGAAGCCCCGCGCCGATCGACGCATAGGCGCCCCATTCGCCTCCCTTGATCCCGAGGAGCTTGGGGGTGTCCTGAAAGTCGACCTTCAGCTGGAACTCTTGGCCGAGCTGCTCCTGCCACGCGGCGCGTTCGGCGGTCTCGCCGCTGATCCGGACCTTGGCGGGCCGGGCCGCGCCGAGCTGCTTCTTCGCGAAGTCCAGGCAGCCGGTCAGGTCCAGCTTCCGCCGGTCCGCGACCTTCGCGTCCTGGCCCATCAGGAGCTCGCGGACGAAGATGGGGAGGCCGCGCTCGTTGAGGACCACGTGCACGTCGCCCTGGTCGAAGTGCACGTGCGCGTAGGGGTTGGAGCCGGGGGGCTCGAGCGCGTCCCACATCCGCGTCACGGAGAGCGGAGAGATTTCGACGCCCGCGAGCTTCACGCCGAGCTTTGCCAGGAGCAGCCGCACGTACTCCAGGTTCTTGCCCTGCGTAACGCCGAACACGACTCCCTGGCGGGGCCGCCGGTCCGGACCGGGCTGCATCGCCTCGATCTGGAAGTCCGTCACGAGGTCCTCGAACTGCACGGGGATATACTTCTTGGCCTCGGCCGGGACCGCCATCCGCCAGAACTTCTGCTCGATCGCGGGCATCACGAAATAACGCAGGATGCCGAAGGTGTGCGAGAGCGTCACGACGGCGTACTCCGACCGCCATTTCCCGGCGGCCGCCATCGCCTGCTTGAGGAGCCCCGCGAGGCGGTCGGTGTCCGCCAGGATGTCGGTGTTCAGCGCTCCCCCGACCTTGGTCCCCTGCTTGTCGTCCTTCGGAGGCGGGATCGGCACCTTGACCAGATGCTCGACCTTAGGCTTGCCGCCGCTCAGCCGGACCTCCGACACGTACGCGGTAGTGCCGCTGAGATAGATCCCGATGCAGTAGCTCATCTCCGGGATCGCGCGTCCGAACGCCAGCTGCAAGAGCTTGTCGTTGAGGCCCATGCTATTCCTTGGCCGTCACCGAGTAGATCTGCACCTCGTGCAGCTCCTCGGGGACGACCTTCTTCTCCTGTTGGATCCGTTTCGAGTCCACTCCGTACTGCGTCATCAAGAGCTTGGTGACGATGTTTGCGCGCTTTTCCGCCACGCCCATCGCGTCGGGCTCGCCCTCGGAGGCGATGCCGACGACCGTTACGTTCGCGAGCGGATAGAGCTGGAGCACCTCGACGATCTGTCCGATCGCCTTGTCGCCTTCGGGCGACATCTGGAGCGTGCCCTTCACGAACGGCACCCGCTGGGTGGCCGTGTTCGTGTTCGGCCTCTGGGCGGGAGGCTGCTGCGCGGGGGGCTCCTGGCCGGGAGGCTGCTGCGCCGGGGGCTGTGGCTCCTGCGTTCCCGGCGGAGCCGCGTTCGTATTGCCCCCCCCGCCTACGCCGCCGAGGCTCGGCGGCTGCTGCTCGGGCGCGTCCGGCGGAGCCTCGGCGTACTCGAGCGGATCCTTCGGCTTCTTCTTCCTCCGCTTGTCCTTGCACTTCTTGCCTCGGCAAGGCACCTCGCCCTTCCTCTTGATCTGGATTAACGGCACCGGCGCCGCGGGCCCCGCCTTCGCCGTCCTGATCTCGGCGGGCGGCGGCGAGACCGGGGCCACGGGGGCGGCCGCGACCGGGGCGGCGGGAGCGATCCCGTCGAGCTGGATCCAGCGATGGAGCGTCCGCGTCCGGTTTCGCGCGTCGGTCGCCGTCAGGACCACCTCGTAGCGCCCGGGCACGAGCTCCGGTCCGAAATAGTTCCGGCGGCCGTTCCAGTAGATCTGGTGGAACACGGGCGACGCGCCCACGACCTCTTGGAGCGGGACGAGGTCCGAGCCCGGCCCTCGGGAGGGCTGCCGGAGCTGGAACTTCCAGGTGATGAGCCCCGCGGGCGGCTCGACGACCGAGAACTCGATGATCGAGCCCTCGCCGCGATCGGCGCGGAACTTCTCGGGCCATACGCCCAGCGAGACCGGGGGCCCGCCGTCGTCGCCGAGAGTGCTGTCGACCGTCAAGGACAACGGCTGGTTGTAGACGAAGATGATCACGATGCCGCGGAAGTCGAGCATCCCTCGGGGCATCTCGATCTGGGAGTTGAGGAGGTTGACCCGTACGCGCGGAGGGGCGACTCCCGTGGCGTAGAGGTGGGCGCTGATGCCCATCGTCCGCCGCATGTCGAGGATCTTCGCGTCGCCGACCACCGTCCCCTCCGGGAGGATCGCGACCTGTGTGGCGCCGAGGCAGTAGACCAGGCCCGTGAGGCTCTGGAGCAGCTTCGACGCGCCCTTCCGGAACACGATGCCGCTCTCGAAGAGCACGTCCGCCGGGATCCCCAGCGCCCGGGGATGCTGGCGGTCGGCCATGAGGACGCGGATCTCCGGATAGGACTCGATGTCGGAGAGATATCCCCGCGCGAGCGCCCGGATCTTCGCGTCGATCTCCTTTTTCATCACCGCCTTGTTCGCGCGCGGCGGGTCCGCGTCGGTGCGCGAAGGCATGCGCTCGGGCCGGTCGTAGTAAGGCTGCGTGTCGACCTCGAGCGGCGGCTGGCGGCGCGGCGTCGGCACGCTGTCGCGCGGGATCGGGAGAGGCTCCACCGTGGTCGCGCCCCTCGGCGCCGCCGCGGCCGGCGGCTTGGACGTGATCGCCGAGCCGAGGAACATGCGCTGCGTGATCAGGTTGATGTACTCGTTGGCCATGTTGCGCTCGGACGGGTCTCCGGAGGTCAGGACCTCCATGAAGCCGTCCATCGCGTCGCCGTCGCGGCCCGCGTCGTAGTCCCGGATCGCGAGCTGCATCGTGCGGCTCAAGCCTGAGGTCCCGCGTTCCTCGAGCCACTGGGCGGCGAGGCGGGCGGGCGCGCCGGACGCCGCCGACACGGCGGCGGCGACGAGTCCGCAGGCGACGATGCGCGGCCATCGCCGCCTGGCCCAATGCGACGCTGGGTCCGGGCTTTTTTGCACGTTTTCGGCGGAAAATCCCGCCGTTCTCCTCATGCCAAGCTTAACCCCGGATCGTTTCCCGGCTATTTCCATTCTGTTACGGCGATATTAACGACCGGGCCGGCGCATCCCCACAAAAGAGAGGCGGCGGGCCGCGCCGAACGCGTCCCGCCGCCACTCCCGAGGCTGTTCGCCGGCGCCTATTCGAAGTCCGACGTACAGTTCGGACAGCTCGGATACGTGATCTGGTCGTCGCACCGATTGTATTTGACGTCGTAGCCGGCGCCGCTGACCTTGTAGCGTGCCGCCACGGTGCCGATACGCTTCACGACCACGTTGTAGCCGGGCGCGTCCCCGGTGCACGTTTCGATGCCGAGCGAGTTCAGGTTGTAGGCCTTCATGCCGCACGAGGCCGGCGTCGTCGTGCAGTTGTCGAAGGTGATGTCCAGCGCGCTCATCGTCGTCGTGTAGTCGCCGACGCGCGCGAGGTAGCGCTCCTGAGCGGACCGGATGACGCTGATCATGTTCTTGGCCTCGGACATGCGGGCGCGCTCGACGACCTTGAAGTACTGCGGGATCGCCATGGCCGCGAGGATGCCGATGATGAGCACGACGACCAGAAGCTCGATGAGCGTAAAGCCCTTCGGGGCCTGGCTGCGGCTTGATCTCTTCTTCATGTACGACCTCCGTGTATTATATTTACTCGCCCCGGGACGAAAAGTTACGTCGTCATTTCGAGCCGATCTGCGACAGCTGGAAGATCGGCATGAAGATAGACAGCACGATGACCGCGACGATGCCGCCGATGAAGACGACCATGATGGGGTCGATCATGGACGTGAACCGGCGGATGAATTGGTCGATCTGCTCCCGGTAGAAGTTCGAGAGCGTGGACAAGATCTCCGGCAGCTTGCCGGACTCCTCGCCCATCCACATCATCTCCGTCACGAGCGGCGGGAAGACGCCGGACTTCTTGAACGCGACCGAGATCGATTTGCCCGACGCGACGTCCGTCTTGACCGCCCGGAGGGCGCGCTGGAACTGGAGGTTGTCCGCGAACACGCCCTCGAGGACCGTGATCGCGTTCAGGATGCTCACGCCGCTCTCGATGAGCGTCGACAGCGTGGTGAGCAGGCGCTCCACCAGGATGTTCTTGTAGAAGCTGCCGACGAACGGCGTCGAGAAGAGGACTTCGCCCTTCGTCCACTGGCCTGCCTCGGTCTGGAGGTAGCCCTTCCCGAGGAAGATCGCCGCCATGAGTCCGATCGTGATCGTGACGAAGTGGTGGACGACGAGGTTCGAGACGCCGATCACCGCGGCCGTCAGCGGCGGAAGCTTCAGCTGGAAGCTCTTGAAGATCTCGGCGAAGGTCGGGACGATCTTGATGATGAAGAACGCGAGCACGCCCATCGAGATCAAGCCCAGCACCGCAGGATAGGCCATCGCCGTGATGACCTTGCCCTTGAGGCTCTCCTGGGACTCGATGTAGCTCGAGATCTGCTTTAGCGCCTTGGGGAGCTGGCCGCCCATCTCGCCGGCCTGCACCAGTGAGATCCACAGCGAGTCGAAGACGCTCGGATGGCGCTCGAGCGCCTTGTAGAGGGCCGAGCCGCTCGCCACGTCCTTGGTGACCTGGCTCACGGCCATCCGCAGCGTCTTGTTCTCCGCGTGCTCGCCCAAGAGCGACAGCGTCCTCACGAGCGGCACGCCGCCGTTGAGCAGGGTCGCCAGCTGCTCGGCGAAGAACGCCAGATCCCGGCCCCCGACGCTGCCGCCGCCGAACGAGATCGCGGCCGCGCCCCCCGAGGAGGCCTTCTCCGCCTGCAACGACAGGATGAAGAAGCCCTTGGACTGAAGGCTGCTGATCGCGCTGTTCTCGTCCGGCGCGTCCAGCATGCCCGTGCTGGTCTCGCCGCGCGAGTCTTGGACCGTGTAGGTGAATTTTCCCACCCGGTCCCAGTTTATCAGGCGTCCGGGTGGGTGTCAAGACTGGGTCACCTGGACTTTTCCGCGCTTGCGGAAGGCAAATTCGGTGCCGCGGGAGCCCCGAGGCGGCGGTGCCGCTCGGCCTCGTCCTTGAGGCCCAGCCGGTCGTAGGCCCTCGCCAACCGCAGGTGCAGCGTGGACGAACGCCCCCCTCTGGCAAGCGCCCGGGCGTACGCGTCGGCCGCGCCCCGATGTTCGTTCTCCGCCTCGAGCGCGTCCGCCAGGAGCATGTAGCCGACCGGAGCCTCCGGATAATCCTGGATCAGCCGCCGCGCGTCACGCTCGGCCTCCCGGCCGCGCCCCTTGCCGAGGCAGGCCTGCGCCGCCGCCAACCTAGGCGCATAGGCCCCCGGGGCCGCGTCGAGCATCCGGACGATGTAGCGGGGCCGGCAGTCGCTCCAGCCCTTGGGATCCTTCGCCGCGAGCGCCGTGCCCGCGGCGAAGTCGAACGGGTCCACGGGAAGGCGCCAGTCGGCGGCGAGCGCGGGCTTGCGCGAAGCGCTCGCGAACAGGACGGAGATGCCGTCCGAGAATACCGGCACGAAGTCCGGGAACTTGGCGATCACCGTCCGAAACGCCTCCTTGCCGGCCGGAGCCTCGATGAAGTCCGGCCGGTAGGTGTCGATCCACCACCCCAGCGTCTGGGGGTCCGAATAGGCCTGGAGCGCGAGGAAGATATCGTCCTCCTCGAACAGGAACGGCATCTGCATATCCGCCGTGATGCGATAGCGCGGCAGGAGCATCCACTCCCAGTATCCGCCGTTGTCGGGATGGCTCAGGAGCTTCCCGCCCCCTCCTTCCCGCCGGAGGAACTCGGCGGTGCCGGCCGGCAGGCCCGCGATCGAGAACGGATACGCGGGACGGTTCAGCAGCCGGGCCCCGATCGGCAACATCACGGCGATCGCGGCGGCGGCGGCGACGACCCGGCCGACGGCGGCCGACGCCGCGCGCGGCGCCTCGAACGGCGGGTTGTCCCGCAACAGCGGCAGAGAGAACAGCACGAACTCGACGAAGAAGCGGTGGCCTTGCCACAGCAGGCCGAGGCCCCCGGCGAAGAGCAGCACGTGCGCCGCTCGAGCGCGCCGGCGGCCCAGACCCTGGGCCCGGCGGGCCAGAGCGCCGAGGGCCCCCAGCGCCGCGAGCGCGAGCAGCACCCGCTGCGCGGAAGACGGCGTCAGCGTCCCCTTCACCACCTCGAGCGAGAAGAGCCCCGCGAGATCCAGGCGCCCGAGCTCTTGGATCGTCGCCCGCGCGCGTTCGCTCAGCCCGAACGGGACCGGCAGCAGGTCCGCCCCCAGCGGGGTCACAAACACCGCCGCCATCGCCACGGCCGTCGCGCCGAACGCACGGTCCGTGAACTCCGGCGGCGCCCGCCGCGCCAGCCGTTCCGCCACGAAGGAACCGCACAGCCACAAGAGCACCGGGTAGCTGATCCCGTGGAGATTCCCCCACAGCGCCGCCGCGACCGGCAGCGCCACCGCCCAGCCCGGCCGCAGGTCGAGGACCGACAGCGCGATCGCGATCCCCAGGTACTCCGCGAGGTGCGGCCGCAGCGTGTCCAGCCGCGGGATCAGCGCCGTGAACGCCAGCACCGTCAGCGCCGCCGTCCACGCCCGCGGGCGCCGCCCTCCGCACGCCAGCACCGCGACCCCTGCCGCGATCGTTCCCGCCCATGCCGCCCGCAAGAGCACGAGCCCGAGATACCCGCCCCAGCTCCAGCACGCGTAGACGAGCTTCTGGAACAGCCAGTAGTAGTCGGCGAACGGCCGCGGCGGCTGCAGGAACGACAGGTACGAGCTATCGACGGGGAGCCGGCCCGTCTCCGCCATCAGCCGGCCGGCCGCGAGGTGGTACCACAGATCCGTGTCCGTCTTCTGGATCGGCCACAACGCGAACGCGACCGGTACCAATAAAACGAACGTCGCGACCAGCAGCGTGGGGAAGTCAGCGTCCCGCCAGCGGTTTGGCACCGGGCGGATTCTAGCAGATAGCGCGTGGGCGGTTGTGGCGGCCGGAGTGGGGTGTGGTTCTCCGGGCACGCCGGCCGCGTTGGCGGCCGGCTCTGTCCTCGGGCCGCGGCCGCGCGGCCCTGCGGAGGTCCCGGAGAACCACACCCCGCTCCGGCCTCGCGTTTGCCCTTAGATGTCGAACGAAGGAAAGACGTGTCGAAGACGTCGTCTACGCCCTTTATGAAAGGGGCCGACCACGTTCTCGATGAACGCGCTTCCTTTCGAAGCGACTAAGCTAGGAACGCAGAGGCCGGAGCGGGGGGGTGGTTCGGCGGGGCCTCCGCAGGCTCGCGCGGCCGCGAGCCGAGGACAGAGCCGGCGCCAGCAGCGCCGGCGTACCCGCCGAGCCACCCCCCCGCTCCGGCCGTAGGATATTGTTAGTGGTTGGAGGACGTCACGGACAACGCCTCGTGGACGCTGGTCACGCCTTCGAGGACTTTGCGCCAGGCGCTGGCGCGCATGTTCCAGGCGCCCGACTTCGCGGCGACCTGGCGCAGCAGCGTGACGTCTCCGCCGTGCTTGTAGATGACTTCCTTGAGCTCGTTGTTGATGAAGAAGATCTCGTAGATCGCGCGGCGGCCGAGGAAGCCGGTGCGCGCGCACTTGTCGCAGCCGCCCTCCTTGTAGAAGAGGATGCTCTGCGGATTCGGGAAGGGGTTGAGCATCGACTCCTGCATGCACGCCTCGATCTCTTTCGCGTCGGGCCGGTACGGCCGCTTGCAGGCGGGGCAGAGGGCGCGCACCAGGCGCTGCGCGGCCACGCAGAAGAGGCCGGACGAGAGCAGGAAGGGCTCGATTCCGAGGTCGACGAGGCGAGGGATGGCCTCGAGCGCCGAGTTCGTGTGCAGGGTCGAAAGCACGAGGTGGCCCGTGAGCGCGGCCTTGACGCAGATCTCCGCCGTCTCGGGGTCGCGCACCTCGCCGACCAGGATGATGTCCGGGTCCTGGCGGAGGAAGGAGCGAAGCGCGCTCGCGAACGTGAGCCCGATGTTGGGGCGAATCTGCACCTGGTTGATGCCGTCGAGCTTGAACTCGACGGGGTCCTCGATGGTCATGATGTTGACCTCGGGGCTCTTGATCGTGTTGAGGACCGTATACAGCGTGGTCGTCTTACCGGAACCGGTCGGACCGGTGATGAACAGGAGGCCGTGGGGCAGGTTCGCCGCCTTCAGCAGGTCCTCGCGCTGCCGAGCCTCGAGGCCGAGCTTGTCGATGTTGAGCGTGGCGGAGCCTTTGTCCAGCACGCGCATCACCACCTTCTCGCCGAAGACGGTGGGGCAGATCGAGACGCGGAGGTCGATGTTGCGGTTCTGGAGCTTCATCGTGATCGCGCCGTCTTGAGGGAGGCGCTTCTCCGCGATGTCGAGCTTGGACAAGATCTTGATGCGGCTGACGATCGCCGGGAAGAGATCCTTCGGCGGCGGCATGCGCTCGTAGAGGATGCCGTCGATGCGGAACCGCAGGGTGACGCGCTCGTCGTAGGCCTCGAGGTGGATGTCCGAGCCGCGCTCGGCGATCGCCTGCTTGAGCATGGCGTTGACGAACGTGATGACCTGGGACCCCTTCGCCTCGACGAGGACCTTGTCGAGGTCGACCCGCGCGTCGCTGCCTGAGCCGACGGTGTCGACCTGCACACCCTCCTCGTCGCCCCCCTCCTTGTCCTCCATCGCCTTGTCGATGAGGTTCGTCTGGCCACCGCTGTAGAACTCGTCGATGGCCTTGAGGATCTGCGCCTTCGTCGCGATGAAGGGCGTGATCTCGTAGCCCGTCATCAGCTTCAGGTTGTCCAAGACCATCATGTTGTCGGGGTCGGCCATCGCGACCGCGAGCAGCTTGTCGTCGAGGAACAGCGGGAGGAGGAGGTTGTCCCGCGAGTACTTCTCGTTGACGATGCGCTCGAGGTTCTGCGAGCGCTCGACCTTGAGGATCTTGTTCTCGCGCGACGCGTAGGGGACGCCGATCTGCTTCGAGATCGCGATGGCGATCGCCTCTTCCGTCGCGAAGCCGAGCTTCACGATCGCCTCGCCGAGCATCATGCCGCCCTGCTTCTGGGCCTTGAGGGCCTGCTGGAGCTGCTCGGGCGTGATGATGCGGCTCTGCGTGAGGATGTCGCCAATCCTCAGCTTTTGGATCTGGGCCATGCAATTTAGACCGCTGCCTGCGGCCTTACTTTGAGTATAGCGGCGTTCGCCGGGTTGTCAATATCCTATACTCGCGTGTGTTTGCCCCCCCCTCGGGCGAAGGCCCGCGGCTCCCTCCCTATTACTGGGGCCTCTGGGGCCTGGCCTTGGCCGCCGCGTTCGCTCCGCTCGCCGCCGCTCCCTTCGTCTATGACGACCTCCACTTCCTCATCCGCGCGCCGGAGCTGACCGGCCCCTGGCCCGGGCTGGGAGCGTTCTTCGGCGCGACCTTCGGAGGCGGAGAGCTCGAGCCGCTGCCGCGGCTCCTGCACTGGGCGATGTATCGGGTCGCCGGCGAAGAGGCCGCGTGGTACCGCGTGAGCAGCCTGCTCCTGCACGCCGCGGTTTCGGTCCTCCTCTACGCCGTCGGTCGCCCGGCGCTCGGGCCCCGGGCCGCCTTCTGGGCCGCCGTGCTCTTCTCCCTGTTTCCCGCCCACGTCGAAACGCTGGCGCTCTCGACCTTCAAGAAGCACATCCTCGTGGCGGCGGCGGGTCTCCTCATGGTGCTCGCGGCCCGGAGGCCCGGCCCCGGGGGGACCGCGGCGGCGTGCGCCTTGTATGGCGCGGGACTCTTGTGCAAGGAATCGGCGCTGATCCTTCCCGCGCTCCTCTTCCTCGCCGAGACCGCCTCCCCGGCGACGCGCCCCGGACCCCGGCGCCTCGCGCGCTACGCGGCCCTCGGCGCCGTGGCCGCCGCCTACGTCGCCTGGAGGCTCCTGGTCGCGCCCCGCGTCGTCGCGCCGCCGGCCGGAGGCACGCTCGCGAGCCACGCGCTCACGTCGGCGAAGCTGTGGCTGTGGTATCTCCCGCGCTTCGGGTGGCCTTTCGACTCCTGCCTGGAGCACTCGGTCCGGCCCGCGGGCTCGGGCCCCGGCGCCTGGCTCTGGCCGGCGCTCGCCGCGGCCGCCGTCCTGGGCGGCCGCCTCCTCTGGCGGAGGGACCTCCCCGCCGGGGCGTTCGCCGCCTGGGCGGGGCTCGGGCTGCTCCCCTTCATCAACCTCCTGCCCTTCCTGAACTTCAGCCTCGTCGCCGACCGCTACCTCTACCTCGCCTCCGCCGGGTTCTGGCTCGGCGCGCTGCGCGTAGCCCGCGGAGCCGTCGACCGCGGCTCGCGAGCCTCCGTCGCCGCGCTCCTGCTCGTCGCCTTGACGTACGCCGGCTGCGTGCTACGCCATGCGACGGTGTTCGGGGATCCGATGGCCTTGCGGCAGAGGACCGCCGCGTGCGCTCCCGAGAACCCGCGGGCCCGGGGCGCCCTCGGCGCGGGCTGGCTGGAGCTCGGGCGCCTCGACGCCGCGCGCGAGGAGCTCGAGGCGGCGCACCGCCTGGCGCCCGACTACGATGAGGCCACCATCGGGCTGGCCACGGTCTACGCGAAGAGCGGCCGCGTGCCCGAGGCGATCGGGCTCCTCGAGCGGCTGCGCGTCGAGCACCCCCGCGCGCTCGGCAACCTCGCCGTCATGTACCAGGCGGTCGGAAAGACCCAAGCCGCCCGCCGGGCCGCCCAGCGCGCGGTCGAGCTGGCTCCCTGGGACCGGAGGCTGCGCCTGGTGCTCGGAGGGACGCTCTCGGGGCTGGGCCGCGTCGACGAGGCGGCCGCGCACCTCAGGGCCGCCGCCGAGGACCCCGAGCTCGCCGCGCGCGCCCTGACCACTCTCGGCGACGGCGCCGCAGGCCGTGGCCGGCTCGACGAGGCGGCGGCGCTGTACGAGGAGGCCTTGGCGCGGGAGCCGCTCGCCTTCGCCGCGGTGAAGGGCCTCGCGGCGGCGCGCCGGCGCCAAGGCCGGCCGGAGCTCGCCGCGCGCGCGCTCGACGACTTCGCCGCGCGCCTAGACAAGGCCGCCGCGGAGGCGCCCTGGGCCGCGCCCGCCCTCACGGGTCTACGCGAGGCGCTCCGGCGCGAACGAAAGCTCTAGAACGCCGAGAAGAACGTGACGTTGCGGTAGTGCGCGTCGAACAGCACCCGCAGCCCGAGGGCGATCTCGACGGCGGCCCCGGCCGCGGTCAGCGCCCGCGGCAGCGCCCGTCCGCCCGGCCCCCAGGCCGCGGAGACGGCCGCGGCGGCAAGCAGCGCCGCCGCCGGGACGGCGAGGATCACGTACCGGAGCAGCGTCAGGAAGCCGAAGGCGCCGAGCGCGACATGGAGCAAGACGACCGCGCCGATCCAGCCCCAGAGCGCGGCGGCGGCGCGCCGGAAGGCCGCACCGGGGCGAAGGAAAGGCCACGCGAGCGCGGAGAAGACGAGCGAGGGCATCGCGCGGGGCAGGAGGGTCAGGTAGTCCCAGGCTCGCCGCTCCTGGACGGAGCGAAGGTACTCGTTGGCTCCGGCGGAATGGAGCAGCGGCAAGGCGGGGCCTTCGCCGCCGGACCAGGCATGCCAGAGGAGCCAGGGGGCGTGGAGCGCGGCGGCCGTCCCGGCGAAGGCGAGCGCTTGGCGCGCGAGCCCCCGCCTGCCCGCCGGACCCGCCGTCGCCGCCGCCACGGCGATCGCGCCCGGGGCCGCGAGGAGCGCCAGGGTCCTGACCCACGCCGCCGCTCCGAGCAGCGCGCCGGCGGCGAGCGCCGGCCCGAGGCGTCCGGATCGCGTCCCTCGCACGAAGACGCCCGCGGCGAGCGTCGCGAGACCCGCCATCGGCCCGTCCAGCCAGAACCAGCAGCCCGTGAAGGCGGCGAGAGGCGTGACGGCGGCGAGCACCCCGGCGAGGGCGAAGGCGGACGGACTCAGGTCCAGCTCCCGGGCCAGGAGGAGGACGCCCGCGAAGAACAGGGCGAAGCCGAGGAGCTGCGCGGCGGCGCGGCCCGCGTCGCCCAACGCGGATTCGAGCGCCCAGAACAACACGATGCCGCCGGGCGGATGATGGAAGACCGGCCGGTCGTAGACGTCGCGCGGGAGCCAAGGGCGCTCGAGGATCGGATGTCCGCGGAGCGTGTAGCCCTTCCCCGCCCGCAGCTGGTCGACGAGGGCGGCGTAGACCCGCTCGTCGCCCTCCACCGGCCGGCGCGCCAAGATCGGCGCGCGCGCGAGCAGGCCGAGCAGGAACGCCGCGCCGACGGCGGCCCACGCGGCCCGCCAGGCCGGCGTACTCATAGCCCCAGCGAGCGCCGCCACGCCGGGGCTCCGCCCCGCCAGGTCACCGCGCCGACAGCGCCTCCAGCATCCGCTGCGCTTGGGCGTTGCCCGGCTCCGCCGCGAGCGCCCGGCGGAACGCGGCGATCGCCTGGTCCCGCCGGCCGAGCTTCGCGTAGACCTGCCCGAGGTTCAGCTGCAGCCCGGCGTTGCGGGGGTCCGAGGCGGCGATCGGCTCCAGGAGCTCGAGCGACTTCGCCGCGTCGCCGAACATCAGCTCGAGGTTGCCCCGGTAGTACTTCACCTTGTTCGAGCGCGGGAAGGACTCGGCCACCCTCCGCGCCAAAGCCAGCGTCTGCGCGTCGAGCTCCTTGGCGCCGATCTTCCGCTCGAGCTCGCGATAGCGCTCCAGCTCGTCGAGGATCTTCGGCTTCGGGATCAGGCCGGCGCGGACCACGGCCAGCAGGTTCTGCTCCGCCTGAGGCAGCTCCGGCGTGCGGCGGAGGGCCTCGGTCCATTCCTTCAGAGCGCGGGCGCGGTCTCCCCGCCGGTTATAGAGCGTGCCGAGGTTGTTCCGGAAGCCCGGGTCGTCCGGGAAGACGTGGACCGCCCGCTCGAGCACCGCGATCGCCTCCTCCCGGTTCTTCTCCGGATCGGAGAGGAGCGTGCCGCTGAGCGCCGCCACGACCTCGTAGGAGGTCGAGTTGAGCCAGAACGCGGTCCGGAAGTAGTCGAGCCCCTCGGCCAGCCGGCCGAGCCGCTGCGAGAGCACCGTGCCTTTGTTGAAATAGATCTCGTCATAGCCCGCGTTCGACTTGAGCGCCTCGTCGTAGGCCCAGGAGGCCTTGGTGTAGTTCTCGCTGCGGGCGTACGCGTTGCCGAGCTCGTAGTTCGCGTTCACCTCCCGCGCGTGCCAGCGGTGGGCCGTCTCCAGGTGCTCGACGGCGGACGCGAGGCGGCCGGCGCGCATCAGCTTGAAGCCCGAGAAGTAGCGGACCTCGCGGTTCCACTGGTTCCACCAGTGCCGCGCGCCCCACGCCGCGAGCCCGACGAAGACGACGGCGAGCGCCTTTCCGGCCCACGCGGGAAGCCGCCGCTCGCGCCAGCGTCCCTCGGGCGGGACCGCCGTGCCCATGGCCGTCCCGGCCTGCCACCAGAGCAAGAACGCCGGCACCGCGAAATGCATCGAGACGTTGAGCAGGTTGTCGGCCAGCATCCCCGCCGCCCCCGCCGCGGCGGCCCAGCCCCACAAAGGGCCGGACGCGTCGCCGGGGCGGCGCCACCAGCGCCAGGCGCACGCGAAGAAGGTCGCCCACAGCCAGAGCGTCACGCCGACCCCCGCGATGCCCGTCTGGGCGAAGACCTCGAGAATCTCGTTGTGCGTGTTGTTGGCGTGCGTGCGCACGCCCCAGTAGAAGTCGAAGTTGGAGAGGATGTGGCCCTGGAAGAACGGGTAGAAGAGCTCGAAGAGGCCCCAGCCCTTGCCGAAGAGGAAACTCTCCGAGCCCATCAGCCACGCGCACTGCCAGATCAACAGGCGCTGGTAGAAGGGGCTGTACGTCGCGCCGCTCGACGTGGCCTCGCCGATGAGGCCGAGCTCGCCGATGCGGCCGAACACCGACGGCGTGTAGCCCGCCACCGAGCTCTGCGGCCAGAACACGATCATCACGACGGAGGCCGTGGCGAGCAGGCCGTGGAGCTCGACGCCCTCCTTGAGCCGGCCGCGCAGCCCGGGCGCCAGCGCGAAGAAGCCGGCGGCCGCCAAGGCGCCGATCCACGACGAGCGCGTCAGGCTGCAGAGCAGGCAGCCCTCGATCGCGAGGATCACCGCGCCGTAAACCGCCCGCATGAGGTTCGACTTCGCCTCGACGTAGTAGGCCAGCGCGATCGGCAAGAGCAGCACCATGTACGACGACATGAAGTTCGGGTTCCCATACGTCGAGACGGAGCGGCCGCCGTAGGGGTTGAGGACCTTCGGCCAGATGAGCTCGACGTTCATGTACTGGAAGATGCCGTACACGGCGGACATGAACCCGACGGCCAGCCCCAGGTGCCAGAAGTCGTGGAGCCGGCCTCTCCTCGTGAGCCCCCAGGCGAGCACCAGGCCGATCGTCCAGAGGAACGCTCCGTAGCCGTCCCAGAGCTTGGTCCACACATCCAAGGACGGCGAGGACGGGGTCCGCAGGTCCCGGAACAGCGCCCAGGCGGCGGCCCAGGCGACGGTGAACACGACCCACCGGAACACCTTCACGTCCGGCTCGGACTCCGAGCCCGGGGTCGGGGCCTCCGAGTCGCGCGCCACGAGGCAGCCGAGGTAGAAGGGCAGCACCGTGTTGACCCAGGTGAAGAGGTGGACGCGCAGGCCTTCCGCCTTGATCGACTCGCGGAAGAACGGGCCGTGGCCGAAATAGCCGATCGCCCACGTCAGCGCGCAGACGACGAGCCAGGCGGCGATCGGGGCGTCCACGGCGGTGCGCGGAAACCGGAGCACGGGGCCCTCGGAGACGCCCCAGGCTCGGACCGCGAGCCAGCCCGCCGCGGCCGCCATGAGCGCCACGTTCAGCAGCGCGATCTGCGTGTAGTAGGGGTTGCGGGTTAGATCGGTGAAGAAAAGGAGCGGACAGACGAAATGCGCGACGACGAGGAGGAACGTCACTTTTCCGCGCGAATCATAACAAAAATCAAGGGCTCAGGCCTCTAGCGCGGCGGACGGTCTTCTCGAGCTCGCGTTCGCGGGCCGCGCGGTCGGGATCCCCGAGCACCGTCGCGCAGACCGCGAGGGCCCGGTGCACGCCCACGAGCGCGGGATTGACGGACAAGGCCTCCTCGAACGCCCGGACGGCCTCCGCCGGTCGGCCCTGCAGCAGGCGGATCTCCCCGAGCTTGCGGAGGCCGCGCTCGCGCAGGAGCGGGGACCGGACGACCGCCTCGTTGAGCGCCTCGGCCCGGTCGTACATCCGCCACTGGATGTAATAGTTCGAGAGGCTCACGTGCGTGCAGGGGTCGCGTGGCGCGCGGGCGTAGGCGTGGGTGAAGAGCTCCACGTCGTTTTGCCAGTTGAGCTGCTGATCCGCGCTCAGCGCCCACAGGCACGCGGAGATCGCCGCGACCGCCGCGGCGCCCCAGCGACGCGGCCACCGGGCGACCCAGAGCGCCCACGCCCCGGCCATGCCGGCCATCGCCGCGTAGAGGAAGCGGTCCGCCCCGAGCACCACCAGCGGCAGGACGTTGGAGGCCGGGAGGATGGCCGCCGCGGCCCACGCGCCGAAGAAGCCCGCCGGCGCGCGACGCCACAGCGCGCGCGCGGCGACGGCCACGACGGCGAGCGTCACGGCGGCCTTGAGCGCGGCCCAGGCCGCGAAGCGCGGACCGACCTCGAAGTTGTAGCAGGCGCGCAGTTCGAGAGGCCACGCCACGTTCGCGAGGTACTGGAACGCCGCGTGCGCGACGGTCACCGCGTGCATCGGCCAGCCGCCGCCCCACGGCCTCCCTTCGTGGCTCACCCGCCCGAGCACCGCCGCGCGCGCCACGAGGTACGCGAGTCCGAGCGCCGCGAACGGCAGCCAGGCGCGGAGGCGGCGCTCGCGCGTCCACGCGCGTCGCGCCACGTGATCGTAGCAGGGCGCGGCCAGCAGCCAAAATAGCGCCGTCTCCTTCGAGAGGAGCGCGGCGGCGAACGCGGCGCAGGCCCCCCACCGCAGGCCGGCCTTCCGCTCGTAGCCCTCCGACGAGTAGGCGAGAAACACGACGAGGCAAAAGCAGGTCACGAGCAGGTCCGGCTGCGCGCCGATGTAGGAGACGGCCTCGGCCTGGACCGGGTGGAGACAGAACAGGGCCGCCCCGGCCCACGGCGCGAGCCCGGACGCGAACCGCGACGCGAGCCGGAACACGAGCACCGTGTTGAGGGCGTGCAGGCACAGCGAGACAAGGTGAAACCAAAAGGGATTGAGGCCCGCCGCCAGGCGCGTGGCGCCGTAGACCAGGCCGACGAGCGGGCGGTAGGCGTGGGCCGACATCGTCTCGTGGGCGACGACGCTCGCCGGGTCGTAGAGGAAGCGGAGCCACTGCGCCGGATCGGCGTTCGCCGGGTTGCGGACGATGTAGGTGAAGTCGTCCATCAGGAACGCGCCGGACAGCGCGCTCGTGTAGGCGGCGAAGGCGAGCGCCGCAAGCCAATAGGCCCGGGGCCTCACCGGAGCACCGCCCCGCAGGCGTCCGCGCCCCCGGCCTCGGACCATGCGCGCTCGGCCGAGAGGGCGAGCGGCTCCGCGCCCGTGGTCCGGGCGGCGTGCGTCAGCAGCAGCGCCCGGAAACACGCGGGCCTCCTCGGGTCCGGCGTGCGCGCGAGGGCCAGCGCCAAGACGACGCAGCCCCCCCAGGCGGCGAACCACCGCTCCGCCGGCTTCGGCGCGAGGACCGCGGCGGCCGGCAGCCCTCTCAACGCCGCGCGCCCGGCGACCGCGCCGACGGCGGCGAGCGCGGCGATGAGGGCGGCGCCCTCGCCGCCGCCGAGCCCGAAGAGGGTGGTGGAGGAATAGCCGTCGCGCCACAGCGGGAGCACGAGCTCGACGAGTGGATTGCGGATCGACGGCGGCGCGTGGGGCATGCCGAGCTGGGCGGCGAGCACCTGCGCCGCCGACAGCCCCAGCAGCGCGAAGAACGCGATCCCCGGACGCGCGCCCCACGCCAGCGGCACCGCGAGAAAAGGCAGGAGCAGGACGAGGTAGCGGGGACCGTAAGTCCAGCCGCCGTGCCAGCCCGCGTAGCCCGAGAAGAGGACGGCCATGCCCGCAAACGTCGCGGCGATCCCGGCCGCCTCGACGCGGGCTCCCGGCAGCCTCCTCATGGCGGCGAGTCCCGGGAGCGCGTAGAGGAAGACCGGCATGATGAAGCCGAGGCCGCGCGCCGGCGAAGCGAGCAGCGCCGCGAGCGCCGCGGGGCTCGGGGCCGTGAAACCGAGCACGCCGCGGGCGGTGTAGTCCCGGAACGTGGGATTGCCGAGCACCTCGTAGGACAGCGTGAAGGCGCTGCCGAAACACGCGCGGTTGTAGGCGCCCAAGAGCGCAGCGCACGCGGCCGCCCCCGCGAGGAACGCGGCCCTCGCCGGCGCGCCGCGCCGGGGCGAGGCGACGGCGTAGCCGGCCAGGGCGAGCGCGGGGAACACCGCCGGAAACTCGGTCAGGACGGCCAGGCCCGCCGCGAGCCCGGCTCCGAGCGCCCCGGCGGCCCCGCGCGAGCGACGGAGCAAAAAGAACGCGGCGAAAAGCCAGAACGCCGTCAGCTGGTGCCCGGAGAAGAGCGTCGCGTGGAGAGACGCGATGCTTCCCAGGCCGTAGGCCAGCGTCGCCCAGAAGGCCCCCCGGGGCGACGCCCAGTCCGCGAGCAGGCGGAACATCAGGACGGCCAGGACCGCGAACGCCAGCGTCGTGGTCAGCAGGCGAAGGAGGTAGCGGGCGTGCTCCTCATACAGGAGGAGCGGCTCGGGGAGCCCTTCGATCCTGGGCAGGAGCGTCTTCCGAAGCGCCCAGTACGCCGGAGCTCCGACCACGAGCGTGCCGATGCCTTTGTTCGAGTAATAGTGTCCGCCGAAGAACGACTTGTCGACGGTGCGCTCGTGGTCCCGGTCGATGTGCAGGGTGCCGCGGTCGACGAGGCTGCCGACGGCCAAGAAGCGGCTGACCGTGTTGTCGTACTCGACCGGGTGGATGAAGCAGGCGCCGGTGAGCAGGAACGCGCAGAAGAGCCAGATCGACGCCGCTCGCACCGCCAGCATGGTAGTAAATCGGCCTCGGCGCTGGCGGCCGGGCCGCGCATCGGTTATGCTAAGTCCCAGATGAAGCTGGCGGTGCAACTCAGCCTGGTCCTCGCGGGGCTGATCCTCGCGATCGTCTGCGGCTCGCTTTGGATGACGTACCGCTCCGAGCGAGCGCACCTCGAGGAGAACCAGGACGCCTACATCCTCGCCGGCGTCGAACGGCTCGCGAGCCACTGCGGCAACTCGGCCGGGCCCGAGTTCGAGCGGCGGTGCCTCGAGGGCCTGCACTTCCTCATCCAGATGACCGCGCCGAAGGCCTTCACGGAGGCGGTGCTGGTGGACGGAAACTCGCGCATCCTGGTCCACAGCGACTTCCTCCAAGGGGACGCGGCGCTGCGCGGGCAGTACTCGACGAACGACTACTCGCAGCTCGCGGCCTCTCAGCGCGACCCGTCGGTGCTCCACCGGATCCTGCTGCGCAACGTCTCGCAGCGCGTCTTCACCGCTCCCGTCGTCGCGCCGACGGGCCCGATGGGGACGTTCGTCGTCGCCTACCGCGAGGCCGCGCTCCAGAACGCCCTCGCCTGGATCGAGCAGGACGCCCGTCGCCGCTTCCTGCAGGCGTGCCTCACCGGCACCGGGCTGGCGATCCTCTTCTCCGTCGGCTGGGTGCTCTACGCCCTCGTGCCGCTCGGCGACCTGGTCAAGGCCTCGCGCCGGGTCGCCGAAGGCGACTTCACGCACCGGATCCCCGTCACGCGCGACGACGAGCTCGGGAGGCTGGCCCGCGAGTTCAACCGCATGACGCAGCGCCTGGTGGAGCTCGACGACCTCAAGGACAGCTTCATGGCGAAGATCACGCACGACCTGCGGAACCCGCTGAACGCGATCATCGGCTACGCGGAGCTGTGCCGCGGCGGCTTCCGCGGGCCGCTCACCCAGGAGCAGACCGAGACGCTGCAGCTCATCGTGCAAAACGGTCACTCCCTCGCCGAGCTCATCAACAACATCTTGGACGTGACCCAGCTCGAGGCGGGCCGGATGCGCTTCTCCCCCTCCGTGGTCGACCTGCAATCGGAGGTGGAGGGCGTCATCGAGCTCCTCAAGGTCCGCGCGGACCAGTACCAGATCCGCCTCGACGCGGCGCTCCTGCCCGAGCTCACGCAGGTGTGGGCCGACCCGCAGGCGTTCCGCCGCATCCTGGTCAACCTCATCTCGAACGCGCTGAAGTTCACGCCCGCCGAAGGCAGCGTCACGGTGAAGGCCTACCGCGGCAAGCCCAACGAGATCGTCGTCGCCGTGTCGGACACCGGCGTGGGCATCCCGGCCGAGCGCTTGAGCGAGCTCTTCAAGAAGTTCTCCCAGGTGCCGGAGACCCTCAACAAGGTCCGGCCCTCCGGCGGCACGGGCCTCGGTCTCGTGATCTGCAAGGAGATCGTCGAGGCGCACGGCGGCCGCATCTGGGTCGAGAGCGCCGCGGGCCAAGGCACGACCTTCCTGTTCACCGTCCCCGAGAACGAGCCGAAGGTCTCGCCCGCGGCGTCCGCGCCCGTCATCGCGTAGCATGCGCCTCGGCCTCCTCCTCGGCACCCTGCTCGTCCTCCTGGCGCTCGAGGCGCTGCTCCCGCTGCGGAAAGCGGTCGCCTCCAAGCTCCGCCGCGCGGCGATCAACCTCGCGCTGGCCGCCGTCGGCGCGCTGGTGCTGCGCGCGGTCTTCTTCCCGATCGTGCTCGCGGTGTCGAGCGACGTGAGCGCGCGCGGGTGGGGCCTGCTCGGCTGGCTCGGCTGGAAGGGGCCCGCGGCCGCGGCGCTCGCGGTCGCGCTCCTCGACTACACGCTCTATCTGTGGCACGTCGCCAACCACCGGTGGTCGTTTTTGTGGCGGTTCCACGGCGTCCACCACGCCGACCTCGACCTCGACGTGACGACGGCCTCGCGCTTTCACGTCGGCGAGCTCGTCCTCTCGACCGGCTACCGCTCCGCGCAGGTCCTGGTACTCGGCGTGGACCCGTTCACGCTGGCCTTGTTCGAGACGCTCGTGACCCTATCCGCGCAGTTCCACCACGCGAACATCCGGCTGCCGATCGCGCTGGAACGCTTCCTCTTCGCGGCGATCGTGACGCCGCGGATGCACGGGATCCACCACTCGCTCGTCCGGCGCGAGACGGACTCGAACTTCTCCACGATCCTCAACGTCTGGGACCGGCTCCACCGCACGCTGCGCGCGAACGTCCCGCAGGCGGAACTGACGATCGGCGTCCCGGCCTACCGCGCTCTGGAGGCGGTGACGCTCTGGCGCAGCCTCGCGGTCCTCCCGCTCGAGACCCCCGCGTGGCGGCTGCCGGACGGCCGCGAGCCCGACCGGCCGGAGCTCGCCGCGCCGCTGTCGACGCTGGCCGCGTGACGCCATAAGTTGGTATACTGACCCTCGCGCCGAGGTAGCTCAACGGTAGAGCAATCGCTTCGTAAGCGATAGGTTGTGGGTTCGAATCCCATCCTCGGCTTTCCCTTCCAAAGAGTAAACCCTGGGGACAGTCCCCAGGGTTTACTATTTTAGATGCGGCGGCCGCGGACGAGGGACTTCAGCTTGCGGTCGAGGCCGTAGAGGCGGCCGTACACCGCCGCGAGGCGCGGGGAGCGGTAGAGGTGGATCCGGCGCCCGAACCAGCGCAGGTCCTCGCGCTGGACCTTGAAGCGGCGGACCTCGAAGCCGCCGGAGCCGAGACGGTTCGCTCCCGGCATCGCCGTGAAGGCGAGGCGGTAGCCGGCCGCCTCCACGCGCTCGAGCCACTCTGCCTCGTAGTCCCCCCAGGGCCAGGCGAGCGCGCCGCTCCAGCGCTTCACGCGCCGCTCGATCGCTTCGCGCGACCGCGAGAGCTCGCCGTCGAGGTCGGCCCACGGCCGCTCGCGGACGAAGTCCTTGTGTGTCTCCGTGTGGGAGCCGATCTCGAAGGTCCCGTCGGCCGACATCGCCGAAAGCTCCGACCAGCGCAGGAAGCCTTCCGGCTCGCGCTCGCGGGTGATCGTGTCGGCGAGGCGCCCTCCCTGCCCGGCGTTCGGGCGCGGGGCGCCTTCGCCGATCCGGCCGGTGATCACGAACACCTGCGCCGTGAACCCGCGGGTCCGCAGCGCCGGGTAGGCGTAGACCCAGTTGTCGGCGTAGCCGTCGTCGAACGTGAGCGCGACCGAGCGCTCCGGCGCGCGGGCCTTGCCCGTCACGTGGGCGTGGAGCTCGTCGGCCGTCAGCGTGCGGTAGCCGTTGACCGCGAGCCACTCGAGCTGCCGCTCGAAGCCCGCGGGCGTGACCTCGCGGTCGGGGGCGACGTGGTGGTAGATGAGGACGGGGACGGAGCTCACTACGCGAGGCTCTGGTAGACCTTCTCGAGGCGCTCCACGACGGCGTCCACGGAGAAGAGGCGCTCGGCCCGCTGGTAGCCGAATCTGGCGAGCCGCTCGGACTCGGCCTTGTCCCGGAGGGCCGCGACGATGCCTTCGGCGAGCTCCCTCGGGTCGCCCGGCGTCACGAGCCTACCCGCGCGGCCCTCGTCGGCCACGTACGGCAGCCCGCCCACGCGCGAGGCGACCGTCGGCACGAGCGCGGCCTGAGCCTCGATGAGCGCCGTGCCGATCCCCTCCTGGAGGCTCGGCATGACGTAGAGGCGGCTGGAGGCCAGGAGCTCGGGGATGTCGTGGCGTTCGCCGAGGAGCTCGACCTCGCCGTTGAGGCCGAGGGCGTTCGCCTTCGGGCGGAGCGACTCGGTGTCGCGTCCCGCGATCCGGAAGCGGACCTCGGGCATCACGCGGCGGACGAGCGGGATCGCCTGCAGCAGCACCTCGTGGCCCTTGATGGCCGCGTAGTGGGCGACCATCGTGACGACGGGCGGGCCGTCCCCGGCGCGGGAGCGGCCGGCGCGGGCGGGCTCCCAGCGGGCGAAGTCGACGCCCGACGGGATGACGTCGATGCGGGAGCGCTCGGCGCCCGCGCGCACGAGCTCGTCGGCCGCGGGCTCGCAGACGGCGATGAACCGCTTTATCCGCCGCGACGAGTACTTGAAGCGGCTGAAGGGATTGCGGCCGATCGGCGTGATCACGCGGCGCGTCACCACGACCGGGGCCGAGAGGCCGACGAAGGTGGCCAGGAGCGCGAGGGCGTGCGCGCGCGGGTGATGCGCGTGGACGACCTGGGCCCCGACCTCGCGCGCGATCGAGGCCAAGCGCCGCGCGCCGGGGATATCGTAGTCCTGGCGAGGCACGAACGGGATGACGCCGACGCCGGCGGCCTTGAGCCGGTCGAAGAGCGTAAAGCCCTCGCGGCAGGCGACGGAGACCTCGTGCCCCAGCCGCTTGAGGCGCTGGGCGGTGAGCCAGATCTGGTTTGCTCCGCCGCACCAGCCGGTGGCCTCGGAGACGTAAAGAAGCTTCACGAAGACGTCATTTTATCACAATTAACGGCAGGCGAACGCGAGCAGGGCGGCGAGCGGCGCTACCAACGCTTGAGGGGCGAGGCGCCGGCGAAGTGGACCGCGAAGGCGATGCCCAGCTTCGTGAAGGCGGCGGCCTGCCCGAAGTGCATGCCTTCGGTGGTGTCGCGCTCCGAGTGGATGTTCGGGTTGTTGTCGGAGGGATCCTCGAACGGGAACGACGTCGGCACGCCGGTGCGGTTCCAGGACAGGTGGTCGCTCGTGCCGCCCCACAGCCGGCCCTGCCCGGTCGGCACGCCCGCGTAGCGCGCCGCGAGCTGAGCCAGCATCTTGTTGAGCTCGGGCGTCGTGTCGTCGGTGACGAACCAGATCTTGTCCGGCGCGCCCTTGGGCTTATAGAGGTTCATGTCGTTTTGCAGCATCGCGACGACCTTCTTGCCGGCCTTCGCGTAGCGGCGGGCCAGTTCGTTGGAGCCGAGCAGGCCCGCCTCTTCGGCCGCGTAGCCGTGGATCTCGAGCGTGCGCTCGAAGGTCGCGCCCTGCTCCATGAGCGTGCGAAAGGTCTCGAGGTTGGTCGCCGTCCCGCTCGCGTCGTCGTCGGCGCCGGGCGCCCGGTCGCGCGCGGTGCTGTCGATGTGGCTTCCGATGACGACGATCTCGTCGGGCCGTGTCCGGCCCTTGATCCGCACGATCAGGCTCGGCTGCGGCAGCTTGCCGGCGTGGTCGTCGACGATCACCTCGACGTCGGCGCGGGAGCCCGCGAGCGCGCGATAGCGTTTCGCCAGCGCCTCGGCCACGCCCTTGCCGGTCGCGGACTTGTACCAGCGGGTGTGGATCGCCGCCAGCTCCTCGACCGTCTCCTGGATCTTCGCGGGGTCCACCCTGGATGCCGCCGCTTGCGCGAGCGCGACGGTCTGGTCGATCGCGATGACGGGGGCCGGGGCCGCGCCGGCCGGGAGGATGCGCTCCCCGTCGATCCGGACGAGCGCCCCGTGATGCGGGCCGAAACCGTGCAGCCGCTCGAGGAACGCGGGCAGCCGGGACTCCGGCAGCCGCACGATCGCGAACTCGCCGGGCACGCCGGCCAGGAGCTCGGCGCCCGCCAGGGGCTGGCGCGCCAAGTCGACCCGCGTGCGGACGGCGTAGACGTCGGTGAAATCGGAGTCGAGCGTGCCGGCCTTCCGGAGCGCCTGCCAGCGGTCCTGCCGGTAGACCGCCGTCGGGGCGACCTGCCCGCCGTTGGCCGGTATCTCGCGGATCTCGACGATGTCCTTGCGGGGGGCGACCGGTCCGGAGCCGTCGCTCGAGCCGGTGCCTCCGTCGAACGCCCGCTGCCAGGCCGCCGCCGCGATGGGCGACCGCCCGAGCGCGAGGGGCGCCGCCAGGCTTCGAGCGGCGGCGTCGACGACGGCCCGCGCCCGGAGCAGGCCGGCTCCATGAGCCCCGGCGGGCGCCGGGCGGACGGAAGGCGCGGCGGGGATCGGGCTCGGAGAGAGCGCGAGCGAGGCGGACGCCTGCGCGGCTGAGCCCGCGACGCCGAGGGCTCCCGCGACGGGCATGACCGGCACGACGACGCGGGTCTGGGCGAGCGCCGGAGAGGCGGCGAGGAGGACGGAGAGCAAGGCGGCGGCGGATCGAGGGGCCATGGCCCGCATCGTAGCAGAGGGCGGCCCTCGACAAGGGGAGCCCAAGGACCGTTCCGGCGCCCGACTTTGGGCCTACGCGCTGGAGCTCCCGTCTCGACCGCTCCCCGGCTGAGACGCGTCCTCCTCGAAAAACCCGAGGGGCCGAAGGGCCCAGGCCGGGCCCGGGCCCTTGGACGCTCCTTCCTAGGCCTTGTGGGCACCATGCTAAGAGCGTGACCCGGCACGCGAGGATATTGGCCCTGCTCGTCGCCGCGGTCCTCCCGCTCACCGCCGCCGCCTCGTCCCCCGGCACTCCTCCCGAGGCGGCGGCGACGTCTTTCCCGGGGCTTCCCGCGGGCCTGGCCGGGCTGGCCGAGGACATGAAGACCCTTCCTTCGGGGACGGCGCTCTCCCCCGACGGCGAGGGCGGCTTCGTCCTCCCCCGCCTCGACGGCCCGGGCTACTGGCGGCGCTACACCGCCGACGGCCGCCGCCTCACCTGGCGCGTCCGTGACGAGAAGGAGGCCAAGGGCTGGGGGCCGTGGAAGCACGAGGACCAGCTCCAACAGGTCTGCGTGGACACGGAGGTCTGGACCGGCTCCGAGTGGCGCCACACCGGGACCCGCCACGACAAGACGGTGACGGCCAAGGAAGGCGAGTCCTGGCTCGGCCGGACGGGCGACCGCGTGATGAAAGCGCCCGTGGCCGGCAAGGTCTTGACGTTCGCCGACGACGTCGCCGCTACCTTATATACGGGGCTCGCCGGAGGCGCCCAGGTGTTGGCCGCCCAGGTGGGCGACCGGGACCTCTACTCGATCGAGGCCGGCGGATCCTACGCGAAGAACCCGGTCATGCGCAGGCTCGTCGACGCTCCAGGCACGCTCGTCCGACTCACGCCCGCGGCGCGGCGGCGGCTCGAGTCCTCCGTGCGCGCGAGCCGCGCTCGCGCGCTCGAGGGGCTCCCCTATCCGATCCCGAGCCCGGTCCGCCGGGAGATCGTCGCGGCGCCGATCGGGCCGAAGGAGGCGGTGGAGGTCCTCAAAGACGGCTACGGCGCGGGCACCTACGGCAAGCGACTCATCGCGGAGGGCGCGCGCGAGAAGGGCTGGAAGGCCGCGGCCTACTCCGCCGCGGGCGTGGCGACCGGGACCTTCGAGAACGTGGCCGAAGGCATGCTCAACCCGATCCTCTGGGTCATGCTCGGGGCGGGCCACGCCGCCAAGGCGCTCACCGGCGCCAACGCCGCGGTCACGACCGCGACCAAGACCGCGGGCGCGGCGGCCGGCGCCACCCGCGCCACCGCGGCCGCCGCCTGGTGGGCCCCCTGGGTCTTCAAGGCCGCCGACAACACCGGCCGGGTCGTCCTCCTGACGGCCGAGGCCCGCTTCGACCAGGCATTTTTGGCCAAGGCCGCCGCGGCCGGGGCCGACGCGATCTACCTGTTCGTCCTACCCTGAGCGTAGGCCCACCGGCCCCGTCGGAACATTGAGGGAAATTCGCGGTTTTATGGCGGTTTTTTGGTATAATGCGCCGCCTTATTTACGCGCCGTTTTCGGGGATATCCGGGAGGAACCGCGTGGTGAGACGATTCGTCAGCGAGTGGTTGAGCCCCTTCGGGCAGCCGTTGTACCGGAAGCCCAAGGACTGGGCCGATAACCTCAAGCCGGAGGCCGGACGCCTGCCCGAGCAGCCGGGGCTGCCGGAGGACCTCCGGAACGCCATCCGCCGGGCCCAGACCGCCCTGCTCAAGAAGCAGAGCTCCGACGACGGCTACTGGTGCGCCGAGCTGCGGGCGGACACGACCCTCGAGTCCGACACCATCATGCTGCTGTATTTTTTGGGGCGCGCCGACTCGCCCAAGATCGCCCGCCTGGCCAAGTTCATCTTGTCCCAGCAGTTGCCGGACGGCGGCTGGCCGATCTTCAAGAACGGCCCGGCCGAGATCTCGGCCACGGTGAAGGCGTACTGGGCGCTCAAGTTCGCGGGCCACGCCCCCGACGAGCCCAGCATGGTGAAGGCGCGCGAGCGGATCAACGCGCTCGGCGGCATCCACAAGGTCAACACCTACTCGAAGTTTTACATGGCGCTGTTCGGGCTCTACGACTGGAAGGGCGTGCCGACGATCCCGCCGGAGCTCATGTGCTTCCCGAACTGGTTCTACTTCAACATCTACGAGATGTCCTCGTGGACGCGCGCGATCGTCGTCCCGCTGTCGATCGTCTGGGCCGAGCGGCCGGACGTCACCTGCCCGCCGCACGCGCGCCTCGACGAGCTCTTCCCCGACGAGCGGCGCTTCGTCCCCCTCAAGGACCTCATGCCGCCGCACTCGTTGCTCTCGTGGACGAGCTTCTTCCTCTGGTGCGACAAGGCGCTCAAGGGCATCGAAGGCAAGGGCCCGCACGCGATCCGCGCGTGGGCGCTGCGGACGGCCGAGTCCTGGATGCTCGAGCACCTGCAGCACTCCGACGGGCTCGGCGCGATCTTCCCGGGGATCGTCAACACGATCCTGGCGATGAAGTGCCTCGGCTACTCCGACCATGACCCGCGCCTCAAGCGGGAGATCGAGCACCTCGAGCGCCTCGAGCTCGACCGCGGCGACCTGCTGGAGATGCAGCCCTGCCAGTCCCCGGTCTGGGACACCGCGATCGCGGTGATCGCGCTCGCCGAGTCGGGCCTCTACCGCGAGCACCGCGCCTTGGGCGGCTCGGCCGAGTGGCTGCTCTCGAAGGAGATCCGGGTCGCCGGCGACTGGCGGGTCACGAATCCGACGGGACCGATCGGCGGCTGGGCGTTCGAGTTTCAGAACGACTGGTACCCCGACATCGACGACACCGCGATGGTGATGCTCGCGCTGCGCCACGTCCACCTCGAGGAGCGCCTCGAGCTCGCTCGCGAGAAGGCGTGCCTGCGCGGCCTGCACTGGCTCCTCTCGATGCAGTCGAAGTCCGGCGGCTGGGCGGCCTTCGATAAGGACAACACGAAGGCGATCCTCACCAAGATCCCGTTCGCCGACCACAACGCGATGATCGACCCGCCGACCGCCGACATCACGGGGCGCATCCTCGAGTTCCTCGGCTACGTCGGCTACGACCTCTCGTATCCGTGCGTCCAGTCCGCGATCGAGTTCATCAAGAAGGAGCAGGAGCGCGACGGCTCCTGGTACGGCCGGTGGTGCGTCAACTACATCTACGGCACCTGGCAGATGCTCCGCGGGCTCAACGCGATCGGCTACGACATGCACGAGCCGTGGATCCAGAAGGCCGCGAACTGGCTCAAGGCCGTCCAGCGGCCCGACGGCGGCTGGGGCGAGACCTGCGCCACCTACCACGACCCCGCGCTCAAGGCGAAGGGGCCGTCCACGCCCAGCCAGACCGCGTGGGCGATCATGGGGCTCATGGCGGCCGGACACGGCTCCGACCCGGCCGTGGAGCGCGGCGTGGCGTGGCTGCTCCGCACGCAGCGGCCCGACGGCACGTGGGACGAGACGGAGTTCACGGGCACGGGTTTTCCGAAGGTGTTCTATCTCGAGTACACGCTGTACCGAGACAACTTCCCGGTGCTGGCCCTCGGCCAGTACCAGACTCTGCTCCGCGACGCGGAGCGTTCGCGCCGGACTCCGGCGGCCCAGACCCTGGGCCCGGCGCTGCAGGGGGCCTGATGGCAGCTCCGTTCTCGATGCAGATGTCGGTCTTCGGGCACATCCTGAAGAACAAGCTCGCCGGACGGGACAAGTTCCCCCTCGTGATGATGCTCGAGCCTCTCTTCGCGTGCAACCTCGAGTGCGCGGGCTGCGGCAAGATCCAGTACCCGCCGGACATCCTCCGCAAGAAGCTCACCCCGGAGCAGTGCTGGGAGGCCGCGGACGAGTGCGGCGCCCCCGTCGTGTCCGTCGCCGGCGGCGAGCCGCTGATCCACCCGGAGATCGACCGGATCATCTCCGGCCTGATCGCGCGCGGCAAGTACGTGTACCTCTGCTCGAACGCCCTGCTCCTCGAGAAGAATCTCCACCGGTTCAAGCCGTCGCCGCAGCTGATCTTTTCGATACACCTCGACGGCATCGAGAAGACCCACGACCGCATGGTCTGCCGCGACGGCGTGTTCAAGACCGCCGTCTCCGCCATCCGCAAGGCGAAGGCGATGGGCCACTACGTCATGACCAACTCCACGATCTTCCAGGGCGAGGACGTGGAGGAGTTCCGCAAGTTCTTCGACTTCGCGATGCAGGACCTCGGCCTCGACGGGATGATGATCTCCCCCGGCTACGCCTACGAGAAGGCGCCCGCGCAGGAGCTCTTTCTCAAGCTGGAGCAGACTCGCTCCTGGTTTCGCGAGGCGATCAAGGGCTGGAGGCAGAACGGCTGGGCGTTCAACCACAGCACCTTCTACATGGACTTCCTGGAGGGCAAGCGCGACTACGAGTGCGCGCCGTGGGGCATGCCGCTCCGCAACGTCTTCGGCTGGCAGAAGCCCTGCTACCTCATCGCCGACGGCGGCTATGCCAAGACCTACCAGGAGCTCCTCGACACGACCGACTGGTCGGCCTACGGACGCAGCTCCGGCAACCCGAAGTGCGCCAACTGCATGACGCACGTCGGCTACGAGACGCCCGCGGTCATGGAGGGCTTCTCGGGGCCGCGGAAGTTCATCGAGATGGTCGTGGACTTCGCGACCGTGAAGGGGCCGAAGAAGGTGAAGGGCGCCCAGAAGCTCGCGCTGCTCCAGCACGCCGCGAAAGAGGCGGAGGAGAAGCGAGAGACGGTGGGCACGGCCTGATGGACAAGGTCTTCCTCACCGGCGGCACGGGCTTCGTCGGCGCGAACCTCGCGCGGCTCCTGCTCGCCGAGGGATTCCACGTCCGCGCCCTCGCCCGGCGCGGCTCCGACCGCCGCAATCTCGCGGGCCTCAACGCCGAGATCGCCGAGGGCGATCTCGGCGACAGCGCCGTCCTCGAATCGGCCTGTCGGGGCTGCCGCTACGTGTTCCACGTGGCCGCGGACTACCGGATTTGGGCGCCCGACCCGAGAACGATGTACGCGGCGAACGTCCAAGGAACGGTCAATGTCATCGAGGCCGCCGGCAAGGCCGGCGTCGAGCGGGTGGTCCACTGCTCGAGCGTGGCCGCCGTGAAAGTCCGCGACGACGCTCCCGCCGACGAGCGCTCCGAGTACCGCTCGGCCGACGAGATCGTCAGCGACTACAAGAAGTCGAAATGGCTGGCCGAGCAAGCCGCGCTCGAGCTCGCGCAGAAGGGCCTTCCCGTCGTCGTCGTGAACCCGGCGGCTCCCATCGGTCCCCTCGACATCAAGCCGACCCCGACCGGCAAGATCGTCGTCGACTTCCTGGCCGGACGGATGCCGTCTTACGTCGACACGGGGCTCAACGTCGTCCACGTCGCCGACGTCGCGGCCGGACACCTCGCCGCCGCCCGCCGAGGCCGGCTCGGCGAGCGCTACATCCTCGGCAGCGAGAACCTATCGCTCAAGGCCCTGCTCGATCTGCTCGCGGACCTGACCGGGCTGCCCGCTCCCCGTTTCAAGACGCCCTACGCCGTGGCCTACGCCTTTGGGGCGCTGGACACCGCGCGGGCGCGGCTGACCGGCGGCGAGCCCATGGCCCCGCTCGACGCGGTGCGGATGGCCAGGCACAAGATGTTTTTCGACTCCACGAAGGCGGTCCGCGAGCTCGGGCTGCCGCAGACGCCGGCCCGCCAGGCGCTGGCCGACGCCGCGCGGTGGTTCCTCGAGAACCGCTACGTGCCGGAAGCGACGGCCCAAGCGGCGCTCGCGCGCCTGAGGAAGAGCTCCGAGCCGGCGCCGGCTAGGGCGCCGGGCGCGTCCGTGGTCGTTGCGCCGCCGCGCTGATGATCCTCATCGCGGCGGCGACGCCGTGGGAGGCGGGGCCGCTGGCGAAGCGCTGGGGGCTCGAGCCCGTCGCCGGGGCGAAGGCCTGGGGCGGGAAGGTCGGCGGGAAGCTCGTACGGGTGCTGGAGACGGGCATGGGCCGCGAGAAGGCGGCGGCCGCGCTCGAGTCGTTGGACGATTTGAAATGGCCGGCGCCGGACTTGGTGGTGAGCGCCGGATTCGCGGGGGCCCTGCAGGACGGGCTCCGGGGCGCGGACCTCGTGGCCGACCTGCGCGGGATGCACGTCGAATGGGTGCAGCTCGCTCGCTCGGTCGCGACGTCGTTGGGCGTGCCGCTGCACCTGGGCGCGTTCCACTCCTCGGAGCGGGTGCTGAGCCCCGATGAGAAGCGCGCCGTGGGGGTGGAGCACCGGGCGGTCGCGGTCGACCTCGAGACCGCGGCGCTGCGCTCCTGGAGCGAGGCGCGGAGCACCGCGTTCGGGGCGGTCCGAGCGGTCTTCGACCTCGTCGATGAGCGGGCGCCTTCGGTGGGTCCCGAGGACGCGTCCTTCGGGGCGACGGTCCGTTTTTTGGCGGCGCATTGGACGCAGGCGCCGGGGCTCGCGTCGTGGTGGCCCCGGCAGTCGAAGGGAATGAAGCGGCTGGGCCGGTTTTTGGAGAAATGGTTAGGTACTCTATAGCGTATGAATGAAAGGTTGACGCGCTACTTCGAGCGGAACGGGAAGGCCGTCGAGGCGGAGCTCAAGCGGCGCCTGTCCGGCCGGGGCGCGGCCGCGATCCCGTTTCTGGCCTCGGAGCCCGAGACGCTGCGCTCGGCCATGTCGTACTCCCTGTTCGCCGGCGGGAAGCGCCTGCGGCCCGTCCTCGTCGGCGCCGCGACCGAGGCCTGCGGCCGCTCCGCGTCGGTCTCGCGGCTCACCGCGTGCGCGCTGGAGATGATCCACACCTACTCGCTCATCCACGACGACCTGCCCGCCATGGACGACGACGACCTGCGGCGCGGCAAGCCGACGAACCACAAGGTCTACGGCGAGGCGGTCGCGATCCTCGCCGGAGACGGGCTCCTCACCTACGCCTTCGAGCTCGCCGCGGACAACGCCTCCCGCGCCGGGCTTTCGGCTCGGGAGGCGACCGACCTCATCCGCGTCGTGGCCGCGGGCGCGGGCGCCCGCGGGATGGTCGGCGGCCAGATCGCCGATCTGGAGGCGGAGGGCTGGGACCCGAAGCGCCTCCACAACGGCTTGAAGTCGAAGGCGAAGAGGCTCTTGACCTACATCCACACGCACAAGACCGCCGCCCTGATCACCGCGAGCCTCGAGGCCGGGGCGATACTCGGGAAGGCCTCGCCGTCGCAGCGCACGAGCCTGCGCGAATACGGCCGCGCGCTGGGCCTCGCCTTCCAGATCGCCGACGACGTCCTCGACGTGGTGGGCGACAAGAAGAAGCTGGGCAAGAGCGGGTCCGACGAGGCGAACGCGAAGCTGACCTACGCCCGCCTCTACGGGCTCGACGGCGCCCGCCGCCAGGCGCAGGCCTGGCTCGCGAGCGCCCACGCCGCGCTGCGCCCCTTCGGGACGCGGGCCGCGGTCCTGCACGATCTAGCCGACTACGTCGTAACCAGGGACCATTAACCCAGGAGACGCAATGGAACTGCTGCCGAAGATCCAGTCGCCGAAAGACTTGAGGGCTCTGCCCCAAGCCAAGCTGCCCCAGGTGGTCGACGAGCTGCGTTTGATGATCCTCGAGACCGTGTCCAAGATCGGGGGCCACCTCGGCTCGTCGCTCGGCGCCGCCGAGCTGACCGTGGCGCTGCACTACGTCTTCAACACGCCCGACGACAAGCTCGTCTGGGACACCGGGCACCAGACCTACGGGCACAAGCTGCTGACCGGCCGCCAGAAGGGCTTCGGCACGATCCGCCAGTTCAAGGGCCTCTCCGGGTTCCTCAAGCGGGACGAGTCGGATTACGACACCTTCGGCGCCGGACACGCCTCCACGGCGATCTCGGCGGCCGTCGGCATGGCCGCGGGCCGCGACGTGAAGGGCGAGAAGAACAAGGTCGTCGCGATCGTCTCCGACGGCTGCATGACCGGCGGCGAGTCCTACGAGGGCCTGCAAAACGCGGGCATGCTCCAGACGGACA
>JACQPK010000001.1 GCA_016207565.1 Elusimicrobiota bacterium
GCCGACGACGTCGTCGGCATCAAGACCTACGTGTACCAAATCGTGCCCGGCATGCTCGAGTTCATGGCGATCGGCACCGCCGTCAAGAAGTTCGACCTGGCGCGGACGGCGTCCGACCAGCTGCCGACGCAGGCCATCGTGCGAGACAAGCCGACCTTCCACAACCTCGCCGACCGCCCGCTCGGCATCGATCTCTAGTCCACGTGCAAACCGATCCCTAACTAACGGAGCAACGCGGAGGCACGCAAAGGAAGTAACAGAAAGGCGCGCAAAGCGAGAAATTTCCTCGATCCGTCCTTCGCGTCCCTTTCCGTGACTTCCCTTCGCGTACCTCTGGGTTACGCAGCCAAGGTAAACTAGCGCGGGTAGCCTAGACGGGCCATCGCCAGGCCGAGAGCCGCCGCGAGGCCGAGGAGAGGCGCCCCGAGCGCGGTCAGGCGGGCGCGCGTCGAGTCCCAGGTCCAGGCGCAGGCGTCCGTCGCCTCGAGCCGGCGGTGCACCGCGCGGTAGAACGCCTCCGCGGCGAGCCAGCCGAAGACGGAATCCATGAACCAGTGGAGCTTGAGCGCGAGAGTCGAGGCGAACATCGTCAGAAACCAGAGAAGATAGAGGCGGGACCACGCCGCGCGGCCGGGCGGCATCACGCGGTAGAAGTACCAGCAGCCCGCGACATGGAACGACGGGAACGCGTTCCACGGCGGCGCGATGCCATAGAAGACGCGCACGGCCGGCGCCCACGAGCCGGAGGACACGGCCTCGGGCGCCAGCATGACGCCGCGCGCGCTGCTCGGGAACGCGATCCAGAAGGCGTAGTGGAGCGCCAGGAGCCCGAGGTAGCCGAAGAAGACGCGGCGAAACGCGGGCATGCCTCGGAGCTTGAGGACCGCCAGCGCGGCGGCCATCGGGGCGATGTAGGCCAGGCCGTAGGAAAGGGCGAAAACGGGCAGATACGGGATCGCGTCGTCGACCGGGGTGCGCAGGAGCGGCCCGAAGTCGGTCCCGCGGGTGCCCGCGAGCCACCCGACGACCGGATAATAGGCAAACGACACGTAGCCCACCAAGCCGAGGAGCGCGACCTCGGCGAGATCGTCGCGGTCCATTACGCTACGATTCCCCGGCGCACGAGCTCCAGCGAGAGCGCCGCGACCAGCAGCCAGAGCGTCACGCCGAGCGCCAGCGGGCGCAGCCCGACCTTCCTGAGCGCCGCGACCGAGATGCCGCTGCCGATCAAGAACAGCGTCGCGGTGAGGCCGGCGCGGCCCGCGGCCGATATCCCACGCCAGAGGGGCGCTCCCGCGGGGAGATAGGTGCTCACCGCCGCCGCGGCCGCGAAGAGGAGGATGAACCACGGCCACTGCGTCTTCGCCCGGCCGCCGGTGAGCGCCGCCGTGCCGAGGGAGACGGGCACGATCCAGAGCGCCCGGGCGAGCTTCACGGTCGTCCCGACAGCGGCCGCGGCCGCGCCATAGCGCACCGTCGCCCCGACGACGGAGCTCGTGTCGTGGATGGCCAGCGCGGCCCAGTACCCGAACTGCTCCTGGGTCAGGCCGACGGCGGTCCCGATCACGGGGAACACGAGCAAGGCGACCGAGTTGAGCAAGAACACCGTCCCGAGGGACACGGACATCTCGTCGGAGTCCGCGCCGACGATCGGCCCGACCGCGGCGATCGCGCTGCCGCCGCAGATCGCCGTCCCGGTGGAGATGAGGTAGGCCGTCGTCTTGGGCACGCCGAGCCTCCGCCCGAGGAACGCGCCCGCCGCGAGGGCGAACGCGATCCCTCCCGCCGTATAGAGGAAGCCGCCGGCGCCCGCCTCGAGGACGCGCGCCAGGTCGATGCCGAAGCCGAGGCCGACCACGCTCGCCTGGAGCAGCCACTTCGTCGCGTCCTTGCTTTCCTTGGGATAGGGGTGCCTCGCGAGCAGGCCGAACAGGATCCCGCCGACGAGGGCGGCCGGCGGAGACGCCCACGGGGTCACTGACAGGGCGAGCAGCCCGAAGAAGAGCACGCGGCATTATAGCTACAATCCGTCGCATGCGGGCTTCCGAGCGGGGCTCGGCCTGGACAGCATGAGCGAGCACGCTCCCGATGGCGTGCTCGCTCACAGATTCCCTCGAGCCCGGCGCTACCGCGGCTGGCCGATGCTCGTCGCGATGCGCTGGTCCAAGCCTAAAACGGCAAGACCTTCTTGACGCTCGCCTCGATCACGAACAGGCCGCTGTCGTCCCCCTTCGTCGTGCGCGAGTAGAGGTTCGCCGAGTCCAGCGTCTGCGCTAGGACCTGGAAGTACCGGCGCATGGCGCTCTCGTCGGCGCGCACCAGCTCGACGCGGGTGCCCGTCTCCTTGCCGCGCTTGGCATACATCTTGTCCCAGAAGCCCTCGACCTGGTCGAGGTAGGCCGCGAGGCCCTTCAGCCGCCCGGGGTACGTGTACACCTTCCCCTCGTGCCTGCTCGCGTAGCGGCCCTCGCCGACCTCACGGGCGATGCCCACGTCCTTGAGCTTCTTGAGCGCCGCGCGGATCGGCGCGGCCTCCAGGCCGAGCAGGTTCGCCAGCTCGGCCGCGGACCACGTCCCGCGGTCGTTGACCAGGAGCTCGGCGCACCAGTACGCCGCGTCGGTGGACGTCTGGGCCTTGAACTGCTCCGGCGTCAGGTGCACCGCGTGCTCCGTCTTGATCCAGCGCAGCGCCTCCTGCGCGATCGACGCCTCGGGGCGCGCCTGCTGCTCCAGGAGCGGAGCGACGATCAAGGCGAAGGCCTCCTCGGTCAAGACGAGGTCCCTCAGGTAGCCGAGGAACAGCTCCCGACAGCCTCCCTCGCCCGGCGTCAGCCGGAGCCCCGAGAGGAAGCAAGGCATCCAGTGCGGCTTCGGGAGGCGGATCCCCTTATCGATCCGGAGGTAGTGCACATAGGTGAAGGGGAAGTGCCTGCGCCCCCCGTTGCGGTGGTAGAACTGGTAGGCCGACGGGAAGCCCGCCTCCTGGCGCAGCTTGACCAGCTGCCGCGCGAACGCCCCGAAGCGCACCGCAGCTTTGCCGCTTTCGGCGGCGCCCGTCGAACCGACCGGAATGTGGCGAAAGTCCATGACGCTCTCCTAGCGGGGCGGACACCCCTCGCCGTTCACGCCGAGGATAGCGCCGGCAGCCGCGAACCTCCACGAAGGAGCGCTTCAAGACGAAAAGAGGCAGCGGTACGCGCCGCTTGCTCCGGTGCCGGTTGTTTTCGCTGACGGCGCCTTGTTTGCTAGCCTTCGCTCGTGGTCTATAAGCTGCTCCGTCCGGCCGAGTGGGATTCCTTCCGGCGCGACGGGCGCTTCGACGGGTCGGAGCACGATCGCCGCGACGGCTTCATCCATCTCTCGGCGGCCGGCCAGCTCGCGGGCACGGCCGCCAAGCATTTCGTCGGCGAGCCGGAGCTCGTCTTGGCCGAGGTGGACCCCGCGCCCCTCCGGGACGCGCTGCGGTGGGAGCCCTCGCGCGGCGGAGCGCTCTTCCCCCACCTCTACGGCTCGCTCCCGCTGGAGGCCGTGCGCCGGACGTGGGCCGTGCGCGACGGCATACTGCCTAGCGTCAGCGGCTGTTCCTAATCCGCGCTCGGCGCGTCGGGCGGAGACTGGGCTCAACGCCTCCGCGGCTCTGCCCCGTGGACCGCTGCGCGAGGCGGAGGCCCGCGCTATACTCCCGACGAAGCACCGATCTGCCGCGGGCGACCCACCCCCTGCCGGGAGCCATCAGCCGCCCGCGGCGCAACTTTAGTAGGATGCGGCCATGAACCTCATGGCACTGGTTGTCGCGCTGGCCGCAACGTCGTGGGCGCAGGCGTGGAGGCCGTACGTCGGCGACGTCGGGCCGGGCTCGAAGGGCGTGCAGTGCGTGCGCCGCGACCCCGCTCACGCCGGAGGGACGCAGGGCTACGCCGACCAGCTCGGCGCGGGCAAGTGCTACGTCTCGATCCACCCCATGGCCGTGGGGATGGTCTATCGCGACTACGCGTTCTTCAGCGACGGGATGCTGATGGTGTTCAACTCCTACGGCGCCGGCGAGGACACCCGGCGCTTCACCTCCGCCCGCGAGTTCTACTTCTTTCCCCGCGTCGTCGCCCCCGACGTCACGGTCGACCCCCAGACTCCGGCCGTCTCGGTCCTGATGTCCAACGGCGACACCGTGACCTTCAACACCCAGGACGCCCAGATCGCGTCGATCGGCCGCGGCGGCGTCACCGTCGCCCAACGCATCGACCCGGCCGACCGGGGCGGCGTCGAGTTCCCGAGCTACAACGGGCTGCTGCTCGACGTCGGCTTCCGGATGGGCGAGCTGCCCTCCGGACTCCCGAACGGCGACGCCGCGTTCCGGAGCGCGTACGGCCAGACGTGCACGGTGAAGAACCGGGAGATATTCAACTACGCCAACGGCGACCGCGCCTTCAAGTTCGCCGATGACGAGCTCTCCCTTTGGCTGAAGACGCGGTGCCCCGGGCTCCACGTAGACTTCTGAGGCGCGCGGCGGCCCTCGCGGTCCTCGCGCTCACGGCCTGCGCGACGAGGTCCGCCGGGCCGCGGCCCGCCCCCCAGGCGCTCCGGGTGACGGTGGCGCTGGAACCCGCGGCGCGGCTGGTGGGGCTGAGCGGCGCGCTCCGCCTCGAGGCGAGCGAACGGATGAGCCACGCCGTCGAGCGAGACGGCGGCGAGGTCACGCCGATCACCTTCGGCTACGACGCGGACGCCCCGGCCTTCGTCGTCGAGGAGGAGTCGCTGCCCGGCGGGCGTTCCGTCTTCCGCCTCCGCCCGCCCTACCCCAAGGAGCGCCACCGGCTGACGCTGCGCGGGGGGCTGTCGCTGGAGCTCGACGTCGAACCTGTCTTCTAGAGCTCGGAGTACTTCCGGGCGGTGCCGCGCGCCTTCCGCACCGGGTACTTCCGCGCGTTCTTGCGCATCTTCGCGAACGCCGCCGCCTCCAGATCGATCCCGAAACCATCGGCCAACTTGAGGAGATAGACGTAGACGTCGGCCAGCTCGTCGGCCAAGGCGGCTCGCTGCGCGGGCGAGAGCCGGCGAGACTGCTCGGGCGTGAGCCACTGGAAGAGCTCCACGACCTCCGAGGCCTCGACGGAGAGCGCCATCGCGAGATTCTTCGGCAGGTGGAACTGCTCCCAGTCGCGCCGTCGCGCGAAGTCGCGGATGACGCGCATGAGACGTGCGGGCCGCATTGGCGTTGCTATGAGGTGCGTGCCTGGCCTCACCGTTACGCCGATCGATCGAGGCCCGGCACGCTACCTCTATCGTATCACATTAGGCACATGGCTCCTAAGTTAACTGCGCCGTCGACGAGGAAAACGGACTAACGCAAAGGTACGCTAAGGAATTCACTGAAAGGATCGCAGAGGAAGAAATCA
>JACQPK010000142.1 GCA_016207565.1 Elusimicrobiota bacterium
CGTCATGACGGTGGAGCCAGGCTTCGGCGGGCAGGCGTTCTTGTCGGACCAGCTGGAGAAGGTGCGGGCGCTGCGCGAGGCGATCGACCGCTCGGGCCGGCCCGTGTGGCTCATGGTGGACGGCGGCATCAACGCCGAGACGGTCCCGCTCGCCGCCGAGGCGGGCGCCGACGCGTTGGTCGCGGGCAGCGCGGTGTACCGGAAGCCGGATCCCGCCAAGGCGGTGCGAGAGCTCCGGGCCCTCGCGCAGGAAGCTTTTGATCGAGGACGAACCGTTCGCGCCTCGTATACTCGTATTCGTTGACGATAGCGTATCAGGGAGAGTGAACATGGCTGTCGTGATTCGGTTGCAGAGGACGGGAAAGACGAAGCAGGCGTATTACCGGGTGGTGGCGATCGAGAAGAGCCGCGGCCCGCAGGGGCGGCCCCTCGAGGTGATCGGCTCCTACAACCCGCGCGGCGAGAAGCCCAAGGAGAAGGTCCAGATCGATCGCGCGCGCTACGAGCATTGGATCAAGGTCGGCGCGAAGGCGTCCGACTCGGTCGCGTCGCTCGCGCGGCTCGCCAACAAGGCGGAGCCCGCCGCGGCGGCGAAGTAAGTCCCATGGCCGATCTCAAGGAGCTGGTCACGCTCTTGGCCAAGAGCCTAGTCGAGCACCCGGACCAGGTCGAAGTCCGGTCCGAGGAAGGCTCGGGCGGGGCGAAGAACCTGCTGATCAAGGTCGCCGACGACGACAAGGGAAAGATCATCGGCAAGCAGGGCAAGGTCATCAAGGCGGTGCGCGCCGTCGTCGGCGCCGCGGCCTCGAAGTCCGGCGAGAAGGCCTTGGTGGACCTGGAGTAGCATGACCCAGCGCAGGCGTCACGGGCCGCTCAGGATCGACATCGTGACGCTGTTTCCCGAGATGTTCGAGCCGGTGCTCTCCGCGAGCATCGTCGGACGGGCCCGGAAGGCGGGCCTCGTCGAGGTCGCGTTCGTCAATCCGCGCGACTTCACCGAGGACCGCCACCGGACGGTCGACGACCGCCCCTACGGCGGCGGCGCGGGCATGGTCTTGATGGCCGAGCCGGTGTATCGCGCGCTGAAACAGGTGCGCCGGCGCGGCGCGCGCGTCGTCTATCTCTCGCCGCAGGGGAAGCGCTTCGATCAGCGGCTCGCGCGCGAGCTGTCGCGGGCGCGGCATCTGGTGCTCCTCTGCGGGCACTACGAGGGGATCGACGAGCGCGTCCTGGAGTACGTGGACGCGGAGGTCTCCCTCGGGGACTTCGTCTTGACGGGCGGCGAGATCCCGGCGATGGCGATCGTCGACGCGGTCGCCCGCCTCGTCCCCGGCGTGCTGAAGAAGGAGGACGCGGCTCTGCAAGAGTCGTTCTCGGAAGGGTTGCTCGATTTCCCGCAGTTCACGCGGCCCAGGGTCTGGCGGCGCCGCGCGGTCCCCGACGTCTTGTTGTCCGGGGATCATCGACGCATCGAGGAGTGGCGTCGCGACGCGCAGCGGCGCGCGACGCAGAAGAAGCGTCCGGATTTGCTCGACAAGCGTAAGCTTGCGGCCTCAGATCGTATCCGTTGACATCAGCGTATCAGGGAGAAACTCATATGACGCAGGACACCAAGAAGACCTTCCCCCCGTTCAAGCCCGGGGACACCGTGCGGCTTCACATCAAGGTCGTGGAAGGCGAGAGCGAGCGCATCCAGGTCTTCGAGGGCACGGTGCTGCGGCGCCGGGGCGCGGGGGCTTCCGAGACGTTCACCGTCCGCAAGGTCTCCTTCGGCGTCGGCGTCGAGCGGAGCTTTCCGCTCAACTCGCCTAGGATCGACAAGGTGGAGGTCGTGCGGTCCGGACGCGTCCGCCGCTCGCGCCTCTACTACTTGCGCAACCTGAGCGGCAAGGCCGCCCGGTTGTCCGAGGAGGAGACCAAGGAAGCGCCCAAGCCCGCCGCGGGTCCGGCGAAGAAGGACGGCGAGCCGCAGGACGCTCGCGCGAAGGCCGCGCTGCCGGCGTAGGCCTTTCCCACCGTGCGGAGCAACAAGCTCTGGCGGTTCGACGAGGCGCTGCGTTCGCATCACGACGTGGCGACCCTCGTCGGCGTCGATGAGGCGGGACGGGGCCCGCTCGCGGGCCCCGTCGTCGCCGCGGCCGTCGTGCTTCCCGCCTCCGATCTCAAGGAGCTTCGGGACGTCCGCGATTCCAAGGTCCTGACGGCGAAGCAGCGCGAGGAGCTCTATCCCGTCATCCGGAGGCACGCCTCGCACGTCGCCCTCGGCTGGGCGGGCTGGGAGGAGGTCGACGTCCACAACATCCTCCAAGCTTCGCTCTTGGCGATGCGCCGGGCGATCCAGAAGCTGCGGCTCGGCGGCGGGCCGCTCCTCGTCGTCGTCGACGGGAACAAGGAGATCCCTCGATTCCCCTTGCCTCAGAAGGCGCTCGTCGACGGCGACGCGTACTCGCAGTCGATCGCCGCGGCGAGCATCCTGGCGAAGGTCGCGCGCGACCGCTGGATGAGCCGCTTCGACTCCCGCTACCCCGGCTACGGCTTCGCGCAGCACAAGGGCTACGCCACGGCCGAGCACCTTTCCGCGCTGGACCGCCTCGGTCCGAGCCCCATCCACCGGCGCAGCTTCGCCCCCGTCGTGCAGGGCGCGCTGCCGCTCGCCGAGTGAGCCCCTTGGACGGGCTCGCCGCCGAGGCTCGGGCGGCGACGTACCTCGAGGGCCGCGGATTTACGATCCTCGAGCGCCGCTACCGCACCGTGGCCGGCGAGCTGGACCTCGTCGCCCGCGACCGCGGCGAGATCGTGTTCGTCGAGGTGAAGGCCCGGTCCTCCTCGTCGTTCGGCGGACCGGAAGCCGCCGTCGATTTTCGCAAGCAGCGGCGTCTGACCCGGGCGGCGGAGTCTTACCTCGCCCTCCACGGCCTGTCGGACGCGCCCGCCCGCTTCGACGTGGTCGCCGTGACGCCCGAAGGCATCCGCCATCTCGCCGACGCGTTCAGGCCGTGAAGTGCCCCGCTTGCGGGTTCGAGAACCCCGACGAGGCCGGTTGGTGCGACTTCTGCAAGGAGCCGTTCCGCCGCGCGAAGGCCGCACCCGCCAACGGCGCGCATGACGTCGCCGACTTCAAAGATCTCGACGCCGGCGAGCGCATCCCGACGATCCCGGCGTGGGTCCGCTGGTTCGCGTGGGGCTTCTTGGGCCTCTGGTTCCTTTGGGGCATGATCCTCCTCGGTTTCTATCTCGGCAAGCAACGCGTCGCCGAGGAGGAACGCTCGCTGCCCTCTCGAGCGCCCTGAGCCCGGCCGCTCAGCGGCGGCGAGCCGGAGCGTCGAGAACCCGTTGCGGCGAGCGGAGGTCGTCGCCGCCGTAGGGGTTTTCCGGCGACGAATCGCGCCGGCGGTTGGGGCCGAACGAGTAGACGACCAGATTCCCGGCCCCGCGGTCGTCCTCGTAGCGAATCCAGTAGGCCTGGCCCCACGGATCGAGGAGGTAGCGGCGGCGCGTCGGGTCGTCGTCGCCGGGGCACTCGACGCCCGTCAGGGCGCCGGCCACCGCCTCATCGAGATAACCCTCCCGTACGGCCCGGAACGCGCGCTTGTGGACCAACGTCTTCTTCGTGAGCCGGCGGGTGAAGGCGCGAGAGGCGACGGCGTCCGCGAGCGCGGCGACTTCCCGGTCCGCGCAGCTCCGCTTGGCTTCCGTGTTCGCGGCCGGCGACCACGCGGTCGTCGCCAATCCTCCCGCCGTGAGGGCGGCCGCCAGCCCCGGCAGGACGAACGACGCCCGGGGCGCTTGAGCCCGTTGGAGGCAGGCGGCGAAGAACAAGGCTCCCGCCAGGAGCTCTACGTACTCGGCGGTGGAAGGAACGGGATCGACGATGATGAGCGCGCACGCGAGCGCCGACCAGGGCGCGAGCGCGGCCGGAGACGCCGCGGCCTGAAGCGCCGGCTCGAGGCGGCCCAGCCGCCGTCCCGAGACACGGGCGAGGAGGGGTCCGGCGCCGCCCCATGCCGACAGGAGGCCCACGACCAGCCATTTCGGCCTAAACAGCGCGTGAAGCAGGTTGTGGAAGTTCGCCTCCTGCTGGATGTTCGAGGACAAGAGCGGCTCGGAGGGCACGAAGCCGAAGATGCGCTGCCCCCAGCTGATCTCCTCGCCGGCGACGGCGAAGCAGAGCAGCGCGACGCCGGCGAGCCCCCACGCCGCGGCGCCCTTGTGGGCCCGCGCCTCCGAGAAGAACCCGGCCGAGGCGGCTCCGAAGAGGGCGAACGTCAGCCATTCGATCCAGCCGTCCTCCTCGGCAAGGGCGTGGAGACGCTCAGGCGAGAGGAACGCGAGGCCGGCGTAAAGCGCGACGATGACGGCAGGCAGCGCATGCCGCGACGATCTCATAGGGCCGTCCGGCCCGTTCCCCTCCGGCGCGCTCGGCCGACGTTAGGGCCCGCGGCGCCCCGCTCCCGTCGTGCGGTTGGTGTTCGTGCTGGTGTTGGTGTTGGTGTTGGTGTTGGTGCCGTTGCTCGAGCCGTTTTCGCCATTATTGCGGTTCTGGGTGGTGCGGTGCCCGCAGTTCGTACCGTCGCTGTTCCGGTTGTCGTTGCAGTTGCTCTCGCCCTTCCCGCTGTCTCCGTTGGAGCGATCGCCGTTGGAGCGATCGCCGTTGGAGCGATCGCCGTTGCTGCGATCGCCGTTACTGCGCCTGTCGTCGCTGCGCCTATCGTCGCTGCGCCTGTCGTCGCTGCGCCTGTCGTCGCTGCGCCTGTCGTCGCTGCGCCGGTCGTCGCTGCGCCGGTCGTCGCTGCGCCGGTCGTCGCTGCGCCTATCGTCGCTGCGCCTGTCGTCGCTGCGCACGCCGTCTGTCTTGTTCACCGGGGTTTCGTCGGGGTCGTTGTTGGACGTGTCGTTGGAGGTGTTGTTCGATGTGTTGTTGCTTCCGTCCGCGCGACCGGCGCCGGCCGTAGTGATGCCGCAGCTCGCGCTCGCGCTGCAGGCGCTGGCGCACTGCGACACCGGCCGCTCGGTCTGGCACTGCCGCATCGCGGCGGCCTGGGTCGCGCAGCCCAGGCCGGGCTTTGTCTCGCACAGAGAGATGCACTTGTTGACCAGGCTGGCGTTGAAGCAAGCGTCCCACAGGGCGTGCGCGCCGAGATAGCGGCTGATCGCGTTGCATTCGGACTTCGTGATCGCCGGGTCGCCGCGGAAGCACAAGGAGGCCCATGCGCTCGTCGCGCGCGAAGGGCCGGCCGCCTTCAGGGACTTGAGCTTCAGCGTGGCGTGGGCGTCGGTTGGGTGCTGAGCCTTCGTGACGTACTCGTTGTCCTTGCGGGCCGAGCCCCCGGAGCCGGCGTTCGGCGAAAGAGCGACCCTGACCGGAGGGCCCGACGGGGCGCCGCCGCCGGGGGCGAGCGCGGCGATCCGGTCCCGCGGCCCGCTCGGCGAGGCGGACGCCGCTCCCGACAGCTCCGCGACCCGAGCCGCCTTGATCCCGCTCGCGAGGCCCTCGCTCAGCTCCTCGAAGCCGGGCTTCGGGGCGTGCTGGTTGAGGATCTCGATGAACGCGTTGGAGTGAGCAAGCTCCCGGGCGAGCCACTCCACGCCGAGCGCTCCCTCGGCGCGACGGTACTTGTCCCAGACGTCCATCAACGCCGGGTTGCTCTGGAAGTCCGCGGCGAAGGCCGTCGCCGCCGGGTGGTCCTTGTGGCCGAGAAGCGCCCCCACGAGGCCTTCCACCGAAAGCGGCCGCGCGGAAGGGTCCTCCGGGCGCAGGGCGTCGAGGAGGCGCGCCCACACGGCCGCCGACCGCTCCGACATGTCGCGGCGGAACGCATCCGAACGGTTCGCGGCTTCCGGCGAGGCGGCTCTGCCGGAGAGCCAGAACCGCGCCCCCGCCCCGCCGCCCAGGCCGACGACGGCAAGGAGGGCGGCGAAAGCCAAGCGCCGAGGGCTCCACGCCCAGCCTGCCGCCGGCGCCCGCTCCGCCAACGGCACGGCCTCGCGAGCGAGGAGCGCATCCTTGAGGCTCTTCTTGACGCGGCTCTCGCGGCTCAGGTCCGAGGCCGCGAGCTTCCGCGCCAGCGCGCGATCGTGCTCGTCGGCTTCGCCGCCGAGTTCGTCCGGGGTTTGGTCAGCCACGGCCCACCTCCTCGCCGGCGAGCGCTTGGCGCAGGCGGCGAACGGCCCGGAAAAGGATGACGCCGACGTTCGACTCGCTCAGGTCTAGGAGCTTGCCGATGGCCCGGTTGGTCAGGCCGCCGTAGAACCTCAAGGACACGACCTCCCGCTGCTGCTCGTCGAGGCATGCGAGGGCGGCCAGCAAGCGCCCCGTCTCGTCGGCTTCCTCGAGCCTGCGTCCGGGAGGGGTGGCCGCATCCCGGGCACCGAACAGGGCGTCCAGGGTGAGCCAGCCGCGCCGCTTCTCCGAGCGGTAGTGGTCGGCGACGGACCGGAAGGCGATGGAGAAGAGCCAGGAGCGTAGGTCCCCCTCCAGGGGATCGAAGCGGTGCCAGGAGTCGAGCGCCCGGGTGAAGACGTCGGACACGATCTCGTCCGCCGACGTCGCCGAGCCGGTGCGGTGGCGGGCGTAGTTATAGACGCGGTCGAACCACTCATCATAGAAGGCCGCGAAGTCTTGGACGGCGTCCGTGGGGCTCACGAGTACCGCTCCCATGCCCGGGCTCCTAGAAGAGTATTCGCGCGAGCCAAGAAAGTATTACAGGGGTGGCCGGCCATTCCCGACCGCCATTGTAGCGGGTTTTTACTTGATCACGGCAAGCTTTCCGTGCTTCAGGCGCCCTCCGGGGGCCTCCAGGTTGTAGTAGTAGAAGCCGGACGGGACGGTGGTCCCCGAGTCGTCGGTCAGGTTCCAACTCGCCTCCCCGCCCTGGGCCGTGACCGTCCGCAGGTAGCGCCCCGCGGCGGTGTAGATCTTCACGACCGCGCCGTCTGTCAGGTTGAGAAACTTGACCGAACGGCCGCCGTGCTGGTCCCCGCGCCAGGGATTGGGGAAGACCTGGAGGTCGGCGACGGCGACCGGACCCGGCTGCGGCTGGGGAGGGCTCTCCGCGGGACTGAACGCCACCGTGTCGCCGCGCAGGCGGAACTTGAGGAGGGTGGTGTTGTTGCCGTGCGAGCTCTCGCGGAGCCGGCGGCCGGGGTCCAACGTGTTGTCGAGCCAGTAGTCCCCGTCCGGCAGCCCGGTGATGTCCACCCACTGCTCATCGAGGTTCCAGTCGTAGATGTCGGCCCAGCCCACGGAGATCCCCTGCGGCGCGCGGTCCATGCCGTCGGGCCGGTTGTACACGGGGCCGGCCGGGGCGTTCGGCAGCCGGAGGTCGTAGGAGGTCACGTCCCACATCGCGAAGCCGATCTTCGGCGAGGTCCGGAGGATGCGGCCGACCGTGTCGCCCCCCCTCACCTCCCTCACGTGGTAGGAGGCGAACTCCGCGTAATGGAAGTGGTTGTGCCCGGCGTGGCCCGAGAACACGAACGTCCCCACGTCGTGGTCGGTGAACGACCCGTCGTCGTAGTAGACGCGCTGGAACGCCGTCGTGGTGCCGTCCGGCCGGACCACCCCGCGCAACTCGAACGGCCCTCGGCCGGCGTTCGCCGCGGCCGCCGAGAACTTGAGCAGCTTCCGGCCGGAGCCGTTTCGTTCGATGCGGGCGTCGTACATGTAGCGGCCCTCCTTCGCCCACGAGATCAGGTCGGGCAGGAGAGGCTCGGCCGCGCGCGCGCCGGTCGCCGCGAGCCCCAGGACCGCCGCCACGAAGGGGGCCGTTCTCATGCGCGCCAGTATAGGCGGGCGCCGCTCGCGGCCGAATGCTTCGCGTGCTACCGAGTTGTTGCGGCGCGTCGAAGGCCTAGAGTCTACTTGCGGCCGAAGAGGAAGTTCACGCCGAACTGATAGGTGAGGACCTCGGCCGACTCGAGGCCGAACTTGTTGCGGTCAAGATGGAACGACAAGAACCGGGCCTCGAACGCCAAAGACAGGCTCCGCGCGACCATGGCCTCCACCCCGCCGGCCGCGAGCAGGGCGAGGCTGTGGTGGCTTTTGATCCCCGTGTCCGAGAGGGTGTCGACGCGGGCGCGGGTCCGGTGCACGCCGGCCCCGCCTTTGACGAAGACGGTCCAGGGGCGGTCGAACACCAGGTTCACGCGTCCGGTGCCCAGCGCCGCGCCCGTGTAGCCGGCCAGGCGCTGTCCGGGCGCGCGGCCCCCGACGAGCGGCTCCTGTCCCTTGCGGAAGAGCACGGCATCGAGCTCGGCGCCCAGCGCGAACCATTCCGACAGGTGGCGGAAGTAGTGGAAGCCGCCGGCCGGGCCCGACCGGGCGGCGATGTCGAGCCCGTCGGTGGCCGTGGGGTACTGCCAGCCGAGCCTCAGCCCGAACCCGGCGTCCCCCGCGCGATAGCCCACCGTGGCTCCCGCGGGCGCGGCGCCCAGGACGAGCAGGAGAAGGGCGAGGGCGTTAGACGACGTTGCGGAGGCACGCCTCGGCGATGTGC
>JACQPK010000030.1 GCA_016207565.1 Elusimicrobiota bacterium
GCACTACGCGGGGCACTTCCCGCTCTGGCTCGCGCCCGTGCAGGTGAAGGTCCTCACGGTCGCCACCGAGGTGGAGGCGGCCGCGCGCGAGCTCGAAGGCAAGCTCCGCCACGCGGGGCTGCGCCCCGCCCTCGACGCCGGACCCGAGAAGATCGGCTACAAGGTCCGCGAGTCCACGCTGGAGAAGGTCCCGTACATGGCCATCCTCGGTCCGAAGGACGTCGCGGCGGGGACGGTGAGCCTGCGCCTGCGCGACGGGCGGCAGGTCGCCGCGATGACGGCCGACGAGCTCGTGGCGAAGCTCCAGCAAGAGATCGCCGAGAAGCGCCTCACCTCGATCTTTCCCGCATGAGATATCCCACAACGATCGCGATCGTCTTGGCCGTCGCCGCAACCGGCTTCGCCGCGCCCAACACGGGCTCGAAGGAGCAGGAGGAGCTCTTCAACTCGGCCTCGAGCCTCTACACGGAGACCGACCGCGACCGGGCCGCGGCGATCGACGCCTTCGAGCGATTCGTGAAGCGCTTCGCCGAGTCCCCCCGAAGCGCCGACGCGCAGTTCATGGTCGGCCAGTCCTGGCTCGAGCAGGCGCTGGTCATCCTCAAGGCCGAGGCCTCCGCGAAAAAGGCCTCGACGTCCCGGCTGCTGGCGCCCCGGAACCAGACCGCGATCGACGCGCTCAACCGCGCGCGCGACGCCTTCAAGGTCGTCGTCGACCGCCACAGGAAGAGCGGGCTCGGCCCGTCCGCCCAGTTCCGCGTCGGCGAGGTCTACTACAACGCGAAGGATTGGGGCAACGCGATCGAGGAGTTCCGGAAGGTCGAGAAGAACTTCCCGAAGTCCTACATCATCCCCGAGGCGTGGATGGGGATCGTCTACGCCGACCTCGCGCTCGAGCAGTTCAGCCAAGCCGAGGCGAACCTCTTCCTCCTCGGCGAGAGCTACCCGAACTACCTGAACGTGCCCGACGTGCTGTACGCCCAGGGCATCGTGAGCCTGCACAAGGGCGACTACGCGGCGGCCGAGAAGGCGCTCACCAGGGTCAAGACGCCCGAGGCGCAATTCTACCTCGGCAAGACGTACCTCCTCTCGAAGCGGCCGTATCTCGCCGCCGCCGCCTTCGAGCGGCTGGTGCGCGACTACCCGGCGACGGAGCTCAAGGAGGAGGCCGAGTTTTTCATCGGCGACTCCTTCTTCCTCGCGAAGGACTTCGACGGCGCCATCACGAAATACCAGCGCTTCATCCAGAAGTACCCCGACTCCAAGCTGAAGGTCTCGGCGCTGTTTCGGATCGGCTCCTCCCACTTCCAGAAGAACGCCTACGTGGACGCCCGGGCGAACTTCCAGTCGGTGCTCGACCGCTACCCGAACGACTTCTTCGCGCCGCTCGCGCAGTACTTCATCGCGGAGTCCTACCTGGTCGACAACAAGATGCGCGAGGCGCTCTTCGCGTATACGAAGGTGATCACGCAGTACCCCGAGACGATCAAGGTGTCGCCGCTGGCGCACTTCAAGCTCGCCTGGGTCGAGCTGCAGGTCGGCGACTACGCCCAGGCCGCCCAGACCTGCCAGAACTTCATCGCGCTCTACCCGACGAACGCCTTGGCCAAGAACGTCTACCTGATCCTCGGCAACTCGCTCTTGGCGATGAAGCGCAACAGCGAGGCGGTGACGGCCTTCCAGCGCATCATCGACCTCGCGCCGACCTCCGACATCGCCGAGCAGGCGCTGTTCTCGATCCTCCAGGCGCAGCACAACGCCAAGAACTACGACTCCATCCTGACGTCGTACCAGTTCATCTTCCGCCACCTGCCGCCGTCGCAGTCGAAGTGGCGCAGCCTGTCGTATCTGTACGCCGCGGAGGCTTATCTCGCCCAGAACCAGACCGACGAGGCGAAGTCGATCTACGAGATGATCCTGAAGGTGTACCCGAACGAGCCCGCCGCGCTCTACGCGCAGGACGGTCTCGCCTGGGTGTACACCGCCAAAGACGACCACTCCCGGGCGCTCGAGGAGCGGCAGAAGCTCAAGGACATGCTCGCGGCCGTCACGTCGACGTTCACGTTCTCCGGCTATAACGAGCTCGGCATCGCCGACTCGATGTTCAGCCAGAAGAACTACGACGACGCCTACCAGCTCTACGACAAGTTCGCCAAGGAGAACCCGAAGGCCGTCGAGGCGCCGGCCGCGCTCTACAAGGGCGGCATGAGCCTCTACCACCTGCGCTACTACACGCAGGCCATCGAGACCTGGCGGCGGCTGCAGGCCGACTACCCCAAGTCCCCGGAGGCGCAGAAGGCGTCCGCGCAGGTCGCCGACACCCTGTTCCGCGCGCGCAAGTTCGCGGAGGCGGCCGAGGCCTACAAAGGCATCCTGGCCCGCTCCCCCGCGGGCC
>JACQPK010000143.1 GCA_016207565.1 Elusimicrobiota bacterium
GCTCTGCGAGATGGCCTCGGCCAAGGACGTGGACGTCGTGCTCACCTCGCTGGTGGGCGGGGTGGGATTCGCGCCGCTGTTGGCGGCGCTTAAGGCCGGCAAGACCGTGGCCCTGGCCAACAAGGAGCCGATGGTCATGGCCGGCGAGCAGTTCATGATCGAGGCCGACCGCTGGGGCGGCAAGATCCTCCCGGTCGACTCCGAGCCGTCGGCGATGTTCCAGTGCCTCGAGAGCCGCAAGGTCAAAGGCGGCCTGCGCGCCTACGGCGCGCAGGTCCGACGAGTCATTTTGACCGCCTCGGGCGGCGCGTTCTACCGGCACAAGGGATCCCTCGACCGCGTGACCGCGGAGCAGGCCCTCGACCACCCGACGTGGAAGATGGGCAAGAAGATCACGGTCGACTGCGCGACCCTGATGAACAAGGGCTTCGAGACGATCGAGATCAAGAACCTCTTCGGGCTCTCCCTCAAGCAGATCGAGATCGTGATCCACCCGCAGTCGATCGTGCACTCGGCGGTGGAGTTCAACGACGGCTCGATCCTCGCGCAGATGGGCGTGCCGGACATGAAGCTCCCCATCCAGTACGCGATGACGTGGCCGGAGCGGACCAAGCCGGTGGTGGAGCCGCTCGATTTCGTGAAGGCCGGGCAGCTCACGTTCGCGGAGCCGGATTTCAAACGCTTCCCTTGCCTCGCGCTCGCGCTCGAGGCGGCGAGGGACGGCTCAGGTATGCCGGCCGTCCTCAACGCCGCCGACGAGATCGCCGTCGAGGCGTTCTTGGCGGGACGCATCAAGTTCACCGATATCGCCCGCGTCATCGAGGGCGTCATGAAGCGCTATAAGCCCGGCGCCCGTCTGCCGTCGTTCGCCGAGGTCCTCGAGATCGACGAGTGGGCGCGCCGGAAGGCCCAAGAGTTCCTATGATCATCAGCGTCATCGCCGTACTGATCACCTTCGGGATGGTGATCTTCCTCCACGAGTTCGGGCACTTCCTCATGTGCAAGAAGCTCAAAGTCCGAGTCGAGCGCTTCGCGTTCGGCTTCGGCCCCGAGCTGGTCGGCATCACCTACGGCGAGACGCGGTTCTCGATCTGCGCCTTCCCGTTGGGCGGCTTCGTGAAGCCCGCGGGCGAGACGCTCGAGGACTGCTCGGGGCATCCCGACGAGTACTTCGCCAAGTCCTGGGTCGAGCGCCTCGGCATCGTGGCGGCCGGCCCGATCATGAACTACGTGCTCGCCTTCACGCTGTTTTTCGGCGTCGTGTACTTCCGCGGCCTGCCGGAGCCGAGCAAGGACTCGATCATCGGCGAGGTCGCGCAGGGCCTGCCGGCCGAGAAGGCCGGGCTCAAGTCCGAAGACCGGGTCGTGAAGATCGGCCGCGAGTCCGTCGAGACGTGGACGCAGATGGCCGAGGTCATCCACAAGAACCCGGAGAAGGAGATCACCGTCGTCTTCGTCCGCGAGGGCAAGCTCCAGCAGATCCAGGTGACGCCGAACCTCGACAAGGCCGCCAACCGCGGGCTCATCGGCATCACGCCCAAGTTCGAGTACAAGGATATCGGCTTCGTCGGCTCCGTGAAGGAAGGACTGCACCAGTGCTGGCTGTGGACGAAGTACACGGTCACGACCTTGGCGTCGAAGATATACCACCGCGAGCGGCCCGACCTCGCCGGGCCGGTCGGCATCGTGCAGATGGTCTCGAGGGCCGCGCATTCGGGGCTCGAGGACCTGATCTTCCTGATCGGCCTCATCTCGGTCGCGGTCGGCTTCTTCAACATCCTGCCGATCCCCCTCCTCGACGGCGGACACGCCGCGCTCTACATCTGGGAAGGACTCAGCCGGCGCAAGCTCACGCTCAAGACGCTCCAGGTCGCCAACTCGATCGGGATGGTATTTTTGATGTCGCTTTTGTTGTTTGCGACCTACAACGACTTGGTGCGCATCCGCGACACCCGCAAGGCGAAGGCCGAGGCCGCCGCCGACAAGGAGAAGGCTCCGGATAATCTCAAGGCGAAGCCTGCGGAGCCGGTCAAGGTGGGCAACTGATGCGGCTCTCGCGCTACCTCATCCCGACGCTCCGCGAGGCGCCCTCCGACGCCGACAACGTCTCCGCGAAGCTCATGCAGCGCGCCGGGATGATCCGCAAGGTCGCCGCCGGCATCTACGAGTGGCTGCCGCTCGGCCTGCGCGTCGTCCGGAAGGTCGAGCGCATCGTCCGCGAGGAGATGGACCGCATCGGCGGCCAGGAGGTCTGGCTTCCGGTGATCCAGCCGAAGGAGCTCTGGGAGGAGACCGGACGCTGGAAGGTCTACGGCAAGGAGCTCCTGCGGATCAAGGACCGCAAGGCGGGCGAGTTCTGCTTCGCCCCGACGGCCGAGGAGGTCATCACCGACCTCGTGCGCCGCGAGATCCGCTCGTGGCGGCAGTTGCCGGCGATGTTCTACCAGTTCGGGCTCAAGTTCCGCGACGAGATCCGGCCCCGCTTCGGCGTCATGCGCGCCCGCGAGTTCCTGATGAAGGACGCGTACTCCTTCCACGCCGACGATTCGGACGCCGGACGCTACTACGAGCAGGTGTATCAGGCCTACCAGAAGGCGTTCACGCGCTGCGGCCTGAGATTTAAGCCCGTCGAGGCCCAGTCGGGCGCGATCGGCGGCTCGTTCTCGCACGAGTTCATGGTTTTGGCCGAGACCGGAGAAGAGACCGTCGTCGCCTGCGCGTCCTGCTCCTACGGCGCCAACCTCGAGCGCGCCGAGTGCAAGGCGCCGAAGGCGCCCGCGCCCGAGGAGCCGGCGAAGCTCGAAGAGGTCCACACGCCGAACATGGGCTCGGTGGCGGAGGTGGCCCAGCACCTCGGCATGCCGCCGGCGAAGTTCCTGAAGACCCAGCTCTATATGGCCGACGGCGTGCCGCTGATGGCGCTGGTGCGCGGCGACCACGAGCTCAACGAGCCGAAGCTCCAGCGGGCGGCGGGCGCCGCGCTCCTCGATCGGGCGACGGAAGAGCAGTACAAGGGCATCGCGGGCTGCGACGTCGGCTTCGCGGGCCCGGTCAACCTGCCGCGGTGGAAGAACCCTCAGGGGCAGATGGTCACCGTGCGCATCATCGCCGACCTCGCGCTGCAGGGCCTCGCCAACGGCGTCTCCGGCGCGAACCGGCGCGACACCCACCTCAAGGGCATCAACGCGGGCCGCGATTTCCAGGCCGACTCCTTCGCGGACCTGCGCTCGGCGACGCCCGCGGACCCGTGTCCCCGGTGCGGCGGCCCGGTGGAGTTCACGAAGGGCATCGAGGTGGGCCACACCTTCAAGCTCGGCACGAAGTACTCGAAGTCGATGAACGCCTCCTTCCTCGACCCGCAGCAGAAGAGCCAGGTCATGGTGATGGGCTGCTACGGCATCGGCGTGACGCGCGTCGTCGCGGCGGCGATCGAGCAGAACCACGACGACAACGGCATCAAGTGGCCGGTGGCGCTGGCGCCGTTTACGGTGGTGATCGTCCCGGTGGAGGTCGACGACGACGCGGTCCGGAGCGCGGCGAACGACCTCTACAAGCAGCTCTGGGAGCGCGGCGTCGAGACGCTGATCGACGACCGTCCCGAGCGCCCGGGGGTGCGGTTCAAGGACGCGGACCTGATCGGCATCCCGCTTCGGGTGGTGGTGAGCACGAAGACGCTCAAAGACGGCGAGATCGAGTTCAAGCGGCGCGACGGCGCGCAGCCGGAGCGGCTGAAGCTAGACGTGGCGCTCGAGCGCCTCTTCGACTGGTCCCAGCCGATGCCCGCTCCGCCCGTCGCCGCTTAGGGTCAGACCCCTTGTCAGGATTCCGTCAGGATTTGCACGGCTGACGGACCAACTCGAACACCGATTGCCGGCTCCTCTTTAGCGCCCGCGCGATTTCTTGCAGAGAGTACCCATCCCGAGACGCGTCCAAGGAAAACCGCCTTCTCAGGCGGGATAGCCTGCGTTCCTTCGAGTTGCCTATCAGTTCGGCCGCGCGGACTCCGTGTTGGCGGGAAAATGCCTCAATGGCCCTCTCCAGCGGTGGGAGCCAAATCGGCCCGGCCGCGGTTTTCTGACGGGACACGGACGGCCGCGTTTTTCGGCGCAGCCGCTTGTGCGGCCAACGAGCATCGGCCCGAGCGCCCATGAAGGCGTTGAAGGCCTCGATCCTGCCTCGGCCCGCTCCGAAGAGGGACAGGCAGAAGTCCGTCTTGACCAGCCTTGAAGGAAACGGCGACGGCAATTCGACGTAGTTGTTGTAGCTGGACCACTCCCACTCGGCAGGATGAGCGACTGCGCCGTGCTTCACCGGGTTTCGGTGGATATAGCGCAGGACGTTCAGCAGCCTCGCGTCGGTGGCGCAACGGTAGGCGTTGAAACGACCTTGGAAGACGTGCCCGTCGGTCCCGCGCCTCTTGTTGATGTACTGAGCGTATCGGTGCGTTACCTCCTGCATCATCTTGCTCAAGCCTCCACTGCCGACCTGTACGAGCACGTGGGCGTGGTTCGTCATGAATACCACCGCGTGGATCTCGCACTTTGTCCGCAATGATGCGACGTGGATCAAGCGCATCATTCGTATCCGCGACCGCCGGTCGATGAAGATGTCCTGGCGGCCGTTGCCTCGGATGATCACGTGGGCGAAGTCTCCAGTATCGAAGCGTCTAGGTTGTCGGGCCATACCCATAGATACGGAAAACCGCTCGAAAAGTTCCCTTCTCCGTCGAGAATCCTGACGGAATCCTGACAAAGGGTCTGACCCCATAGGCCTGGCCCTTTTTCGGGATTCGGTCCATACTTTGGCGTATGGCCGATGATGAGGAGCCGAATAGGCTTCTGCTCATGCTCGGCGTCGCGACCGCCGTCGCGGGGTTCGTCATGTTCGCCCTTTGGCCCCGCGAGCGCGCCGTCGCGCGGGAGGCCCCGGGCGCGCTCTTCACCCCGCCCATCGAGGGAATCAAGGTCGCCCAGGCCAAGGACGACGGCCGCGACCGCGGGAACTTCCGCGCCGAGGAGATGGTCCACGTCCGCTCCTCCGACGTCGACAAGAACGGGGCCGCGAGCGTCGTCCTCAACGCCCTCGAGCAGCAGCCCGCCATCGCCGCGACGGTCCGGCAGGTCCGCATGCAGGAGACGGGCGGCGAGCTCGCGGCGGTCAAGAAGGTGCTGGGGGCCCTCCGCGACAAGCAGGACTTCCTGAGCTCGCTCCAGAACGCCGCCGCCGGACCCGGCATGGGGCCGGCGCTCGAGGCGTTGTCATCGGAGACCGAACTCGCGCCCATCCTCGACGTCGCCCGCGCGGCCGCGGCGGGCGGGGCGTCCGGCGGCGACCTCCGCAACTTCCGGAGCGCCGAGACCCGCGCCGGACTCATCTCCAAGGGCGTCGCCCGCGGCTCGATGCCCGGCTCCGTGCCCAGCGCCAAAGGCGGGGAAGGGGCCGGCGGCGCGCCGGGCGCCGGCCAGGGTGGCGGCGCGCCGGGCGGCCCGGGCGCGACCGGCGGTCCGGGCGCCGTCGGCGGAGGCGTGCCGGCGTTCCCGGGAGCCGTCGGCAACCTGAAGGGCATCCCCGGCGGCGCCCCCGCCCTGGCGACCTGGGGATCGCAGGGCGGCGGCTCCGGCGGCGACGAGAAGTCCGACGACGTGCTCGAGAAGTATCCCTATCTCGGCGAGGTGTTCAACCGGAACCAGCTCAACTCGATCCACGGCGACATCGAGCGCCAAGGCGTATGGGCGACGTGCATGGCGCAGCGCCAGTACGCGCGCTGCCAGGCCGCCTGCGAGACCAGCCGCCCGGCCGCCAACGGGGTCCCGCCGGCCTGCTCGACGGGCTCGGCCTGGAGCGCGTGCATGGGCGCGTTCCGCAACGAGCAGCGCTGCATCCGCGACTGCAAGGCGCAGTCCGGCTGCCAGGTCCCGGCCGCGGTCTACAACAAGCACTGCTCGGCCGGCGGCTTCAAGGTGCCCCCGAGCTACTGCCTGGGGTTCTGAGTGCCCGAGCGATTCGTCATCCCGAAAGGCGCCCCGGTGTTTTTGCCGCAGGTCTGCTGCTGCTGCCTCGAGCCGACGATGGACACGCTCCCGGTCGTCGCGGCGGTGCTCGTGACCCGGGGCCGCCCGGAGACGCTCAACGAGACGTTCGCGGTCCCCTTCTGTTCGAAGTGCAGTTTCGTGAACAACTCCGGGAGCATGGTGATCTTCACGGTCGGGCTGTGCGCCGCCGCGGCGTCGTTTGCCTCCGGCGCGCTGCCCTGGTGGGGCACCCTCGTGGTGGCCGTGGCGGCGTGCGGCGTGGTGTATGGCGTGCTGCCCTTCCTCCCGTTCTTCCGCCGCCGGGGCCACATCCCCGCTTGCCGGGCGGTCGGCACGGGCACCGATGCGGCCCCGGGCACGGCCGTGCTGTATTTTCACAACCCGGCGTTCGAGGCCGCGCTCCGCGACGCCCGCGGGCGTTAGCGGGCCGCGCGCAGCGCGCCGGCCGCGACCTCGATCACGCTGACGATCGCGCGGTGGTCGGAGAATCCCTCGATCGCGTCGCCGTCCGTGCCGGCCACCCACGATGACAGCACGCGCGTCTCCAGACCGCAACTGAGGACGTAGTCGATCCGGCGGTCCTCCTCGGGGAGGCCGATCGTCCCGACCGGGCCGCCCGCGTAGCCCCGGTCGAACGCGTCCTCGCAGCCCGCCCGCAGCGGCGCGAGCTCGTCCGCGTTCGGCCTCGCGTTCAGGTCCCCCAAGAGCAGCGTCGGGCCCCGCAGCGCCCGGCTGAGGTGGCCGGCCTGGAGCGCGCGCTGGTCCTGGCCCTTGCTTGCGAAGTGGGTCGAGACGAACGCGATGGAGCGTCCGCCCGCCTGCAGCCGGATCTCGAGGGCGTTTCGCGGCTCGGCGCCCGGGGCGCCGGGCAGGCGGTGCGTCCGTCCGCCGAGAACGCTCAGCCGCGGACTGGGCCGCCAGAGGACGGCGTTGCCATGCTCGCGGCCGACGTCGATCGGGCCCGGCCCGTCGAAGCCGGCGATCGACGCCGGGGCGTACCGCCACTCGTAGCCCGTCCGCTTGGCGAGGTCCTCGGCCTGGCTGTCCACGGCCGGCAGCCGGAGCCGATCCACCTCCTGCAACGCCACGAGGTCGGGCTGCTCCTTCCTAATGAAGGCCGCGAGCGGCCCCATGGGGTTGGCGTCGACGTCCGGGACCCTGAGATGGAACGGGCCCGGGAGGTCCACGCGGCGGCTCCCGACATGGGCGAGATGCCGGATGCCCTTGATGTTGTAGGTCATCACTTTGAGCCGGACGTAGCCGGGCCGGACCTCGCGCGAGAGCCGCGCCCGCCCGCGTCGCAGAGCCGTCCGGTCGAGCGAGACGTCCCAGATCGAGGGGCCCGCGCCGGCGGAGGACCGGAGGCTCAGCGCGACGCGAGCCGACCGGAATTCCGCGCCCGGCAAGAGCCGCGCCTCGCCGCTCGCCTCGCCTCCCCGCCAGAGCCCCTCGACCTCATGCTCGCCGCCGCCTCGGTGCCGGAGGACCAGCCGCGTCCCCTCGCCGTCGGACCAGACGCCGGAGAGATCGGAGGCGTGCGGCGCCGCTTCTCCGTTCGTGGTGCAGGCCAGGAGCGCCGTCAGGAGCAAGCGGGTCATGCCCGAAGGATAGCGTCATCGAGCCCCCGGGGCCTTGACAGCCGCCGTCAAGCGAAAAGGGACGGTCTGCCCTCGGGGTTTCGGGGGCTCCAGGGCGGCCTTGAGTTCACCCGGAAGCACGGCGGCACGCTCCAGGAGCAGGGGCGTCGCGCAGCGATTTCGTGCCGATTCCCTTGCGCGGCGTAAGCCGTCGGGGGCGGGCGGCGGCGGGACCTTCGACACTGCCGCCCAGGCGCGAGAGGGCTATCCTCCGAGACGGCGCATGACCCTCTCCCTCTGGCTCGCCGCGTCCGCCTGCGCCGCGCAGACGTTCTCCTTCGCCGTCCTCGCTGACACGCATGTCGGCCGCCGCGTCCCCGACTTCGGCACGCCCGGCTACGACGACGAACTGCGCGGGCTGCCGCGCGCCAACGAGCGTCTGCGCCGCGTGCGCGTCGCGCTCGATAAGGTGCGCGCGCTGCGCGAGAAGCAGGACATCCGGTTCGTCGTGGTCGTCGGCGACCTCACCGAGCATGGCGAGCGCTCGGAATTCCTGGCGGCCCGCGCGCTCTTCGACGCGCTGCCGATCCCCTACGTCCCGGTGCTCGGCAACCACGACTTCTGGCCGGGCACCTCCCGCGAGGAGGCCCCCGAACCGATCGGCGACCGGTAGGTCGAGGAGACGTTCGCGCCCGCGTTCGCGGCGCTCGAAACCCTATTTCCCGGCTTCCGGAAAGCGCGGACGCCCGTCGACAACCCGGAGGTCGGCGGCCGGTCTTACTTCCAGAACGCCGCGTTCTCCTACCAAGGCTACGGCTTCGTCGCGCTCGACTGGGTGAGCCGCCGCCACGCCCCCTTCGGGCTCCCGAGGGGCCACACGCACGCCGACATCCACGACTTCCCGGGCGGCACCTACCGCTGGCTCCGCGGGCTGCGCGACTCGGGCTGGGCGAAGGCGCACAAGCGCGTCTTCGTCTTCCAGCACCACTCGACGCGCGGCACGCCCTGGCAGCCGAGCCCGATCACGGGCTTCAACGGCGCCGAGAAGCGTCGGCTGCGCGAGCTCCTCGGCCGCGAGCCGTTCTGGGGCGTCTTCGCGGGGCACCTGCACCGCGAGTACGACGGCGGGGCCTTCGGCGTCTTCGAGGCGTCCGAGCCCCCGCCCGTCGGCAAGCTCCGCCAGGTCGAGACGTCGGCGACCGCGCGGGACGCGACCGTCACCGTCGTGCGGGTCGACGACGACGGGGCCGTGGAGGTCCTACGGTTCTGAGGCTCCTCGCCGCGGCCGCGCTCGCGGCCCCCGCGGGGGACGCATGGCGGCAGCTCCGAGGCCTCGCGCCGGCCGCGTTCGAGGCGCCGCCGGTCGGCCCGGCCAAGGAGGAGCCCGCGATCGCGTCGGTGCTCGACCCCGGCTTCTGGGAGCTCGGCGAGGAGTCGCGGGCGAGGTCCAAGGTCGAGTGGAGGCGGCGGCTCGACCTGCACGGCGGCGCCGCGAGCTTCGCGCTGGCGAGCCCCCTCGACCCGAGGCGCGAGCTCGTGGTGTTCGTCTCGGGGGTCGGGATGAACTTCCTCGACTCCCACGGCGTGGTCGGCCTCGACGGCGAGTATCAGGTGGCCCTGGCGGTGGTCGACGAGACCCGGCCCCTCCCGGAGGCGGGACGGCTCGTCGCCAACGCGCTCCTGCGGCTCCTCTCGGAGCGCGGCGACCGCGGCCGCCCCCTGAGGGTGATCGGCCACAGCTTCGGCGCGCCGATCGGTTTCTTCGCGATCGCCGAGCTCGGGCGCCGCGGCGCGATCGGCGCCGGCGCTCCCATCCCGAAGCTCCTCTACGTCGCGATGGAGGGCTCGTGGCGCGGCGTCGACCTGCCCTTCGTCCTCACGGCGCCGGGTCTGCGCCAGGTCGCCGGCTTCGTCGCCAAGCGCGTGCCGGCGAGGAAGCCCGCGACCGACGCCACGCTCTCGATCTTCAACCGCTGGCCCGGCATGAACGCGTACCGGCAGGCGGAGCTCCCCGAGGCGGTGACGCTCGAGCTCGTCACCGTGCTGGGCCCGCAGGACACGGGCCCGCGCACGCGGCACTTCGAGCCCGTCGCGAACTGGTACTCCGCGGAGCTCGGCGCCGGCGAGCTGAAGCGGTTGTGGAAGGTGCTCCGGCGCGACCGCGGGCGCTTCGACGACCTCGATACCTGGGCCTTCGGCGGACTCTTCCGGAAGCAGGGGCTGCAGAACCTCGCGCGCACGCTCGAGCGCGACGCCGACTTCGACGCCGCCGGCTGGACGCTGCGCCGCGCGGCTCTGGAGTCGAGGACCCCGGAGGAGTTCGCCGAGCGCTGGGACGCTCTCCTGCCCTCCCTCGTCGACACGTTCCGCGGGCACCACACCGACTTCATGTGGGAGGACCCAGCGTTCATGCCGTGGCTCCGAGGCAGGCTCCAAGCATGGTGAGCTGGGCGCTCGCCTTGGCGTTGGCCGCGCCCGCCGCCACCGCCCCGCTCGACGACGAGGACGAGCGCTACGAGGCACAGGGCGTCGACGGCAAGGAGCCGCTGCCCCGATTCGGCGAGGTCGCGCCCGGCGTCCTCCGCTCCGGCCAGCCGAACCGCGCGGGCCTGGGGACGCTCGCCGAGCGGGGCGTGAAGACGGTGCTGAGCCTCCGGCGCTGGGTCGTCCGCGGGGAGCGGGAAGAGACCGCCCGCCTGAAGATGGCGCACGCGAGCGTCGCGATGTCCGGCTGGAAGTTCCCCACCTTCCGCCAGGTCGACCGCGCGCTCGCCGTGCTGACCGACCCGTCGAGGCAGCCGGTGCTCGTGCACTGCGCCTTCGGGAAAGACCGCACCGGTACGGTCGTCGCGGCCTACCGCGTCGTCGTCGAGGGCGTTCCCGTCGCCGCCGCGGCGGCCGAGGCGTACCGCTACGGCTGCTGCTCGGTCTCATGGGCCGGGAGCCTCGAGCGCTGGCTCGAGGGGTACCGGCGGCATCGAGGCGGGGGCGGCGGGGCGGCGGCGCAGGCGGAGCAGCAGCCGGAGTTCAGGCTGCCCGATCCGGAGCTTCCGGCGGAGCTGATGTTTGACGGCGGGGCGGCTCGCGGAGACGTGACGCCGGTCTTGTGCGAACGGCCCCCCC
>JACQPK010000031.1 GCA_016207565.1 Elusimicrobiota bacterium
ACCCACCGGCCTCCCGAACACTCTTACGAGAATACGTTCATACTGTCAGAGCAGTGACCGAAACAGCGGAAGCGAGACGCGTCGACTACCGCGTCGACGACGGTATCGCGCTCGTCCGCCTCGACCGCCCAGACGTGCGCAACGCGATCGACGACGCGATGCGCATCGCGCTGGTCGACGTCATCGAGCGCGTTACCGCCGACGATTCGGTACGCGCTCTGATACTCACCGGCAACGGGCCCGCCTTCTGCGCTGGCGGCGACGTCGCGGGCATGCGCGCACGCCTGGAATCACCACACGGTCGCGTTGCAGGGAACGGCTGGCGGCGACAGCGGCAGACGCACCGCATGGTCCTCGGCCTGCACAATCTTGGGAAGGTCACGATCGCCGCCGTGAACGGCCCGGCCATCGGAGTGGGGATGGACCTGGCCCTCAGCTGTGACTTTATCGTCGCCTCAGACGCGGCCATGTTCTCGATGACGCACATCGTCCGCGGGCTCGTGCCCGACGGCGGCGCGATGTACTTCCTCCCCCGACGCGTCGGTCTCAGTAGAGCGAAGGAGCTCATCTTCACGGGCCGACGGATCTCTGCGCAAGAGGCCCTGACTCTGGGGGTGGCCGATCGCATTGTGCCGCTGGCGGAACTGGAAATGTCAGCCGTGCAGTGGGCGCGAGAGTTGAGCGCGTACTCGCCCACGGCGCTCGCCCTCGCGAAGTCGATCCTCGACAGAACATTCGAGCTTGGTGCCGAGGAGCTCTTCGCCCTCGGCGCTGAGGCCCAGGCGATCTGCTACACGAGCGAAGAGCACCTCACCTCGATCGAGGCGTTCCTCAAGAAGACGCCAGGCCGGGCATAGGCTACCCACCCTGATAGTCATGAGGGAGCGCGTCGGGGTCATCGGTCTCGGGATCATGGGCAAGCCCATGGCGCGCAATCTCTTGAAGGCAGGGGTGCCTGTCACCGTTTGGAATCGGACGCGCGCGAAGGCCGAGGAGCTCGGAAAGGAGGGCGCTGCCGTAGCGGCGACACCGAAAGCACTTGCTGAGAGGTCCGACATCGTGATCACCATGGTCACGAACTCGCCGGATGTCGAGCATGTACTCTTCGGCGCGGACGGTGCGCTCCACGGCGCGCGCACGGATCAGCTGTTCATCGACATGAGCACCATTTCCCCCGTCGTTACGCGCTCCATCGCTGAGCGCTGCGCCGCGCACGGCGTCCACACGCTGGACGCGCCGGTGTCGGGTGGAGAGATCGGCGCCATCGAGGCGCGCCTCTCGATCATGGTCGGGGGCGACGCTGCGGAAGTGGAGCGCGGGATGCCACTCTTCCAGGCCATGGGTAAGACGATCGTCCACGTCGGACCGCATGGCGCCGGGCAGGTCGTGAAGCTCGCGAACCAGATCGCCGTCGCCATCAACAATCTCGGCGTGTCAGAGGCGCTCGTGTTCGCGGCGGCGCACAGCATCGACCTCGAGCGCACGAGACAGGTGATAGCTGCGGGCGCAGGCTCGTCATGGGCGATGCAGAACTACGCGCCGAAGATCCTCGCCGGCGACTTCGGGCCCGGATTCATGGTCGATCTGCAGCAGAAGGACTTGCGTCTTGTCCTCGAGGCCGGCTTCGAGAGGCATCTCGGCCTTCCAGGTACGGCGCTCGCGCACGAGCTCTACAACACGCTGCAGCGCGACGGCGGCGGACGCGAGGGCAACCTCGCCCTCATCAAGGCAATCGAGCAACTCGCCGGCGTCGACGCGCGTCAGAAGAGCTAACGAAGCCTCGCCGACACATGTCGGCTCGGCCTCACACCCTCTAGTGCGATGAACGGAGCGGCGCCGGCGGGCCAAGCCCGACCGGCGCCGCACTTCCTCGGGCGACGGGCACGCGTACCGTTCCGCGATCACCACATCCCGGGAGGCTCGCCATGCCCGCCGCTTCCGCCATTCTCGACCAGCACGTCACCCTTCGGTACCGCTCGCTCGACCGGCTCCTGCTGAACCTGTACGTCCCGCAGCTGCAGCGGCCGATGCAGGTCGTCGCCTTCCTCAAGACGCCCGAGACGCCCATCGCCTCCCCGGCGCTGTTCGGCCGCAGGTCCGACCGCTTCGCGCGGGAGCTGCGCGCGTATGCCGAGCGGGTCGGCGCGCCGTGGATCCACTTCGAGCGCGGCGAGGACAAGGAGGCGCGCATGCGCCCCTTGATGCGCGAGGCCGAGCGCTCCGGGCGCTCGCGCCTGGTGGCCGTGGGCGTCGCCCAGGAGCGCGTCTTCGGGTGGGGCTCGACCAAGAGCGTCCCCGCGCGCGGCAGCGTGGACATCACCTTCGTGCGCCGCTCGCAGTACGTGAACCAGTACTACCTCTACCTCTGGGACCGCGAGTGGGGCCCCGCGTTCATCAAGATCTCGGCGTACGCGCCCTGGGGCGGCCGCGTGTACCTCAACGGCCACGAGTGGCTCAAGCGCCAGCTCGCGCTGCGCGGCATCGGCTTCACCGCGCTCGACAACGGCCTCCTCGCCTGCGAGCGCCCCGCGGTGCTCGAGGCGCTCTCCCGCGCGCTCGGCGCGCCGGCGGTGCGCCGCTTCTTCGCGCGTTGGATGAAGGAGCTGCCGCAGCCGCTCACCGCGGCGGACCGCGCCCGTGGGTTCGGCTACGCGCTGTCCCTCAAGCAGGTCGAGGTCAGCGACACCGCGGTCTTCGACCGCCCGGTCCGCGGGCGGCAGTGGTTCGAGGCCACCATCACCGAGCACCTCGCCCTGGGCCGGCCGCACCTGATCGCGCTGCTGTTCGGCCGGCGCGTCTCAAAGCAGACCCCGGGCCGCTTCGAGACGCGCGTGATGGACGACCACACCATCCCGGAGATCCTCTTCCGCTACAAGCGCTGCTCGGTCAAGCAGTACCTCAAGCAGGGTCGCGCGCTGCGCACCGAGACGACGGTGAACGACACCTACGACCTGGGCATCGGCCGCGCCCTCGAGCACCTCACCGAAGTGCGCGAGCGTGGCGGTCAGATCAACGCGCGCCTGCTGGCCATGGAGGCCGGCAGCGAGGACGCGCGCCTCAGTGGCCCCGAGCTCAGCGACCTCGTGCTGCCATGGCGCAGCGCGAGCGGTCGGCGGATCCCGGCGCTCCGATTCGGAGACCCGCGCGTCATGGCGCTCCTGGCGGCGGTGATGGCATGCGTCCATCTCCCCGCGGGCTTCCACCACGCCCACCTCCGGCGCTCGGTCGCCGCGCTCCTCGGGCTTGCGCCCGAGGCCTACTCGCGAGCGGCCATGACGTACGACCTGGCGCGCCTGGTCGGCCATGAGCTCATCGCGCGCGAGTCCGGCACCTACCGCTACCGGGTCACCGCGCGAGGTCTAGCCATCAGCGCGCTGCTGACCAAGCTCGCCGACCGCGTGCTCGATCCCGCGTTCGCGCGGATCGACCGCACTGCCGCGCGCTCACCGACCGATCCGTGGCGGCGGTTCGAGGGCGCGCTCGACGCGCTCCTCGAACGCGCACACATCGCCGCCTGATGCGAAACTTCGCTCATATGCAGGCAACGCAGCCCTGCAAGCAGGGCTAGCAGCCACGTCTCGACCGGCGGAGCGCGCGGGAGCGCGCGAGAACGTTTGATACGCTCTCCGCGATGAGATCCTTCGTCCCGATGGTCATCGAGCAGTCCGGCAGAGGCGAGCGCGCGTACGAC
>JACQPK010000162.1 GCA_016207565.1 Elusimicrobiota bacterium
GCGCGGCCGCCGCCGGCACGGCGCCGTTCGAGACCGCGCGAGACTGATGCCGCAGGTCGCTCGCGACCGCGGACTGAGCGAGGGGGCCGAGCTCGGGCGGCACCACCTCGCGCCTCGATGGCGTGCGGAAGGCCGCGCCGGGGGTCGCGGGGGCCCCGGTCTGCGTCACGGGGCGCGCGCCGGCCCTGACCCAGGGCGCGGCGGCCCCGGCGCGCGAGCCGTCGGCGGGCAAGGTCCGGTCTCCCATGAGCGGCGAGAACATCACGCGCACCGGCGCGGGCGCCGTTCCCTGGGAAGGGCTCAGGGTCATCCCCGGCAGGAACGTGTTGGCTCCGGCAGGCATCCCGGGCACCGCACCGGCGACGCCCGCCCCGGCGGGCGCGCCCGAAGGCGCGGCGACGCGCACGGTCTGCGCGTGCGCGACGGCGGCGTTCGACAGCGCCAAGGTCAAGACCACGGCCCGCATACCCCCGGATTATAAGCCATGTTCCCGAAAATGAACCTAGGCCGTTGGGGTAATCGGGATTGGGAGGAACGGCCGTCCTTAATAGAGCGCTAGAACCGGTAAGAGAGCGTGAAGCGGTGGGTCGAGCCGAGGACGCCGAAGGGCTGCCAGGAGTAGTCCACGGACGCCTTGAAGAGCGAGACCCCCCCGCCGAAGGTGACGCCGCTGGAGCCCTCCAACTGTCCCCGCGTCGTAGCGCCGTTGAAGCCGGCGCGCCCCGCGATCGCCACCCGGCGCTCGACGGGGATGACGAACTCTCCGCCGAGGCAAGGGTAGGTCTGGTTGTCCCGTCGCGCTACCGCGTCGAAGGAGACGGTGATGATCGGCTTCGCCAGCAGCTCGGCCGCCGCTCCGAAGCGGGCGATGACGGGCAGCGGAGCGGAATCGGCGCGGTACTTCAGCTGGCCGAAGGTGTTGTGGACGCTCGCCGAGAGCGCGTACGGGACCGGGCCGAGCCGGAAGCGCAGGCGCATGCCGGCGTCCCCCGCGGCGGTGGACGCGCTCTCTTGGATCTGCGAGCGGAGGATCTTCACCGCGACGCCCAGGTCGAGATGCCGGTTGATCGACCCGCCCCAGCCCCCGGTGACGGCGATGTCCGTCGGGGAGAAACTGCGGCCCTTCTGTCCGGTGTTGTCGGCCTCTTGGATCGCTCCCGAGTTGAAGTACGTGATCCCGAAGGCCAGCGTGCCCATGCCCGTCGGCTGGAGCTCCCGCCGCGGGCGCCGCGAAAGCAGCAGCTCGAGGGGCTGGGCGAAGCCGATGAATCCGTAGCCCGCTCCCTGCAGGTAGGGGATGTAGGAGGTCATCGCCTGGCGGGTCGCGAGGCTGGACAGGCCCGCCGGGTTCCAGTGCAGCGCGGCGAGATCGGAGGAGGCCGCCCCCATGGCTCCCCCCATCGCCGCGCCGCGCGCGTCGATCGGCAGCTTGAGGAACTGCCCCGAGGAGGTCCCGGCGTCATCGCGGGAGAACGCGGCCTCCGCCGGCCGCGCCGAGGCGGCCAGCCAGAGGAGGCACAACCCGGTCCTCACCGCTCGATCGCGAATTTGAGTATCCTCGATGCGCCCGCGAATCCGGTCACGCGCGCGAAATACACGCCGCTGGCCACCATGCGTCCGGCCGCGTTCTTGCCGTCCCACGCGAGCTTGTTCGCGTTCGCCGCCTGAAAGCCCAGCTCGACCACCTGCTCGCCGGTGATCGTGTAGATCCGGATCGTCCCTTCCGTCGGCAGCTTGTCGAAGCAGAGGCCCGACCCGCCGTTGCAGTTGGCCGGGGAGACGGAGTCGAACCTCCCGCCCGAGCCGGGCCTCCACGGGACCGGGTAGACGTTGACCTCATCGGCGCTGCCGATGCCGCTGGTGCCGAACAGGGCGAACACGGAGAAGTGCGGGGTCCGGCCGCTCACCCGGCGCGTCACGGTGTCGACGGCGACGGGCGCCGCGAGCGCGACCCAGCGCGGCGGCGTTTCCTCGAGGAGGTACACCCGGAGCGAGCCCACGTTGATCGGCGGGTCGGTGCCGTCGACGAGGCTGTTGGCGTCCGCGTCGGCGTACGGCAGCGCGACGGTCGCCGGGGAGCCGAGGTCGGCGGTGAAGGGAACGCCGTTGACCTCCGCGACGAACTCCACGATGCTGCCCGCGATGAGGGTCGTGACCGCGCCGGTCTCGTTTCTCGGCGGCGAGAGCAACGCCGTCGCGATGGCCGGCGGCGCGGTCCGGAGCGGATTGGCCTGAGGGTTGTTGGAGACGTGGAACCGGACGGGCGCCGAGAACGCGTTGGGCGGGATCGTGAGCCGGAGGTCCTGGTTCGGCGGCGGCGGCGCGAACGTCCCGGCCAACGCCGAGCCGTAGTGCGCGGCGGCCTCGGCCGCGTTGATCGCGCGGTTGAGCACGCGCAGCTCGTCGACCGAGCCGGCGAAGGCCGCGTTGTAGCTCGAGGTCCCGCCGAAGGGCCGGTTGCCGATGGTCACGCGCTTGGTGCCGTCGCGGAAGCCGGTGTTGCCCGAGAGGCCTTGCGTGGCGTTCTGCGCGCCGTCGATATAGATCGTTTGGGTGCCGGCCCCCGCCGGGTCCCACACGGCGATGACGTGATGCCATTTGCCCGGGTCCAGAAGCGCGACCGACGTCAGGCAGACCGCGC
>JACQPK010000158.1 GCA_016207565.1 Elusimicrobiota bacterium
AGTAAAGTGGGGACGGTCCCCACTTTACTTGCCCGGGGTGATGAGCGGCAGGTCGTCGCGGTCGGAGAGCTTGCGCGGCGTGAGGTCGTGGCCGGGGAAGACGACCAGGCGCGGCATCGCCGCCTGCATCGCCCGGATCGTCTCGAGCGAGCGGCGGTACGCGCGCGGATCCGCCATCGCGCGGCCGATCGGCAGCGCGAGGTCCATGTAGTTGTCGACGACCCAGGCGGCGTCGCCGGCCAGGAGCACCGGGCCGCCGTCGAGGTTCGCCCACAAACCCATGGAGCCCGGCGTGTGGCCGGGAAGCGAGACGAGGTAGAGGGAGCCGTCGGCGAAGAGATCGAGGCCGTGATCGAAGGCGCCGTAGGGCGCCTCGCCGTCGAGGTCGATGAGGCGCAGGCGGAGCCGCGGCTCCCAGACCTTCGCGTCGAGGAACTTGCTGTCTTCGCTGGGGCGCGTCTCCCGTCGAGCGTCCTCCCACTCCCGCCGGGAGACGATCACCGTCGCCTTCGGGAACGCCGCGAGGTCGCCGGTGTGGTCGAGATGGAGGTGCGAGACGATGATCCACCGCACCTCGGCGGGATCGAGCCCGTCCTTCTTGAGCTGCGTCGCCGCGTCGCCCGCGGGGAGCGCGATGAACTTGGCCAAAAGACCCGTGACGAGGCCGGCGTTGAGCGGCTTCACGCTCTCGGGGGTCAGCCCGAGATCGAAGAGCACGACGCCCTGGTCGGGGTGGCGGATCGCGAAGAAGGGCTCGTCCAAGGAGACCTTCGATGACCAGCTCTTGAGCGAGGAAACCGCGGCCCCTTTCGTGCGGACGTGGCCGGTGTTATAGATCCGCATCGTGACGCCGCTCACCTTCCGGTCCACGACCGTGCTTTGGGGAAAGGACGGCGGGACGGCGCGGACGGTGCGCTCCAGCGGCGGGAGCTTCCGGTTCGGGACGCCGCAGGCGGCGAGGACCAGCGCTGCGACCGCCGCGAGCCGCTTCAACGCTTCTTCGCCTGGAGCTGGAGGTTGAGGAGGACGCGCGCCTTCGCCGCATCCTCCGCCTTCTCGACCGACTCCAGGTGCGCAACGATCTCCGCCACGGCGGATCGCGTCGCCGGCAGCTCGCCGAGCCTCTCGCGCTCGCCGCGGAGCTTGGCGAGCTTCTCCTGGACTTCCTCGCGGACGCCCGGCTGGACGGCCGGCCGCTTCTGGACGTCCTCGACCTCGCCGAGCTTCTGGAGGGCGGCCAGCACCTTCGGCGCCGCGTCCGCGGGCAGGCGGTAAGAAAGCTGCTGGAAGCCGCCCTTCTCGCTGCCGGCCATGTTCTGCAAGGGCAGGACGCTCTGGCCTCGCTTGTTCAGGAGCTCGACGGCCCTATCGAGCCCCCTCTGGAAGTCCTTGACGGTGATCGAGAGGCGCCAGATCTCGCCGACCTCGGGCTTGGGGTAGACGCGCAGCCAGTACTCGGAGTGCGGCGGCGTCTGGGCGAACGCCGGCCCGCCGGCGCAGGCCCAGAGCGCCAGGAAGGCCGCCGCTGGACGCGTCACTCGTGCGGGCGCTGCTCACGGCGGCCGTAGCCCCGCCGGAGCTCGGAGACCCGGAGCCGGACCTGCGCGCGGCGCATCGCGGCCTCGGCCTGCGCCAAGGTCAGGGGATCGAGCCCGGGCGCTTGCGCCTGGGCCTTCGCCCGCTGCAGCGCCTGGCGGGCGCGTTCCGCGTCGATCTCGCCGGCGAGCTCGGCGGTCTCGGCGAAGACCGAGACCTTGTCCGCCTGCACCTCGGCGAAGCCGCCGCCGACGGCGTAGTGCTTCTTCTCGCCTCCGGGAGCGGTCACGCGGACCTCGCCCGGGGTGAGCATGACGAGGAAGGGCGCGTGTCCGGGCAGGACGCCCATCTCGCCCTCGTGGGCGGGGAGGACGATCATCTCCGCCTCGGCCTGCAAGGCCACCTTTTCGGGGGTGACCATCTCCAGCTGGATCGTCTTGGCCATGCTACTTCTGGGACTGCGCCTTCTCGATCGCCTCGTCGATGCCGCCGACCATGTAGAAGGCCTGCTCGGGGAGCGAGTCGTGCTTGCCTTCGACCAGCTCCTTGAAGCCGCGGACGGTCTCCTTGAGGGTGACGTACTTTCCGCCGATGCCCGTGAACTGCTCGGCGACGTGGAAGGGCTGCGAGAGGAACTTCTGGATCTTGCGCGCCCGGGCCACGATGAGCTTGTCCTCGTCGGAGAGCTCGTCGATGCCGAGGATCGCGATGATGTCCTGGAGGTCCTTGTACCGCTGGAGCACGCGTTGGACTTCGCGCGCGACCGCGTAGTGCTCTTCCCCCACGACAGCGGGGTCAAGAATAGTCGAGGTCGAGTCCAGCGGGTCGACCGCCGGATACAGGCCGAGTTCCGCAAGGCTTCGCGAGAGCACGACGGTTGAGTCAAGATGCCCGAACGTCGTTGCCGGCGCGGGGTCGGTGAGGTCATCGGCAGGCACGTACACCGCCTGCACCGAGGTGATCGAGCCTTTCTGGGTGGAAGTGATGCGCTCCTGCAGCTCCCCCATCTCGGTCCCCAAGTTCGGCTGGTATCCTACCGCGGATGGCATCCTCCCGAGAAGGGCGGACACCTCTGATCCCGCCTGGACAAACCTGAAAATATTATCAATGAAGAGCAAGAGATCCTGGC
>JACQPK010000152.1 GCA_016207565.1 Elusimicrobiota bacterium
GCCGCGCGAGCTCCGGCAGCTCGGCATAGAACGCAGACTCGAAAGGGACGTTCCAGCTCATCTGGAATAGTCCGCCGTCCCATGTCGCCGGGACGTCTCGGCTCGTCGCGTCGGCGAACCGGTAGTTCCGATACACCGGCCGGAGCCCCCGGAAGGCCGACTCGAGCGAGGGGTGGGCTCGTCCGAAATAGGCGACGACCGCGGCGGTCTTGGCGCGATGCTCCGAGAAGAAGCGGTCCACATGATAACCGGAGGGAGGCTTGCCGGGGCGAAGCGCTCCCCAAAAGAGTCCCGTCTTCGCGTCGAATAGAGCCGCGTAGCCGGGCGCCTGCGCGTCGAGAAAGCGCCTGGCCGCTCGCTCGAGCTCGGCGTCGCCGCCCGCGCGGTCCACCGAGCCCAGCAAGGCCATGACGCTGGCGCTCAAGTTCGCGTTGTCGATGAACCCGTGCTCGGCGTGCCGCGGCCGCCCCTTCCGGTTCAAGCGCAACCACGGCAGGAGCCCGAGATGCCCGCGCCTGCGCTGATCGTCGAGCAGGCGGTCCAGCATCCGGCGCGCGTCGGCCCGGGCGCGCGCGCGCGCCGTCTCCGGGAGACCGGCGACGTCGCCGGAGATGAGGTGCCCGAGCAGCTCGAGCCGTTGACCGATCGCCGTCGGCTGCGTGTAGCGGCGCGCGCGCTCGCCCATGCGCCACTCGTCATAGGGGTAACCGGTACGGGGATCGACGCCCGCGCCGCGCGCGAAAAACGGCAGGATCTTCGCGACGATCGTTTCGGGCGCGACCCGCGCGCCCGGCGGCGCCCCGGGACCGCCGGGCGCGGCCGGAGGCTCGCCCCCTCCGATCCGCCTGGCGAAGTCGTCTCCGGCGCCGTCCTTGAGCTCGGACGCCGAGGCTTCGGACCAGGCCGGTTGGGGCAGGCTCAACGAGGTGAAAAGCCGACGCGCGCCGTGCGAGGGCGCCGCCGGCCGGACGGCGGCCGGCAACATGGCGAACGGCGCGAGCGAAGCGGGAAGGCTCCTGGCGAGGGAGAGCGGCGCCACGGCTAAGGCGGGCGGCAGGGCCGTGCCCCCCAGGAGCAGGATGCCGTCGCGGGATGCCGCCGGCGCGGCATCGCGCGCCGCGGGCGCGGGCAGCGAGACCGGCATGCCCAAGAGCACCGCGGCCGTCACTTTGATCACGCCCGGCATCATAGGACGGACGGCGAGCGGCGTCTAGTGCCGGAGGTCCCGAGTGGCCGGCCGCATGAGGCCTATGGAAAGAGCCTCGGGAGAGCGTAGCCCAGGACGCCTCCGCCGATGACGAGCCAGGCCGAGTTGACGCGGCGAAAGATCAGCAGCCACGCCGCGGTCGCGGCCAGAAGCGCCGTCGTCGTATCCACGATCGCCGAGCGCGCCAGGGACAAGGTGACGACGGCCATCAAGGCGAGCGAGGAGGCGTTGACGCCGTCTAGGAAGGCGCCCGCCGCCGGAGAGCGGCGCAGCCGCGGGATCACCGGGCCGCTGAGGGCGACGAAGACGAAGGACGGCAGGAAGATGCCGACGGTCGCGGCGGCCGCGCCGGACAGCCCGCCCACGAGATAGCCCACGAAGGTGGCCGTCGTGAACACCGGGCCCGGCGTCATCTGTCCGGCGGCCACGGCGTCGAGCAGTTGCGTCTGAGTCAGCCAGCCCCAGCGCTCCACCAACGTCGCCTGTAGGAAGGCGAGCAGGACGTAGCCGCTGCCGTAGAGCACCGAGCCGACTTTCATGAAGAACAGGAACAGCACGGCAAGACCAAAGGGCTCGACGCCCCCGAGGCGCACCCCCGACGTCCGGGCCAGAGAACTGCCGGCGGCGACGACCAGGAGCCCGCCCCCGAGCAGGACGAGAAGCTCGTTGACGCCGAAGGTGCTCGCGGTGGCCGCGGCGAAGGTCAATGCCGCCAGCAGGCGGTTCTTGACCGCCGAACGGGTCAGGCCCCAGAGGGCCTGGCCGACCACCGCGATGATCACGGGCTTGATGCCGTAAAGCGCGTCCTTCGCCTGCGGGAAGGCGCCGTAGCGTTGGTACGCCCAGGCGAAGACGAGCGTGACCGCGGCCGCCGGGACGATGAAGCAGACTCCGGCCGCGATCAGGCCGGGCCAACCCGCGCGCCGATAGCCGACATGGATGGCCATCTCGGTCGAGTTGGGGCCGGGGATCAGGTTTGTTGCCCCGATGAGGTCGAGGAAGTCGGCGCGGCTCATCCAGCGCCGCCGCCGCACGACCTCCTCCTCCATCATGGCGATGTGCGCGGCCGGGCCTCCGAAGGCCGTGAATCCCAGTCGGAGGAAGTAGAGGCTGACTTCTCTCAGCGCTTCAAGACTCCGTCGATCATGGATTCCGTTCAGACAGGATGAACGCGAAATGACGAATATCGTAAACGATTATCGTTATAGGGGACAAGGGGGGCAGCGGGCCCAAATCCTCAGTCACGTCGGGAGCCTCGTCGGTACACTTTTCACCTGCCTGGTGAC
>JACQPK010000171.1 GCA_016207565.1 Elusimicrobiota bacterium
GCGGTCGGCGAGCCGGTACAGCTCGAATTTCGCCGCCGCCTGCCTGGCGGAGGCGACGCGCTCGGGTCCGGGCACCGAGCCCCCGTGCGGCGGGAGATGTCCCCGCAGGTAGACCAGGAGCGGCGCCGGGGCCTCCTGGGACAGGGTCGCCGGCGCGTAGAGGCAGCCGACGCCTTCCACCGCGACGCAGAGGGCGGAGCCCGGAGCGGCCCCGGCCAGGGCGGCGAGCGCGACGAGGAGCGGCTCCGCGAGCACGCCCGAAGTGTAGACCCCGCCGGGACCCGGCGCCAGGGCCTACTTGCCCAGGCCGGAGGCGCCGTCGAGGCCGCAGTTCGGGCAGACCCCGAACACGGCGTCGTCGCCGCAGCGCTTCAGGGCCTCGCCGACCGCCTCCAAATCCTCCCAACGGTGAGCCGGACCGGTATTTTCCCATTCCCCCACGCCGCAGGCCGCGCCGAGCTCGGGCAGGCGGAACTTCATCGCGTAGGCGAGGCGCGCGCCAAGCGACAAGCAGTCGCCGAGCGTGCGCACCCCGCGCCCGGCCTCGGTCTCGGCCGCGATGGCCTCGTATTCCCGGAGCAGGGCCGGCGCGAACGGCTCCAGGCTCGGCCCATAGAGCCCGGGCGCCGACGGCGCGTGCCCGCCGCAAGACGAAAGCGAGTTCCCCTCGGTCCCGGAGCGGCCTGGGGCGCCGTAGGCGCCGTAGGAAGCCGGGTTCGACGGCCTCGTGCCGATGCTCGCCGGCGGCAAGCCGGCGAGCCGCGGAGAGATGACGAGCGAGACGCCGCCCTCGCCGAGGCCCTCGGCCGCCGGGACCGTCGCGCGGCGAGCGGCGCGGCCGGCGATCGTCGCCGGGCCCGCGCCGGCGTTCGCCGGCGAGAGCACGGCGCGGCTCGAGCCGGCTCCCGACTCGGCCGGACCGCCGGGGTCGGTGGCCCCGGACGGAGGGGGGGTGGACGCTGTCGCGAGGCTCGAGCTTCCCGCGGACGTCACCTTCACCGTGATCTGGCCGCTCACGCCGAGTAATTGGGTCCGGTCGGCGTTGAACAGGCCGGCCTGAATCGTGTAATCACCGGCGGCCGGCGTCCACCGATACATCCACGCGAAGGTGTTCGGGTGGTCGCCGTGAGTCCCGCAAGTCTTGTCGACCGTCGGCGCGGCTTCCTGCCAGTCGTTGGCGCCCTTCGACGACCACGCGAAACTGACGAGCTGGTCGGGCTGACAGGGCATGACGCCGGCCACCGTGACCGGGCCGGTCAGCGTCGCCCCGGCCACTGGAGCGTCCAGCGCGAACACCCCGGGCGGCTGCTGGTTCTTGATGGACACGGTGACACCGCCGTCGCTTGAAAACGCCCGGCCGGCGGAATCGAAGGCCTTCGCGAGGAGCGCGTAACTCCCATCCGCTTTCGCGGTCGTGTCCCAGGCGAGCCGATACCGGAAGTGGCACACCGGGTTCACCTGGCACGGATGCTCGGACGTGGTCCCGATGGGGCTGCCGTTCGCGAAGAACTCCACGCGAGCCGGCTGAGCGTTGATATCGTTCGGGTCGCGCGCGTCGGCGATCAGGTTGACCGTTCCCGACACCTGGCCGGCCGCCGGCTCCACCAGGGTCACGATGAAGGTCGAAGCCGGAGGGTCGGCGGCTCGATCGGTCGTCACGAGCTGCCCTGCGCAGGATTTGAGCGGGCCATTCGCCAGCACCGAGGCCCCGACGCGGTACTCGGTGCCCGGGGACAGCCGGGTGATCGTGGCCACGTGGCGGCGGTTCGGGCTGTCCCACGGGGTGATGCCCGGATACGCCTCGAGGGCGGGAAGGTACCACTCCGCGCGGCCACGAGCCTCGATGACCGAGTCGAACGAGACGGAGATGGTCGACGACGTCACGGCGACGACCTTGAAGTCACGGCAGTCCAACTCTTCCGTCGAGGGCGCGTCCTCGACCCGAACCTGTTTGACCGCGCGAGCGTCCGGGCCGCCCGGCCCGGAGCACGACAGCACGAACTCGGTCGTAACTTGAAGCGTCACCTCGCGCGAAGCGCCCTGGACGGGCGCGCCGTCGAGCGTGCAGGCAGTGGCGTCCTCCGTCTGCCAGCGCAGCGTGGTCTTGCCCCCCATGGACACCTTCTCGTCGTCAGCGGTGAACGACTTGATCTGCGGCGGTCTCGCCGCGGGCGTCTCGGCCATCGGCAACACCGCCTCGAGCTTCGCCCGATCGCCGGGCTTGAGTTCGATCGTCTGGGAGGTCGCCTTGTGGCCGGCGAGCGTCACGTCGACCGAATACCAGCCGGCGAACAGATCGCGAAAGGCGTGGGGGGTCGTGCCCTCGAGCGGAGCGAGCCCGCCTCTTCGGGGCGTCAGCACGACCTTGGCGGACAGGGCCCCGCCCTCGGGAGTCTTGGCCGAGACCTCGAGCGCCGCGTGGGCGACCGTCACCTCCGTCTTGGCGTACACGTTCTTGCCCCAGGCGTCCTGGGCCGTCACGACCACCGCGTGCCGCCCGTCCGGGAGCCCCGCGGTGCTCCATCGCGTCGAGCACGTGGTCGCGCTCGCGCACTCCTTCGGGTCCTGCACCCCCGTCGTCTCTCCCTCCAGGTCGACGAAGAACCGGATCCGCGCCGGAGAGGAGGCCCGCGCGCTCAGGGCGTACTCGCCCGAGACCCGCCCGGACGGGGCCTCGACGAACTCCACGCGCAGCCTCGAGTCCACGACGACGCCGAGCCTGGCCTCCGCCTCCTCGCCTTCCTCGTCTCGCACCACGCCGCGGATCGTGTGCGGTCCGAGCTTGGACGCGTCCCACTCGCACTCGAACTGCAGCGTCCACGCGCGGCAAAGGTGACCGGCCTCGTTGTCCACGAAGACCGTGACGACGTCGAGCCCGCCGGGCGCCGTGGCCTTCACCGAGATCTTCACCTTTCCGGGCGCCACGACGCCGGCCTCGTTCGGCACCTCGAGCGTGATCCTGGGACGCGGCACCCGAGGCTCGATCTCCCCGCCGCCGCCGTCGAGGTTCCAGTCCCAGAGGGCATGGGCGTCGAGGGCCGAGAGGAGGAGGCACACCGTCAGACAGGCTGGTCGGGAGTTCATGCCTCCAGCGTAGACGGATCGGCGGAACGTCGCCCGCAGAATAAACTTACGCGTAATTCTGCCGATATATGCTGTCTTTTTCGGAGAAGCCGTGCGCCGTCTTTACACTTCCTTATAATCCTGCTACACGTGGGAGCGATGGAGATGCCGGTCATGATCGTCCTACAGCTGGGGCTGTTCCTCGTCCTCGTCCCGGTCGTCGTCATCGCGGCACGCAAGGCGGCGGCGAAGCGCCGCGCGTACCTCGACCGGATGGCCGCGGAGCTCGGCGGGCGGGTCGTCCCCCACGGCGGGCTGCTGTTCGAGCGCTGCCATCTCGCCTTCGACATGGCCGACGCCGCTCCGGCCGTCATCGAGTTCTACTCGACCGGCGGCAAGCACCCCACGCTCTACACGGACTTCAAGGCCCCGGTGCCGGCTCAGAGGCCGTGGCGGCTGACGGTCCGTCCGCAGCACGCGCTCGACGCCGTGGGCGCGTTCCTCGGCCTGCAGGACATCCGGCTCGGCGCGCCGGCCGTCGACGACGCCTTCGTGATCAAGTCCGACAACGAGCTGCTGGCGATGACCTACCTTTGCCAGCCCGAGGTGCAGCACGCGCTCATGGAGCTGCGGGCGCTCGTCGGCAACGACGCCATCGAGCTGAGGGTGGATCACGGGTCGTTCCTCGCCCGCAAGCTCACGCACCTGGAGGACGAGGCTGCCCTCCGGCGCTTCTTCGCGGGCGCGACGCTGCTCTACCGGCGGCTCCCAGCGGGGCAACGCTTCGAGCTCATGACCCGCGCGAGCAAGTAAATTGGGGACAGTCCCCACTTTACTAACTTCACTTCTGCCCGGCCCGTAAGTGGAGATAGTAAAGTGGGGACTGTCCCCAATTTACTTACTCGCGCGGGCGGACGTTCCAGGTGAGCGCCAGGAGGAGCGACGCGGCGACCGCGCACGCCAGCACGCAGTGGAGCGCCGGCGTCCACCCGTAGTGTTGGGCGATCCACCCGATGCCTTTGCCCTGCGCCACCCGGCCCAGGTAGCCGAAGAGCCCCACGAAGCCCGCGGCCGTGCCGGCCGCCTCCTTGGCCGTCAGGTCGAGCGACATGACCCCGAGCATCATCACCGGGGCGTAGACCAAAAACCCGATCGCCGCCAGGAGCGTCATGTCGAGCCAGAGCATGCTCGCGGGCGTCGCCGTGATCGCCCAGAACGCCAGCACCGTGGGGGCCATGCAGACGGCGCTCACCAGCCCGCGGCGGCCGCCGATCCGGTCGGAGATCCAGCCGGTCGCCAGCATTCCCAGCGCCCCGGCGAACTCGATGAGCAACGTGCTCGCGCCCCCGTGATGGATGCTGGCCCCCTTCACCTCCTTCAAGTATGTCGGGCCCCAATCGAGCATGCTGTAGCGCGCGATGTAGACGAAGAAGTTCGCGAAGGCGATCAGCCAGAGCGTCCGGTTCGGCAGGATGTAGCGCGTGACAATGCCCCCCGGGACCTCTCCCGTGGCGCTCCGATCGTGAGCGGCGGGAGGCTCCCCGAGGTGCTCCTCGATCGGCGGCAGGCCGACGGACGGCGGGGCGTCGCGCATCCTCCAGAGCAGGTAGGCGGCCCCGGCGAGCGCGATCGCCCCCGGGACGTAGAACGCCGAGCGCCAGCCGAAATGCGAGGCGGCCCAGGCGGCGAGCACGCCGACGATGCCGCCGCCCACGTTGTGCGCCATGTTCCAGACCCCGAAGACGGCGCCGCGCTCCTTGAGCCCGTACCAGTGCGCGAGGCTCGTCGCGCACGGGCCGTAGCCCATGCCCTGGACGAAGCCGTTGAGCGCCCATAGCGCCAGGTGCACGCGGAAGCTGGAGGAGGCGCCGTAGAGGAAGTTCAGGAGGGCGGTCAGCAGCAGGCCGAGCGCGATGAAGCGGCGCGGGCTGGAGCGGTCGGAGAGCCAGCCCATCACCAGCTTCCCCACCCCGTAGGAGATCGCCGTGGCCGCGAGGATGTCCCCGATCATCGACTTGTCGTAGCCGAGCGCCTGCCCCATCTCCGCCGAGACGACCGGCAGGTTGTTGCGCACCAAGTAGAACATCGCGTAGCCCGCGAAGGCCGCCTCGAGGATGCGGCGGCGGTAGAGCGGGTAGAGGCGCCGGACCTCCTCGGGAGGCAGGCGGGGCGCCGGCGGCGCGGGCGCGAGGAAGCGGGGGTGTCCCATCCTGGACGTGAGCTTAGCAAACCGCCGCGAGGTTTCCCGCCGGGAAAGCGGCGGCCGCCCGAGGTCTCCCGCCGGGACACGGCCCCTTGCCCGCCGCCGGAGGGCCGGGGGACACCCGCGGCCCGGCGGCGGAGGCGCTATCCTGAAGGCATGCTCACATTCGCCGCGCTATGGATCGCCGCCGCCTCCCCCGCCTTGGCCGCCGACTGCGCCCGGGCCCGCTCGGAGCTCGCCGCCGCCGTGCGCTCCGCCTACGACGTCGACCGCCTGCGCGGCGTCGCCCGGCGGGTGGCCCAGACGACGACCGCCGCCGAAGCCTCCGAGCTCGCGACACTCTCGGCCCGCTTCAACGCGACGGCGCACGACACGCCCGCCCACATCAACGACCGGTTCGCGATGCAGGGGCGCGGCCGCGAGCTCGCCCGCGCGATCACGGAGCGCGCCGGCTACCGGTTCACCAATCGCTTCGACGGCCCCTACGACGCCGTCATCGAGGAATGGCAGGACGCCCAACACATCCCGGCCGCGGTCGTGGAGGTCCGCGAGCTGCTCGTCTTGGCGGACCCCCTGCCGCACGTCACGGTCTGGGTGCTCCGCTGGGACGCCCGGCGCAACCCCTGGGGCCTGGTCACCCTGGGCATCCGCCCGGAGGCCCAAGACGACTACGCCTCGTGGCGCGGCGCCGACGGCCGGCGGGTGTCCGGCTCTTTCGACGAATTCGTCTCGTACCGCTTGCCCAACGGCTGCCGCTGACTTCGGCGGACATCCGGCCGATTGCGCTCGGCCGCCGCGCCCCCTACCCTAGGGGCGTATGCTGCGCGAGATCGGCGCCCCCACCCGGGACCAGAGCGGCCGCGTCCGCCGGACCTACGCGGACGCGGAATTCGAGCTCTACGTCCTAGTCGAGCCGGACGGCTGCATGTTCGGTTTCCAGGTGGTCTACCGGTCGGGCTCGCGCTTGAGAATGCTCAGCTGGACGCCCGTGGAGGAGTACCTGCACTTCGACGTGGAGACGGCCGACGAGAGCGCCGTTCAGCGGCGCTACGTCCGCACCGACCCCGGCGCCTGCGACGCGGCGGCGCTCCTCGCGCGCCTACGGGCCGCCGCCCAGGCCGTCGAGCCGCGCGTCCAGAGCTTCGTGTTCGAGCTCCTGCACAGCCACGCCTCCGACGTCCACCGCTGCCGATACTGCGCCGCCCGGCGCAAGTGCGACTGGCACTGCCCGCGGTGTTGGATCCGGGCGTGCGACGGCTGCATGCGCGAGAAGGCGCTCCGCAAGTCGCGCTGCACCTGGACGGAGGCCTCCCACGAGTGGGCCCCGGACCTCGCGCCGGTCAGCGGCGCCTTTCCGCCTTCGAGGTGAAGCGCACCTGGAGGGCGTAGTTCTGCGGGTAGGCGGGCACCTTCAACCAGGACACCGACTCCTGATCGCACGGTTCGCCTCCGGACGGGACCCAGGGCGCCTCGACGCGCAGCTCGACGCTTCGCCGACGATCGGACTTGTCGATCGAGCGCTTGGCGCCGAAGATCGCGCAGCCCGGGAGCGTCCCGCGGTAGCCGACGAGCGCTTCGCGCGAGAAGTCGATCCGCGGGCCGCGGTCGAAGGTCGCGCAGTCCGGCGTCGGACGGCGCGAGCGGACCGCCGCGTCGTATTCGGCCTGAGTCCGGATCACCACGGGTCTCTCCAGGGGCGGGAGCGCGCAGTAGAGATTGTTGTCCGTGAGCGGATAGCCGCTCCGCATGTAATCCAGTTCCGAGAGGTCCCGGTTGGAGCGCCCCCCGAACAGGAGCGCTTGAAGCACGACGGAGGCGGCGTTCGCAGCGGCGTTGTCGCCGAACGGCATCTCTTGGGCGGCCGACGGCCCGAGGGCGGCGGTCCAGGCGAAGAGCGCGTAGGCGAGGCGGCGAGCCGGGCGAGGCAGCGACAGGTCCATGGAATCCTCCAGGGCCGCGCCGGGCTCGGCGTAAAGCGATTATGCCACGGCCCACGCCTCCTCCGCATGGGCCGATCGGGGTAAAGTGCGGCTAGGTCTAGCAGATTGCGGCGAGGAGGACCTCGGCGATTCGGGAGAAGATCACGTCGAGGATGTAGCCGACTCGGTTCTGGAGCAGCCCTCCGACGATGAGCGCGACGGCCACCACGCTGCACATGAGGAGCAGGTGTTCCACAAGGGCCTGGCCGCGACGGGCTCTTCGCATGCCCCTAGGATCGGCCGGCCGGGGGCCGGGCGCATGGGCCGATGGGCCTAGGCTAGGGGCCCGAGCCTTGCAGCGGGGCGCCCTTGCCGGCGGCGGAGGACGTCTCGCGGAGCGGCGGCATCGCGGCTTCGGAAGGCGTCGCCGGCCGGACCGGGGACTCCGGCGCCGTGTCCTTGGGGAAGCCGACGCCCGAGATCGGGGCGGTCGCTTCGTCGTCGGCTTGCCGCCGGGACGTGAGGAAGTAGGTGCCCACCGCCGCTCCGACCAGCGCGGCGACGGCGAGCGCGACCGGAAGCGACCGGACTACCGCTTCGCGCGACACGGCCGGCAGGCGGAGTTGCTCTCGCAGAGATCGTCCGGCGGGAGCGGGCGCCGCGGCGGGAGCGGGCGCCGCGGCGGGCGCGGCCGCGGGAGCAGGCGCCGCGGCGGGAAGGGGCGGGCCGGCAGGCGCGGGCGCGGCCGCGGCGGGAGCCGGCGGAGGGGCGGTCGAAGGCCGGGCGAGCGGAGTCAGGGCGCGCATCGCCTCGAGGATCTCGTCGTAGCGGCGGGCGGGCCTCCAGTTGCTCCGCACCTTGGTCGGTTGGTCTTCCGGACACACCATCCAGCCCGGGTCGTAGCCCTCGAGCGCGATGAGCTCGGGGGCCGTCAGCGGGCCCGTGGGTCTCTTGTCTTTCAGGAGCCAGTAGCGCACGCGCACCTCGCCCGTCAGAGGGCGATCGACAACCCTTCCTTGGCGACCTCGCACGGAATCGACGTGGCCGCCTTCCCGAGCGCTTGACGGGCGGCGGCCTCCATCGCGGCGACCTGCGCGTCCGCGTACTTGCGGCTGAGGTGGAACAGCCCCAGACGCCGGACCCCCGCCTCCTTGGCCAGGCGCACGGCCGCCTGCCAGCTCGAGTGCCCCTCGTCGCGCCCCGCGGCCAGGTCCTCCGGCGCGAAATGGGAATCGAACAGCAGCAGATCGGCGCCTTGGCTGAACAGGCGCAGCCGCTCCATGTTGTTCGTGACCTCGACCTCGCCCTCGTTGGCCAGCTCGGCGTCGGGGCAGTACACGATCTTGCGGCCGGCCGCCTCCAGCCAGTAGCCGAGCGTGGTGGTCGGGTGGTTCATGTATGCCGCGCCGAGGCGGACGTTCGCGCTGAGGGCGTAGTTCTTCTCCTCGATCGTGAACGGATGGACGGTCGCCTTGGCGCCGAGCCCGACGCAAAGCTCGGCCAGGTTCACGTCGGGATCGGCCGGGCCCATCACGCGCAGCGTGAATCCGGCTTTATCGAGGAGCGGGAGCCCGCGCAGCGCCTCGATGTGGGCGGGATGGTAATGCGTGAGGAGCAGCGTCGCGCCGGTCACCTGCGGCGAGGCGAGGATCGTCTCGGAGCACGCGCGGATGCCGGTGCCCGCATCCAGGATATAGATCTCGCCGGAGGCCAGGCCGACCGAGACGCAGGGCGAGTGCGTGCCGTACGCCGACTCTCCGGCGGCCGGCGTCCCGGGGCCTCGGGTCCCCCAGACGCGGACCCCGACCTCCGCCGCCGGCCGCGGCGGCGTCGCGTAGGGGGCGCCGAGCGTGCCGTCCACGACCTTCCGCAGGTCCGCGATGTGGAAGGGCTTTTGGAGGAACGCCGCGGCGCCCGCCTTGAGCGCCCGGGGCTCCTCCTTCTTGCGGTCCTTTCCGGAGGTCACGATCATCTTCCCGTCCCACTCCCGCAGGAGCGGACGCAGCTTCAGGGCCAGCGTCAGGCCGTCCGTCCCCGGCATGATGATGTCGAGGATGATGAGCCGCGGCATCGCGCGCTTGGTCTCGGCCAGCACGCGGGAGCCGTCGGGCAGAATGCGGGCGGAGAACCCCAAATCCTCCAGGGTCTCCAGCATCAAATTCGCCTGGATCGCGTCGTCGTCTACGATCAGGACGTCGTACTCGCTGGCCACGCCCTCTGAGCATAACCCGGGGCGGATGGAAGTCAAGGCCCCGAGGGGTGGGCGGGATCCGTAGAAAAGGATCGGCTCCCCGTTGTAGCCGGGGCCGTTACTCTCCGCCCTGTGGGGACGTAGGGGACGGCCACAACGCGAAGCTTAGGGTCGCCACCGTGGGGTTGGCGGGCATGGAGTCGGCCGTGCGCCGCAGATCGCGCGCCCGGAGCTCCAGATCCACCGCAACCCTGAGATGGGCAAGGCGGTTGACGAGGATCGCGCTTCGCTTAGGGTGGAGGTCTTGGATGTACTCGGCTTGCAGAACGTCCTGTACGCAATAGGCCGGAGCTCCGGGAAACGTGGCTTTACCAGCCTGCATCACCGAGACTCCCATCGTCTTGCCGGGCACGGGGCGGAGACTCTGGCGACAGCCCGGCGACATATCGACCCGGCGCTCGTCCGGGTGCGTCCCGACGGCGGAGACGAGAGTATAGAGCCTCTGCGCGACCGGCGCCCCGTCCGAAACGCTCGCGACCTGGTAGTCGAGCTGCACGGCGACGCCGCCGGAGGGCGTCGCGCGTTCTCGAGGGCGCTCGAAAGTCAGCACCGGCAGCTTGTATTCGAGGCTCTCTCCGCCGAGTTTCAGCGTGACGCCTTCTCCGGAGAGCTGCGCCGGACCCAGCTTAAGCTTGACGCCTTCGCCTGAGATCGACAGCGGGCCCACGCTCACGTCGGCGGCCTTCAGGAGCTCCGCTAAAGACGGCCCCCGGCTCTCCTCGCTCAACACGAGCGTACCGCGAGTCCTCCAGTTCAGGGTCTCCTTTTGAAGGATCCCTGCGGCGAGCCCGTCCGACTCCGAGCCCGCGCTTTCGACTCGAGCCTCCCAAGGCAGTGCGTCGCCTTCCGGCTCGATGACGCCGCGCACCCGGATATGCGAGTCGTTGGCGAAGGTCCGCCGTGCGTCCTCGAAGCGCAGATCGAGACGGCGGTAGCTGTCCCCGTTGATCGGGATCCGGTGCGTCTTGCCGAGCAGCGTGTCGAGGGGACTCAGGTCGATGGCGACCGTGCCCTCGACCGAGGGGCCGGGACCGAACCTGACCCGGACGTACGAGTCGTTCGTCGTCCCCGGATAGCCGTGGATGACGAGGGTGCCGGAGGTCCCGGCGCCGAAGAGCCGGACGCCGAAGGAGAGCCGCGGATCGAGCATCCTCTCGAAGTAACCGCGGACGAGCCGTTGACGGTCCGCGGGAGACACCCCGATCGCCTCTTCGTTCGCATAGTCGGTCACCGCGTTCACGCTGAAGTCGATCTCGAGGTCGAGCCCTTCTTCCAGGTCGCGGACCTTCTCGTTCTTGAGGACTCGCGGCGGCGCCCCTCCGGCGGCGGCTCGGCCCCAGGGCTGATCTCGCAAGCTGTCCCGGAGCTCGGCCGGGAGGCGCGCGTCGAAATCGTCCGCGAAGGACCACGTGCCGGAAGGCGCTACGATCGTCGCGAGCAACGCCGCGAGAGCCGCCGGGATGCGCATGGGGAGTCTCCTGGCGGCCCGCCACCGCCACGAAAGAGTCTGGGCCGCATGGCCCCAGGCTGCCTGAGCCCATCGTCCCAGGTCTCGCTGGGCCCTCCGGCCCCGATCGACATCCTAGGCCCCTAGTCCCAGCCCGATCATGACCCGCAGGCCCATGCCTCCGTGGGTCGAACGCCCTATCCTGTCCCACGCGCGCCGTCGCGCCGTGCCGCGTCCGCGAAACCCGAACCGAGTTGAGGCATTCATGACCCGACTTTTCCCGACGTTGCTGGCGTTGTCGCTAATCGCGCAGCCCGTGGTGGCCGTGGCCGAGGGCTCGGCCGTCCGGCAGTTGCTCGACGCGGCGGGAACGCGCGAACTCCCGGTCGTGCCGGCCGGGCGCCTCAACGGCGCGGGCGCCGGCGAGGACGCTTCGACCGACCGCGCCGCCAAGCCTCGAGGAAGCGGCTACGGCGGCTGCCGCGTGCGGGGGAACCCCCACGGGGTTTGTCTCGGTGCCGAGGAGGGCTACGGGGACTGCCGGAATTGGAGCAACGCGCACGGCATCTGCCTCGGCGCCGCGGGCGGCTACGGCGAGTGCCGGGGCTGGAACAACGCCCACGGCGTCTGCCTCGGGGCGGCCGCCGGCTACGGCGAGTGCCGGAACCGGAGCAACGCCCACGGCGTCTGCCTCGGGGCGGCCGCCGGCTACGGTGAGTGCCGGAACTGGAGCAACGCCCACGGCGTCTGCCTCGGCGCCCTCGGGGGCTACGGAGCCTGCAGGAACTACGGCCATCCGCACGGCGCCTGTCTCGGGGCCGGCGGCGGTTACGGGGCATGCCGCGGCCGGGGCGGCGCCCACGGCGTCTGCCTGGGGGCGCAGGCGGGCTACGGCGACTGTCGCGACTGGGGAGGCTCGCACGGCGCCTGCCTGGCTGCCCGCTAGTCCGGCCGCGCGCGCCGGCCGGTGAGGCTGGAACTCTTGGTCTTCTGCGGGCTGCAAGGCGCCGGCAAGACGACCTACTACCGGAAGCGCTACCTGACGACCCACGCGTACGTGAGCAAGGACGCGCTGCCGAGCGCGCGGGACAAGGACAAGCGGCAGGGGGCGCTCATCGAAGAGGCGCTTCGCCGCGGCCGCTCCGTCGTCGTCGACAACACGAACGCGACGCCGGAGTGTCGAGCCCCGCTCGTGGCCTTGGCCAAGCGCCACGGCGCGCGGGCGGTGGCGCTGTACTTCGAGGCGGCCGTCCGCCCCTGCCTGGCACGCAACGCCTCCCGGTCCGGGCGAGGGCGCGTCCCGGACGTCGCGATCTTCGCCACGGCCAAGCGCCTGGTCCCCCCTTCGCTGGACGAGGGCTTCGACGAGGTCCGGCGCCACGTCGACCCGGCGCTGAGCCGCTGACGCCGGCTGCGTCGCGCGCGCGATGTACCGTCCCGGATTCGGGGCGGCATCTCCCGTCTGACCCCCGACGCAAAGCGCCCCTCGGTCGATCGACCGAGGGGCGCCTTGAAGCTGCCGGCGTCGAGACTTTCTAGAAGTCCCCGCCGCCGTGCGAGTGCTCGCCCGGCATGCCGCCGTGGTTCTTCTTCTCCGGGATGTCGGAGACGAGGACCTCGGCGGTGAGGACGGTCGACGCGATGGAGACCGCGTTCTCGAGGGCGGTCCGGCAGACCTTCGCCGGGTCCACCACGCCGAGCTTCACGAGATCGCCGTACTCGCCGGTCTCGGCGTTCAGGCCGAAGTTCTGATCGCCCGCCAGCACCTTCTGGACGACGACCGACGGCTCCAGGCCCGCGTTCTGCGCGATCAGGCGGAGCGGCGACTGCAGCGCGCGCTTCACGATCTGGATGCCCGTGGTCACGTCCTCGTCGGAGTCCTTGAGCTTCTCGAGGGTCTGCGCCGCCCGAAGCAGGGCCACGCCGCCGCCCGGGATGAGGCCTTCCTCGACGCCCGCGCGGGTCGCGTTCTTCGCGTCCTCGACCTTGGACTTCTTCGCCTTCATCTCGGTCTCGGTCGCCGCGCCGACGTTGATCACGGCCACGCCGCCGGAGAGCTTCGCGAGGCGCTCCTCGAGCTTCTCCTTGTCGTAGTCGGAGGTCGTCTCCGCGATCTGCTTGCGGATCGAGTCGGCCCGCTTGCGGATCTCGTTCTTGTCGCCCGCGCCGTCGACGATCGTGGTATTCTCCTTGTCCACGACCACGCGCTTGGCCCGGCCGAGCATGTCGAGGCCGGCCTTGTCGAGCTTGTGCCCGAGCTCCTCCGAGATCACCTGGCCCTTTGTCAGGGTCGCGATGTCCTGGAGCAGCTCCTTGCGGCGGTCGCCGAAGCCGGGGGCCTTCACGGCGGCGCACTTGAGCGTGCCGCGCAGCTTGTTGACGACGAGCGTCGCCAGGGCCTCGCCCTCGAGGTCCTCGGCGATGATGAGGAAC
>JACQPK010000172.1 GCA_016207565.1 Elusimicrobiota bacterium
AGGCACGCAAAGGACAGAATTATTCATGATTTCTTCCTCTGCGATCCTTTCAGTGAATTCCTTAGCGTACCTTTGCGTTAGTCCGTTTTCCTCGTCGACGGCGCAGTTAACTTAGGAGCCATGAGGTTATTTCTTGGTCTTCTGCTGGAGGGTGACGAGGTCCACGCGCTTGAAGATGAAGTCCTTGTCGGCGTCTCCGCCTTGCGTGAAGACCGAGAACTCGAGAGGCTTGTCGTGCTTGAGGGCCCAGTCGGGCGTCGGCTGCCACGGCGTCTGGAAGGTGTAGTTCCCTTTGGCCTGCATCGTGACGAGCGCGTCGACCAGGACCTTTCGCGCCACGGTCTCCGTCTCGCGGATCATGACGCGGATCGTCATCGGGCGCTCCAGGTCTTGCGCGTTGTACAGGTTGTAGCGGAGCGCCACGTCCTTGCCGAGATGCCGGGCCGGATTGAAGCGCTGGCGCCCTCCTCCTACCGACTTGTCCAGCTCCTCGAGCGGGGACGGAAGATCGAGCCCCTGCTCCGCCACGGCGAACTGAAGCGTGCTGTTCCAGAAGTTCGTGTAGTCGGGCAGCGGCGCGTCGCGGTCGATCGGCTCCGCCCGCGCCGCGCCGGCCGCGGCCCCGACGCCGGTGGCGGAGGACGGCACCGCCTGTCCCGAGACCGAGCGCATCAGCCGGGGCCTGACGGCGGCCGTCCCGACGGCCGAGGCGGCGGGCGCGGCGGCCACGGCGGTCACGCGCTCGGGCGGCGCCGCGGATTGGAACGCGACGCTCCGCGGGTTCTCGTCCTTTACTAAGGAAAGCAGCTTGAAGCCGCGGCCGTTGTCGCCCGCGTCCCGGGCGACGGACTGCGCGGAGCGGTAGGGCCTGAACGCGACGGCGGGCTTGGCCGGGACCGCCGCGGGCGCGGCGGCGGGGATCGGGGCCGGAGCCGCGGCGGGCGCCGCCGCCGGGGCGGCGGGGGCGGAGAACGGTACGAGCCCGGGGTCGGCGGAGGGAATCGGCGCGGCGAGCGGCACGGGCAAGGCGGGCGCCGGAGCGGCGGCTGCCGGAGCGAGGGAGACCGGGCTCGCCGGCGCCGAGAGACCGATCAATGGACTTCGGAGCGCGAAGACGCCCAGCGCCAGCGCCGCGGCCGCGCCCACGGCGGCCGCCGCGGCCGCGAGGACCCTCCGGCCGTCGCCCGTCGCCGCGCCCGCCTCTGGGGCTCGGACCGGCTCGAGCCTCGCCTCCCACCCCTGCGACCGCGCGATCCCGATCGTCGCCGCCATAGCGCCTCCCCTCGCCATTAGGGTAGCGGAGGCCGGCAACGGCTCGGCCGCGGGAGGGTAAAGCTTCGGTTACCGGGAGCGGCTCACCAGTCCACGTCGGAGGCGAGCAGGTACAGCTCGAGGGTCTGGAGGTTGATCGCGGCGCTGGCGTTGAAGGAGGTCGGCAGATAGATCACCATGCTGAAGGCCGCGTCCTTGTTCGTCCAGGGGGAGACCCCGGCCCCGACGCCGCCGATCTCCCCGCCGATCTGGACGTAGGAGCCCTCGAGGTCCCTGCGCTGGAAGGCGGTCGGCACCCGGATGTCGATGGAGCCGGCCACGCCTTCGTTCGTCTTGGTGAAGGCGCCGGCCGTCAGACCCAGCGAGAGGCCCTCGGCGTGCATCTTGAGCCGGACCGGCTCGCGGCCGGGGCACGCGAGCTTGGCCGTGCCGTCGAGCTCCTTCCAGAGGCGGATCACGGGCAGGATCGGGAGCCGCGTCTCGGTCTCGGCGTAGACGAAGGACATGGTGCAGACGATCGTCGGCTTCGGGTCCTGAGAGGGGGCCTGCGGCGTCTCCCGGGTCTCTCCGATCGCGGGCGGAGCCTCGGGCTCGCCGCCCGCGCCCTGCAGCTCCCGGAGCGCCTGCGCCCACGAGGTCCCGGGGCCGAGCGTCAACGCCAGCGAAAGGAGGATCGCGATTCGTTTCATAGCGGCTCCGCGTGGAGGCTGAACTCCAGGACGGCCTCCTTCCCCGAGTCGGTACGCTTCCGGTAGGTCCCGATGAATCGGAGATAGCCTTTGAACGCGACGACCTCCGCGCGCACGGTGTCCCGGTAGGTCTTCCCCATCACGTCGAGGGTCACGTCCACCTCGTAGATCGAGGGCTGGCCGGTCGCGCGGACCGCGGTCGTGCGCAGCGTGGCCGTCGGATAGCGGTCGGTCTGCAGTTGCTCGCGGATCTTCGCGTCGGGCACGAACGCGGACTCGCTCTTGATCGAGTCCATGTGGATCACGATCTCGGCTCGCGACGCCGGCGGGTTCGCGGCGTCGATCGTCGCGGTGACGTCGTAGCGCGCGAGCGTGCCCTTGACGACCGGCATGAAGGGGATCCCGGTCTCCGCCTTGAAGCGCACGGTGCTCTTGCGCTCCACCGCGCGGTAGCTCGTCGCCGCCTGCGCGACGGCCGCCGTAGCCCAAACGGCGACCGCGCAAAGCAACCAAGCGGGCCGCCGCCGGGAGACGGGCATGACGGCAGTGTAGCCCGAGAGGCGCCGCGCCGGCCTGAGACTTAAGGGAAGCGGAGCGCCGTCAATGGACCCAGACGGCTACGCGTCGAGATCCTTGTGATCCTCGTTCCACTTGTCCGCGGCGCCCTTGCCGTAGCGTGCCTCGAAGACCTCTTTGTCGACGACCAGGTTGGTTTCGGGGTCGATGCCGGTCTTCTCGATGTAGCGCATCCGGCGCTGGTTGGGATCGTCGAAGCCGTGCTTCTTCTCGTAGCGCTCAGCGGAGCCCCTGCCGTGGAGCTTTTCGAAAGTCTTCCTGTCGACGATGCGCTTCGTGTCGGGATCGACTCCCTGCTCCCGGACGTACTTCTCACGGCGCTCGCGGTTATCGTCCTTTTTCCGGTTGCGCTCCTCGTTGATCTCATGGCCGAGCGCCGTGCCGGTGAGCGCGAGCGTCGCGAAGCTCCCGCCGCCGGTCGCGGCCGGCACGAAAGAACCGACGACGTTCGTCGCGGTGGTTTGGTAGGTGCCGCTGACGAAGTGACCGAGGAACCCCGACCGCTGGGGAGCGTAGGGCATGTCCGTGCGCACCCACTTCCAGGTGTTGCCCGCCTTGTCGGTAAAGGTGCTGGTCAATTCGCCGGTCTTGCTGTTGAACGATTGCGTGTACTTACCGGTGTTGTCCGTGAACTGCCTGAACGTATCCGGCGTGTTCTGGTTTGCGGCCTTGCCCCATTCGGTTTGGCCCTCATGCGCTCCTTCCCACTTCTTTGCCACCTCCCTTCCCTTGTCCTCGATCGCTTCCTTAGACGCCTGCTCGGGCGCCTTGCCCGTCTCGTCGAGGTTCTTGAGCGCGATGACGGCGGTGACCGCGCCCAGCACGGTCCAGATCGTGCCCTGGAGGTACTGGCCCTGAGCGATCATGTAGCAGCCCAGGACGCCGAGGATGGCGCCGAGCGCGGCCGTGAGCTTGTAGATCACCTTCAGCGCGCCGATGCCGACCTTGGTCTTTTTGGCGATGGCACTCGCGATGGCGAGCGCCATGATCGCGGCCATGATGAACTTGGCCGTGTCGATGGCCCACTGATACGGGGTGACGTTCTTGGTCGGCCCGACCTCGGGAACCTCCGGGTCGGTGAGCGTGTCCTGGTCGAGACCCTCGGTCTCGCGCCAGACGGGGCCCGTCTCGCCGGCGCTGCCGCCGCCGGTGCCCCCGCCGCTCGTGCGGCCGCCGTCGTGCGGGCCGCGCCCGCCTGGCAGAGCCAGGCCGAGTTGGTTGCCGATCGGCTGGGTTGAATCGAATCCGAGCGTCTGCCGCGAAGAGCCGCCTTCGGAACCGGACTTGTCGCCCTGCATGCTCCGCGCCATCCCCAGGAGATTCTTCACGCCTTGGCTCTTTTCCAGGCCCCCGGTATGGCGGCCGGAAGCGACCAGCCGTTCTCGCCCTCCCGTCTTGGCCGGCACGGCCTGGCGGACGGCAGCGTCCACGCCTTCCCGGAAAGCGCTCGACTTGCCGAGGCCGGCGTTCCCGGC
>JACQPK010000163.1 GCA_016207565.1 Elusimicrobiota bacterium
GCCCTGGCGCTCGCCGCCTGGGCCCGGCGCGCCTTCCAGGGCCCGCGCGGCGAGGGCTCGTTTTGGAAGCGGCATCCGGAGGCGGGCCGCGCGTACGCCTACCTCGCCCCGGCGGCGGCCGGGATCCTCGTGCTCGTCCTCGTGCCGTTCGGGTTCGGGGTAGGGCTCTCCTTCTTCCACCACGACGGCGGCGTCTACACCTTCGTCGGGCTCTCTAACTTCATCGACATCCTCGCGTCCCGCGGCTACCGGCTCGCGGAGCCCCTCTCCTTCTACTTCACGCTCGCCGTGACGCTGCTGTGGACCTTCGCCAACGTGGCGCTCCACGTCACGATCGGCCTCGCCCTCGCGCTGCTGCTCAAGGACCCTCTGCTTCGGCTGAAGGGCGTCTACCGCGTCCTCCTCATCGTGCCGTGGGCGGTCCCGAACTACATCACCGCCCTGATCTGGCGCGGCATGTTCCACCAGCAGTTCGGCGCGGTGAACGGGCTGCTGCAGACGCTCGGCCTGGAGCCGGTCGCTTGGTTCACCCGGTTCTCGACGGCGTTCGCGGCGAACCTCGTCACGAACACCTGGCTGGGCTTTCCGTTCATGATGGTCGTGTCGCTCGGCGCGCTCCAGTCGATCCCGCAGGATCTCTACGAGGCGGCCGAGGTGGACGGCGCGTCCGCGTGGCAGAAGTTCCGGCGGATCACGCTGCCGCTCCTGCGTCCCGCGCTGCTGCCGGCGATCATCCTCGGCAGCGTGTGGACGTTCAACATGTTCAACATCATCTACCTGGTCTCGGGCGGCGAGCCGGGCGGCGCGACCGACATCCTCGTGTCGGAGGCTTACCGCTGGGCGTTCCAGCGCAACGAGCAGTACGGCTTCGCGGCCGCCTACGCCGTGCTCATCTTCGGCACGCTCCTGGCGTGGTCGGCCGTCAGCAAGCGGGTGACCGAGGGCTCCGAGGAGATGCTGCGATGACCGCGCGCTCGTGGCTCCGCTCGGCCGCGACCCACCTGACGTTATCCGTGGTCTGCATGGCGACGCTCTACCCGGTGCTGTGGGTGGTGAAGCTGGCGCTCTCGCCCGCGGAGTCTTTGTCCTTGTCGGCGAACCCCTTCCCGGACCAGGTCACGACCCAGCATTTCGCCGCGGTACTCGGCGCCTCCGACTCGGCCGGGCGCTGGCTCTTCGGGCGCAACCTCCTGGCCAGCCTGGTCGTCTCGGGCGCCACGACGCTGATCGGCCTCGTGCTGGCGATCACCGCGGCCTACGCGTTGTCGCGCTTCCGGTTCCCGGGCCGCGAGGCCGGCATGCAGACGCTCCTCGTCAGCCAGATGTTTCCCGCGACGCTGATGCTCATCCCGATCTACGCCATCCTGCAGAAGCTGCGGCTGCTCAACAGCTGGACGGGTCTTGCGGTCGTGTACTCGACCAACTCGCTGCCCTTCTGCGTCTGGATGCTCAAGGGCTACTTCGACACGATCCCGCGCGACCTCGAGGAGGCCGCGATCATGGACGGGGCGGAGCCGTGGCAGGCGTTCGTGAAGGTCGTCCTTCCGCTTGCGAAGCCGGCCTTGGCCGTGACCGCGCTCTTCTCTTTCATGACCGCGTGGAACGAGTTCATCCTCGCCGCGACGCTCCTCAACGACGCCTCGCTCTTCACGCTGCCGGTGGCCCTGCAGCGGCTGGTCGGCGAGTACCGCGTGGAGTGGGGGAAGTTCGCGGCGGGCGCGATCGTCGTCTCGGTGCCGGTGATGGCGCTGTTCTTCGCCCTCCAGAAGCACCTCGTCGGCGGCCTCACCGCCGGCGGCGTCAAAGGCTAAAAAAGTAAACCTTGGGGACAGTCCCCAACATTTACTTTTTTACAGGCGCGTCATGAGGCCATCGGGGGCGATCGCGTAGAATCGGCCCATGGGCTTCTACCTCCGCCTGCTCGCGATCGCCGCGGTCGTTTTCACGGGGGCGCAGCTCCTCGCGGGGCTGCCTCCCCAGGACGTCCTGACGTCCAACGTCGTCGCCGCCGAACCGAGCGTCCCGCTCGGCGAGCGTTCCGAGGAGGGGGGCCTCGCGGAGAAGACCAGGCTTCGCTCCGAGCTCGAGGGCCTCATCCGGCGGGACTTCGACGCCCAGCTGAAGCGGCTGAGGGCGAGGGCCGAGGCCCGCCGCGAGGAGGCGAAGCTCCTCGACGAGGAGGCAACGCGCCGGGAGTCCCGGCGCGACACGATAATCCAGGACAAGCTGCGGCAGGTCCTAGATCAGGACACCGCCTGGGATCTGTAGGCGCAGCTCGCGCCTCCAGTCGAGCCGTCCCTTCATCGCGAGCGCGAGCCCGCGTGTTATTTCGTGAGGGCGGTGTACGCGCCGTCCCAGTCCGCGCCCGGAGGTGCCGCGCGGTAGGCCTCGATGCGGCCCTCGTAGAGGTGGTGGAGCTTCTTGAGCGGGAAGCCGTCGGCGGCCTGCTCGGCCGCCTTGAGGTGCTTCTCCGCCGCGTCCCAGTCCTGCGCGCGGTAGGCCTCGAGCATTTTGGAGTGGTCCTCGAGCAGCCGGCGGAACTGCGCGTCGCCGGCCACCGAGTGGTCGCCGAGCAGGGTGTAGATCCGGACGGGTCTCGTCTTGCCCTTTACCTTTATAAGGTCCAGCTCCAACGCGGCGTAGTCCGGGGCGAGCTCGCGCGTCTTCGGGCCGATGACGATGTTGACCCCGTAGGACTTCGACTGGCCCTCGAGGCGCGACGCGAGGTTCACGTCGTCGCCGAGCACCGAGTAGTTGAAGCGCTGGTCGGAGCCCATGTTGCCGACGCAGCAGTCGCCGGTATTCAGCCCCACGCCGATGTTGATCTCGTGGAACTTCTTGCCGGAGGCCTCCGCCTCGGCCCGAAGGCGCTCGTTGACGTCGGTGAGCTTCGCGATCATCGCCAACGCCGAGGCGCAGGCGTTCTGCGCGTGCTTGGGGTCGTCGAGCGGCGCGTTCCAGAAGGCCATGATGCAGTCGCCGATGTATTTGTCGATGTAGCCGAAGCGCTCCATGATCTCGGTCGTCATCGGCGTCAGGAACCGGTTGATCACCTGGGTCAGGCCGTGGGCGTCGTATTGCTCCGAGATCGTCGTGAAGCCGCGGATGTCGCAAAAGAGGATCGTCATCGGCCGCGTCTCTCCGCCGAGTCGGAGCTTTTCGGGATGGCGCGCCAGCTCCTCGACCAGCTTCGGGTGCATGTAGCGGCTGAAGGCGCTGCGGACCTGGCGCTTCTCCGTCTCGGCCTTGAGATAGCTGATGAGGGAGGCCGCCAGATAGATCAAGACCGCCGCCGCGGAAGGATAGACCGGATCCAGCAGGAGCCCCTGGTGGGTGAACGCTCGCCAGGACCCGACGATCGAGCCGGCGATCGCGACGATCCCCAGGATCGCGCACCAGCCGGGGCCGATGCGGCCCATGAGGAGGATCAGAGCGAGGCCGAGCGCCACGAGGAACAGGAGCTCGGCGCCCGGGGCCCAGTCCGGGCGGGTGAGCCAGTGCCCGAGCAGGATCTGCTCCACGACCTGCGCGTGGACGTCGACGCCGGAGGCGGCGGCGTTCACGGGGGTCACCCGGAGGTCCCGGAGCCCTTGGGCGCTCGTGCCGACGAACAGGATGGCTCCCGCGAGCGCGCCCTCCGGCACCTGGTTTTGGAACACCTGCCAGATCGGGATCGTGCGCCGCTTGTCGTCGGCCGGTCTCGTGAAGTGGAGCCAGACGCGGCCCTGGCCGTCCGTCGGAACCGTAAAATCGCCGATCTTGACCTTCGTGATCCCGGTCCTCGCGCCGAGGTTCACTTCGCCCTGGCCCGTAGAGGTCTTGATCGGGATCGTCTTGACGCCTTGCGCGACGCGGAGCGCCTCGGCCGCGAGC
>JACQPK010000164.1 GCA_016207565.1 Elusimicrobiota bacterium
ATTTTGGAGTGCGGGTACACGGCGGGTACAAAACGGAGTGGACTTCGCCGGGCCGCAGCACTCTCCGAGAGGGGCGTCTTCCATGTCGAAGCCTCGCGCCGCAACGCTCCGGGTGGGCCACCAGCGTGGCTGTCCGAACGCGAGCCGCACCTCGCTCGACTCGCTCGCCGGCTGCCGCTGCAAGCCCGCCTACTACACGTTCCACCGCGACGCGCTCGGCGATCCGGTCAAGGGCCCGCGCGTGCGGGACCGGCAGACGGCGGAGCGCGCGCTGATGAAGCTCTTGGTCGAGCTCGACGAGCGCCGCGCGGGCGTGGGGCCGCGGACGCGCAAGCGCTTGACCTTCAACCAGTGGTGCGAGCTCTACCTGGAAAGCCTCGCGCTCGACAAGGGCGACCGGCGCGCCACGATCCTCTCCTACCACTCGACGCTCAACTACGCGCGGCCGATCATCGGGGAGCTCGAGCTGGACGAGATCGGCCAGCCTGAGTTGCGGCTGGTGCTGAGGGCGATCCGCGCGAAAGGGCGCGCGCGCTCCGACGCCACGATCCATAAGCACATGCGGGTCCTGCGCTCGGTCTTCAACGGCGCCGTCGACGAGGGGTATGCGCTCACGAACCCGCTGTCGCGGAAGTTCATCCGCGAGCTGCGGCTGCGGATCCCGCGCGGCAACGAGCCGTACACGGACATCGAGCTCGCGAGGCTGTGGGCGGCGATGGCGAGCCTCAACCGCCAGCCGGTCTACCTCGTCGCGGCGAAGGCGGCGGTCGTCACCGGCGCGCGGCTCGGCGAGCTCATCGCGCTCGACTGGGACGACCTCAACCTCGGCAACCGGACGCTCAGGATCCGCCACCACTGGGACCGGGTCGACGGCAAGGTGCTGCCGAAGGACGGGGAGCCGCGGGTGGTGAACCTGATACCGCCGGCGGTGGCGCTCTTCGAGGAGTGGACGGCGCTCGTTGGCATGCAGCCGGGCGACGCACCGATCTTCCCGGCGCCGCGCGGCCGCGAGCGGCTCAACGGCCAGTACCTCTCCCGCCGCGTCGACGAGGCACGCGTGAAGGCGGGGATCCCGGACGTGGGGGAGGGCGGCCAGAAGCGGAAGCCGTTTCACGCGTTCCGTGCGACCTCCACGCGCATCTGCCGCGAGCAAGGCCTCGACCCGCAGTGGGTGCAGTTCCAACTCGGGCACAGCAGCCCCGACCTGACGCTCAACGTCTACGGCCGCTGGAGCGATGCCGCGCTCCGCGCCGAGGCCGAGCGTGCGGCCGCGTTCCCCGTCTGACGCTCTACGGCTCCCTGAGGGTTGTCCGCGAAACTCGACACGGCCCCCATTCATGTTGATTTCTCATGGTCTACGATTCAACTTATTAAGTTGGATATAGGAGCGAATATTCTTTACTTTATGCTACAGTACATGCTATGGCTGTTGGCCGCAACGACACGCTCAGAGCAATAGGGGAGATCCTTCGGCTTCGCCGCGCCGAGCACCTCGCCGATCGGCCTCTGCGCGCAGAGCTCAGGACAGTACGCGCGTTCCTCGAGGACATCGCGGGGCCGACGGTCACCCGCGCAGAGGCTGCGCGGCTGCTCGGTCTCAGCCAGACCGCGCTCGACCGCTGGATCGCCAAGGACGAGATCTCGTCCGTGATCACGCCGCAGGGTCGGCGCGAGATCCCGCTCTCGGAGCTGGTGGAGCTGTTCGAGGACGTCGAACGAGTCCGGGACACGGGGATCCGGCGGCCGCTCGCCGCCGTGATTCGCGAACGCCGGCGACGGTCATCGGAGAGCGTCGACCTCGACCGTCTCCTTCCTCGAAGCCGGCCTCGCACCCACCGCGTCCCCGAGCTGCAGGCACTGGCCTACCACCGGCTCGTCGCGGAACGACTCAGCGAGGATGTTGTCGACGACGCCCGTAGGCGTCTGCACCGCTGGCATCAGAACGGCCGGATTCACCCGCGCTGGGCGGAGGAGTGGGAGCGGATTCTCGCGACGCCGCTCGAACGGATCGCGAAGACGATCAGCGCGGATACGCAGCGCGCCCGTGAGCTCAGGCAGACGTCGCCGTTCGCCGGCGTTCTGAACGAGCAGGAGCGTCGGCGGCTGCTCCGCGCGGTCGAGGAGCGAGCCCTCGCGTGACACGCGAAGAGTTCGAGCACGTGATCAAGGCTGCGGCCGACATCGTGAAGGACGAGATCGTCGTCATCGGGAGCCGACAAAGAAACGGCTTCTGGTCCTCCTGACCCGTCACAGCCGCTGAGTCACCGCTACCGGGGGCGGCAGAGGCGGCCGCCGTTCGGCAGCTTGATCGTCTCGAGCTCGACCTCGCCGCGCTCGTACTGATCGAGGACGTCCAGGGGGAACAGGAGCTCGCGCCGGCCGGGCAGCTTCACGTGCGGGAGCATGCCGAGCCGCACGTGCTCGTAGAGCTGCCACCGCGACCAGACGCCCGCGTAGCGCTCCACGACCTGCGGCATCGAGAGGAAGACGGTCTCGGTCTCCACGCTCGTGAGTGTCGGCGGTGAGCCTGACCCGAGCCTGACAGAAGCCTGACATGGGTTGCGACGCCCCCTCTGTTAAGACCGGGGACATCATCTGAGACCCGGAAAGAGCGCCCGCTTGTTCCGTCGCCGAGACACCGCCGCGGCATGCTCGCCCATCGACGTCTGAGCTGGGGCATTCGCTCTCGGCTCATTTGTCATGTTGTCGCTGGTTGTTCGACTCTCAACCGCTTGTTCACTTTGACTTTGAATTTGATCTGGATGGTGTCTCTGGTTGTTCTCGTTCTTTATTCGATTCCGTCTTTCGCTCCGCTGCCCCGCCCGGTCGCCGGCACCGCACCACACCCGACCGCTTTTCGATGTTGGGCGGGTGTGGTGCGGGGCGAATCCGGGACGAAGTCCCCGGATTCAGGCGGCTGGGCGGGGCAGCGGCTCGCGGCGCCAGCCGCGACCGCGACCGCGACGTCACGAGTGGATCGACTTAAGGACGTCTCGAACTTGGCCGACTACGAGGCCGCCCGGCGGAAGCTGGGAGCGGAGGAAGAGGCCCGCGCCGAGGCCGAGCGGCAGGCCACGGTCGAGCGGGCGAAGCGGGAGGCGGTCTAGGTCGGTGGTTCGAGTCCACCACGGCCCGCAGACGTCCGTGTCCCGACGCGCGCGCCGAGGGCTGCGCCGCCCGGTCTGTCGCCCACGCGAGCCTGCCTCTCGCGGCGGCCCCCGAGGAGCCGCGGCATTCACATCATGATTAGCGTATATTTTGTGGATCGGATGACCAGGCTCGGCCCCTTTCGGCCTCCCTCGGCACGAGTCCAGACGGATGTCCTCGCCATGTACTTCCGTGGCCTCGGCGACGCGACACGCCTACGGATCCTGGAGCTCCTTCGAGCCGAGCAGGATCTATCAGTCGGAGAGCTTGCCGACCGTCTCTGCATGGCCCAACCGAACGTTTCGAATCATCTCGCTTGTCTGCGCCGGCTCGGCTTCGTTGAATCCAGACGAGAGCACCGTGCCGTCCACAACCGGATCGGCCACCGGCAAATCGAGCGGATCCTCGATCTTGCCTACGAGCTGTTCGAGGAGAACGAGCGACACACCGCCGGCTGCTCTTCCAGTCCAAGACCGCGCAGGCGAATGTGACCGCCGAGA
>JACQPK010000165.1 GCA_016207565.1 Elusimicrobiota bacterium
CATCAAGACGCTGCGACGTCCGGATTCATTTGCCACGGAGGAGGAGGTTGGTGCCGCAGCCTCGCAGTTTGTTCGCAAGACCAGCGGCTACCGCAGGCCGTCCCAGGCGAATGAGGCGGCATTCCACGCGGCGGTAGATGCCATCACCGAAGCATCACAGACGCTGTTGCATTCACTTAAGCCAGCGGCCCCGAGGGCGGAATAGCCTGTCTCGTTAGTCAGTAAGCGCCACGGGAAATCGAGGAGATGAAGTGCCACAAGCCCGCATCGGAATCATCGGAGGCACGGGCCTGGAGCAGATGGAGGGCCTGACTAGCGTCCAGGAGGTGGACATGGACACCCCCTTCGGCAAGCCCAGCGACGTCATCGTCGTGGGCATGCTGGGGGACATGCCCGTCGCCTTCCTCTCGCGCCACGGCCGGGGCCACCACATCAGCCCCAGCGAGCTGCCAGCCCGCGCCAACATCTGGGCCTTCAAGACCCTGGGCGTCGAGCGCATCATCTCCATCGGCGCGGTGGGCTCGCTCAAGGAGGAGATCTCCCCGCGGCACTTCGTGTTCCCCGACCAGCTCGTCGACGAGACGAAGGGCCGCAAGTCGACGTTCTTCGGCGACGGCATCGTCGGGCACGTTCCGTTCGCCCACCCGTACTGCGACGCGATGAGCGGCCTCCTGCACGAGACGGCCCAGCGGCTCGGCATCACCTGCCACAAGGGAGGCGTGTACTGCTGCATGGAGGGGCCGGCCTTCTCCACCAAGGCCGAGAGCGCGATGCACCGGGCGCTCGGCTACTCCATCATCGGCATGACCGCGATCCCGGAGGCCAAGCTCGCCCGCGAGGCCGAGATCTGCTACTCCGCGGTCGCGGCGGTCACCGACTACGACTGCTGGAAGGAGGGCGAGGAGGTCGACAACCGAATGGTCGTCGAGCACCTCTTCGCCAACGTCGCGAACGCGCAGAACCTCCTCGAGCGCGCGGTGCCGCAGCTCGCTAGATTGCCGAGGAGCTGCCCGTGCGCCAAGGCGCTGGACGGCGCCGTGTTCACGCACCCCGACAAGATGCCGAAGGCGACGCTGAAGCGATTGGAACTGATATTGGGGAAGTACGTAACGGCCTGATGAGAAACGATTCTAGCGCAGCGAACGCGAAGCGTTCGCTGCGCGAGATCCCGAAGGTCGAGCTGCACTGCCACCTCGACGGGGCGCTGCGGCCGGCCACGATCCTCGAGCTCGGACGAGCCCAAGGCGTGCGGCTGCCCGCCGACCGGCTCCCGGAGCTGATCCGCCACGTCCAGGTGACCAAGCCGTGCACGCTCACGGAGTGCTTGAAGGTGTTCGACCTCGTCCTCCCGCTCTTGCAGGACGCGGACTCCCTCGCGCGCGCGGCCTACGAGCTGGTCGAGGACTCGGCCCAAGACAACATCCGCCACCTCGAGGTCCGCTTCGCCCCCGCCCTCCATGGGAGCCGCGGCCTCTCGACCGACGACGCCGTCGCGGCGGTGCTCCGCGGCCTGGCGCGCGGGCACGCCCGATTCGGGGTCTCCACCGGGGTGATCGTGTGCCTGCTGCGCGGCCTGCCGGAGAGCCGAAACGCCGCCGCCTTCGAGTCGCTGCGCCGCGCGTACGGCTCGGGCGTGGTCGGCCTAGACCTCGCCGGCGACGAGAGCCGCTTCCCGATCGACGCGTACGCGAAGTTCTTCGAGCGGGCGCGGGAGCTCGGCATCCCGGCCACCTGCCACGCCGGCGAGTCCCGCGTCCAGGAGATCCGCGCCGCCCTCGATCTCGGGGTCGCTCGCCTCGGGCACGCGACGCGGCTTTGCGACGACGCGTCCCTCCTCGGCGAGGTCGCGCGCCGCGGCGTCGCGATCGAGGTCAACCTCACCTCCAACGTGCGCACGGGCTCCGTGCCGAGCATCGAGAGCCACCCGGCGAGGACGTGGTTCGAGGCGGGGATCCCTCTCAGCCTGAACACGGACGACCGGGGCCTCTTCGGCATCGACCTCACGCACGAGTACGACCAGGCCCTCCTCGCCGGTTTCACGAGGGAGGAGCTCGAGCGGCTGGCCAACGGCGCGATGCGCCAGGCCTTTCTGCCGCGCGGAGCCGAGGCGCGGGCATGATCAAGGCGCACGGGCTGTCCCGGGCGAAGATGAAAGGCCTCGTCGACGCGGCGAAGGCCGCGCGTCGGCGCGCCTACTGTCCCTACTCGCACCATCCGGTCGGGGCCGCCGTCCTCACCCACAAGGGGCGGATCTACACCGGCGCGAACGTCGAGAACGCCTCCTACGGATTGAGCCTCTGCGCCGAGCGGGTGGCGGTCTTCAACGCGGTCAGCCGGGGCGACGCCAAGCTCCGCGCCGTGGCCGTCGCCTGCAAGGACGCGCGCCCGTGCGGGGCCTGCCGCCAGGTCGTCATGGAGTTCTCGGACAAAGACACCGCGCTCATTCTCGTCAGCACCGGCAAAGACGACGGCCGCGACAAGGTGACGGTCACCCGGGCCGCGCTGCTCTTGCCCGGCGCCTTCGACCCTTTGGCCTCCGGGCTTTTGCCCCCGCCGCGCCGCAATAGCGGCGCGGCACAGCCGCAAGGAAAACGGCCGTCGGCTAGCACCAGGAGTTGAATATGGAAACGCAACGCCTTCAGGAAGTCTTGACGTGGATGCGCGCCACCGATCTCCAGGAGGTGGGGTGGCGGGAGGGAGACGACGCCCTCGAGCTCAAGCTCGAAGGCCGGAGCGCGGCTCCGGCCGCCGCGTTCCCGGCGTCCGCGCTCTTGCCGGTGGCCTCCACCGGCGTGGGCCTGTTCCGCTTCAACGCGCCGGGGAAGCCCCGCGCGGCCCACGAGGGCGCGGCCGTCGCCGAGGGGACGCTCCTCGGCCTGCTCGAGACCGGCGGCGAACCCGTCGAGATCAAGGCGCCCGCGGCGGGCCGGCTCGTGAAGGTCCTCGTCGACGACGGCAAGGCGGTCGAGTACGGCCAGCCGCTCTTCCTCATCGCCCCTTAAGATCCTCGAGTGGCCGTCACGATCGAATGCGAGAAATGCGGCGCTCCCGGGACGCCGGAGCGCGCCGAGTGCGCCAAGTGCAAGGGCCGCGTCGTCCGGACCTGCGGCGACTGCGGGCTGAAGAACTCGCTCGCCAAGAAATTCTGCGATAGCTGCGGCGCGAGCATCGGCGGGGCGTCGAGCCCGCCGTCGCCGGCCAAGGCCGCGCCTCCGCCCGCGGCCGCGCCGCCGCCGAAAGCCAAGGGCCCCGAGAAGTTCGAGTTCGAGACGCTGGCCGAGTCCGCCGCCCACGAGCTGGAGGAGCACCATCTCAAGAACCCCGTCCCACGCCCATCGACGAGACCGCCGCAGATCAAGCTGCCGGACCCCGGCGCTCGAAAGCCCGAGCCGCCGCCTCCTCCTCCGCCGCCTCCGCCCCCACCGGCGCCGAAGGCGCCGGAGAGCCCCTCGTCGGGGAAGGCCCAACCGCCGCTCCCCTCGGTGATCCCGCCGGTCGGGCTCAACGCGCTTGGCGATCTCAAGCTCGACGTCCCGCGCGAGGGCTCCGAGCCCCCGGCCTCCCGCAAGCCCGAGCTCGGCCTGCCGCACACCGTCATCGGACGGGCGATCCCGAGCCCGGGCGAGGCGAAGCCGCCGGCCAGGTCCCCCGAGCCTGGGCGCAAGGAAGAGCGCGCCTCGCCGCCGAAGCCGGCGCCCGAGCCTCCGAAGCCCGCCGCCGCGCCCAAGCCCGCGGCGCCGCCTCCCGCCCCCAAAGGCGACGGCGCGCGCAAGGTCGCGAGCCTCGGCGCCGCGAAGGAGCTCATGCCGGCCTCGGCGGGCGCGAAGGTCTCGACCGTTCTCGCCGTCGTCCTGCTGATCGGCGGAGCCGGGCTCCTCGCGGCGCGCCGCCGCCATCTTCAGAAATCCGAGGTCCAGGTGCCGGTCACCGCGCGGCGCTACCTCGCGGCGATCAAGGCCGGGGACTTCGAAGGCGCGCGGAGGCTCCTGACGGAGGCGGCCCAGCGGACGGCCACCCTCGACGACCTCAAGCAGACCCGCGCGGGCCTCAGCTGGGACTTCTCCGACGTCTCGCTGGCGTCGGTCGACGGCGACCTCGGCTTCATCCGCTACAAGCTCCGCGTCGACGGCAACGAGCCGCAAGACGAGATCCTGGTCTTGAAGCGGGAAGGCGCCGGCTGGCGCCGCCCGTTCGCGTGGAACCTGCTCCGCGACGCCGCGGCGCACCTAGACCGCGGCGACGCGGGCCAGGCGCTCGCCGCCGCGCGCGCCGCGCAGGCGGTCGCCGAGCGCGACCCGCTGCCGCGGGCCTACGCCTGCGAGGCGCTCCACGCCTTCCGCGACCCCTCGCGGGCCGAGGAGACCGCCCAGGAATGCCGCGCCGCGCTGGACCTGTCGGAGCGGTGGCCGGAGCCCGCTCGCCCTCCCGCGCCGCTGATCAATCACGTGCGCATGATCCTGGGCGACGTCCTCAAGAACTCGCTCCGCCGCTACCGCGACGCCGCCGACCAGTTCACCGCGGTGCTGACCTTCGGGCGCCCGAGCGCGGCCGAGCAGTGCGAGCTCCTGCTCGGCCGCGCGGAGTGCTGGCTCTCGCTGCAGGACTTCCAGAACGCGGTTCAGGACTTCAGTCGGGCGGGCTCGGCCTGCGAGCGCTCCGCCGATGCCGAGCACGCGAAGCGGGCGCTCGCCGTCTACTCCGGCGCGGCCGGCAAGGACGCCGTCGAGCTGGCGCAGCAACACCCGATGGGCGAGGGCCAGACCGTGCTCCAGTGGCGGCGCGAGGAGCGCGTGCGGCTCACCAACGAGTGGCGCGAGCAGGGCCGGGGGCCGCTGCCGCCCGAGGACTGGCAGGCTCAGCACCTCTCGGGCTCGCAGTACCGCGTCGACGTCCGGGCGGGCAACGCCGTGCTGTTCTCGGCCCGCGTCGATCTTTGGACCAGACTGGTGCAGGTGGAGACACGATGACCCTAAAGAAGCTCCTGATCGCCAACCGCGGCGAGATCGCCGTCCGCGTGATCCGCGCGTGCCGCGAGCTCGGCATCCGGTCGGTGGCGGTCTACTCCGAGGCGGACCGCGAGTCCATGCACGCCGGGCTCGCCGACGAGGCGGTCTGCATCGGCCCGGCCTACGCGCGCGACAGCTACCTCAAGATGGACGTGCTGCTCGCGGCCGCGAAGACGACCGGCGCCCAGGCGATCCATCCCGGGTACGGGTTCTTGTCCGAGAACGCGGCCTTCGCCGCCGCCTGCGCCGACCGGGGCATCATCTTCGTCGGCCCGCCCGCCGACGCGATCCGGAAGCTCGGCCACAAGATGGCGGCCAAGGACCTGGCGGCGCGCGCGAAGGTCCCGTGCGTGCCCGGCACCACCGGCTGCCTCGACGACGCGGTCGGCGGCGACGCGCTGCTCCGCGAGGCCCACGCGATCGGATTCCCCCTGATGGTGAAGGCGGCCGCCGGCGGCGGCGGCAAGGGCCTGCGCCTCGTCCGCGAGCCGGCGTTCCTCGAGAAAGAACTGCGCACCGCCCAGACCGAGGCGAAGGCGGCGTTCAACGACGGCTCCGTGTACATCGAGAAGTTCATCGAGCACCCGCGCCACGTCGAGATCCAGCTCGCCGCGGACAAGTACGGCAATGCCGTGGCGCTCCCGGAGCGCGACTGCACGGTCCAGCGCCGGCACCAAAAGCTCGTCGAGGAGTCGCCCTCGCCCGCCGTTACGC
>JACQPK010000153.1 GCA_016207565.1 Elusimicrobiota bacterium
GCCTCGGTCCAGCCCGGCCAGGGAAGGAGCTTCTGGAGGATCACCGTGCCCATCGAGTAGGGGAGGTTGGACACCACCTTCGCGGGCGAGGGCAGCGTCGCGAGGTCGAGCTCGAGGAAGTCGGCGCGGACCAGCGCGAGGTTCTCGCGGCCGCCGAAGCGCTCGGCGAGCGCGGCGTGCAGGCGCTCGTCGATCTCGATCGCGGTGACGCGAGCGCCCGACTCGACGAGGCGTTCGGTGAGAACGCCCTTCCCGGGGCCGATCTCGACCACCGTGGCCCCCCCGCGCGCGCCCAGCGAGTCCACGATGCGGTCGGCGACGGCCGGGTCGACGAGGAAGTGCTGGTCGAGGCGGGCTCGGGTCAAGCGGGACTCAGCACGCCGTCTTTCAGGCGCCGCAAGAGGTCCGAGCCGATCTTCCACACGTCGCCGGCGCCGACGGTCAGCACGACGTCTCCGGGCCTCAGGTCGCGCACCGCGTCCAACGGCCCCGTGAACGGCCGCGCGTCGATGCGGTGCTTGGAGAGGGAGTCGAGGACCAGCCGCGAGCTCACGCCTTTGATCGGACGCTCTCCGGCGGGATAGATCTCGGTCACGTAGACGCGGTCGGCGTCGCGGAAGGCCGGGCCGAACTCGCGGTGCAGGAGCTGGGTGCGCGTGAAGCGGTGCGGCTGGAAGATCGCGACGAGCCGCCGGGGCTTCCAGAGCCGGACCGCCGCGAGCGTCGCGCGGATCTCCGTCGGATGGTGTCCGTAGTCGTCGACGAACCGGACGCCGCTCGACTCGCCCAGTCGCTCCATGCGGCGGCCCACGCCCTCGAAGGAGGCCAGGCCCGAGAGGAGGCGCTTGAGGTCGAAGCCGAGATGCGTCCCGGTCGCGACCGCGGCGAGCGCGTTGAGCACGTTGTGTCGCCCCGGGACTCGGAGCCTCGCCGGGCCCTGCCGCCGGCCTCTCCAGTAGAGATCGAAGCGGGAGCCGCCCTCGGCGAGTTCGAGCCCTCTTGCCTGCCAGTCGCCTTTGGCGATGCCGTAGGTGACGGCCGCGCGGTCGAGCACGCGGGCCAAGGCCGCCACGTTCGCGTCGTCGACGCACAGGACGGCGACCCCGTAGAACGGCAGGCGGCTCAGGTGCTCGCGGAACGCCGCCTTCAGGTTGTCCATCGTCTTGTAGTGGTCGAGGTGGTCGTTATCGATGTTGGTGACGACGGCGACCAGCGGAGAGAGCCGGACGAACGACCCATCCGACTCGTCGGCCTCCGCCACGAGGTAGTCTCCCAGCCCCAGCCGCGCGTTCGAGCCGATGTTCTTGAGCTGGCCGCCGATGATCATCGTCGGGTCGGCCCCGGCGGCGCGGAGCGCCAAGCAGACCATCGAGGTGGTCGTCGTCTTGCCGTGGGACCCGCTGACCGTCACGGTGCGCTTGAGGCGGGCGAGCTCGGCCAGCATCTCCGCGCGCGGGATCACGGGCACGCCGCGCCTTCGCGCCGCGACGACCTCCGGATTGTCGGCCGTCACGGCCGAGCTGACCACCACGACCTCGGCCCCGGCGGCGTTCGAGGCGCGGTGCCCGTAGAAGACCCGCGCGCCGGCCCTCGTGAGACGCCGCGTGATCTCCGACGCCTTGAGGTCGGAGCCCGAGACCCGGTAGCCGAGGTTTGAGAGCACCTCGGCGATCCCGCTCATGCCGACGCCGCCGATCCCGACGAAATGCACGCGCCGGACGAACTGGGCCATCGCCGCGGCCTCGTTTCTCATGGCAGTCGAGCGCCCTTTTTCGCGGCCGGCGGCTCCTGGCGCAGCCACTTCAGCCCGTCGCGCGCGGCCTTGTTCTTCGGCTGGAGCTGCAGCACCCGCTCGAGCGACTCTTTCGCCTCGGCCTCGCGGCCGGACTCCACGAGCGCGACCGCCCGGCCGAGCCACGCGAGCTCGTGGGTCTTGTCGAGCCGGATCGCCTTCTCGAAGGCGTCGAGCGCGGGCTTCGCCTGCCCGAGCGCGGCGTACCCGAGCCCCGTGCTCACCCACCAGTCGGCGTCGTCGGGGCCCTTCGGGTCCTCGCCCGGCTCGGGGAGCGTCTCCTCGACGAGCGCCATCCAGCCCGTGCCCATCACCCACAGGTTCATGTCGTTGCCGACCTGACGCGGCTGATACGACACCCGCGCCTTGGAGTCGGCCGAGCCCGCCGACGGCGAGCCCTCGGGAGCGACCTTCGGCGCGGCGGACCTGGCCACGTAGTTGAGGCGCATCCCCATGCGCACCTCCGCGTCGGGAGGCGCCGCCTTCAGCACGTCGCGGAGCTCGTCGAGCACCTTCTGCACCTGCGCCCGCTGGTCCTCGGGGCTCGTCGCCTTGAGGTGGAACTCGCGCCGGACGCCGGTGGCGGCGGGGCGCGGCGCCCCCCCGGCCTGCTTCATCGCCTCCCGGAGGTTCGACGGGGTCTCGGAGGCCTTCTTGCGCTCGAGCGTCGGCCGCTGGAGGAACGCCATGTCGACCTCGAGCCGGGCGTCCTGATCGAGCGGGATGCGCTGGAGGTTGCGCGCGAGCATGTCCAGCGGCCCCTGGCCGGCCCCCCCCGCGGGGGGGTCGGCAGCGGGGGGGACCGTCGTTTTCGGGTCGTTCGAGGGCGGCTGCTTGCCGCCACCCCTCCCATCGCCGGGGCCGAGGCCCGAAGACGGCGACGAGCCGCCGAAGGAGACCGACAGCGCGAGCCCGCCCTCGCTGTCCTCGGGCGTGAGGTGGAACGCGTCGGAGAACACCGCGCGCGCCCGCTTCACATCGCCTCGGCGGAGGTACGCTCGCCCGAGGCGGTAGCGGGCGACCGAGTCCCGGGACTTGAGCCGGACGGCCTTCCGGAGCTCGTCGAGGGCCTCGTCGAAGCGCTCGAGGCGCTCGAGCGTCGCGCCGAGCTCGAGCGCCGCGTCCTGGTACTAGGGGAACTTCTTGAGGGCCGCTTACAGGCTGTCGGCGGCGTCCGCGTCGCGCCCCATGCGGCGGTAGAGCATGCCGAGCTGGTAGTGGTACAGCGGGTGCTCGGGCTCGAGCGCGACGGCGCGACGGAAATGCTCGAGCGCCTCCGGGTAGAGGCCCATGGTCTCCTCGATCGAGCCCAGGTCCATCTGGAGGTCGGCGCGCTTGGGGTCGAGCCGCGCTCCCGTCTTGAAGGACTCGTAGGCGTTCTCGACGTTGCCGCGCCAGGCGTGGACGATGCCCATGAGGAGATGGCCCTGCGCGCTCTGCGGGTCCAGGCGCAGCCCCTCGCGGAACTCCGTCTCGGCCAAGTCGACCTCTCCCCGCCAGTAGTACGCCGAGCCGAGCATCAGGTGCCCCATCGGGTCCGTGGGGTTCGACACGACCGCCTTCGCGAAGGAGCGGACCGCGCCATCGTAGTCGTGGCGCTCCATCAGCTGGTAGCCCTCATTGAGCTCCCGCCGCGCTTGCTCCTCCATCATCTGGTCCCAGATCGTGGTCTGACCGGGCGTGCTCGGCTTGAGCGCGAAGGCGGGGAGGCACAGGAGCGCGAACAGCGAGAGCGCGGTCATCACGAGGGGTCCGAGCAGTCGATCTGGTAGCCGCACCCCGGGCACAGCTCCCGGCAGTGCCAGGCGTCCATCTCGAGGCCGCAGAGGGGGCACTTCGCGGCGCGGCGCTGCGACGCGGTGCGCAGCACGCCGCCGGTCTCGGAGGCGATCTGCCGGAGGTGCGGCCGCATCCTCGCCAAAGCGCGCGAGCGGTGGCTGATGCGGTTCTTCTCCTGAACGGAGAGCTCCGCGAGCGTACGGCCCTCGTCGGGCAGCAGGAACAAGGGATCGTAGCCGAAGCCGCCGGCCCCGCGCAGGCCCGCGGTGATGACCCCCTCGACCTTCCCCTCCTCGAGGATGACCCGGCCGTCGGGCGACGCCAGCGCCATCACGCACCGAAACGCCGCCTGCCGGCGGTCGTCCGGCAGGCCCTCGAGGGCCCCCAGCAGCTTCACGTTGTTGGCCTCGTAGTCGCACCCGTCGCCCGCGTAGCGCGCGGAGCGCACGCCCGGCTCTCCCCCGAGCGCCGCCACCTCGAGTCCGGTGTCGTCGGCCAGCGTCCAGAGCCCGCTGGCGCGGGCCGGCAGGAGCGCCTTCTTGGCCGCGTTGTCCTCGAGGGTGGCGCCGTCCTCCTCGACCTCCGGGATGCCGGGAAAGGCCCGCAGGGACACCCACGTGATCCCCAGGCCGTCGGTGATGCGCGCTATCTCCTCCGCCTTATGGGCGTTGTGGGTCGCGAGCAGCATTTTCATCGTTGAAAATTGTACAATTCATCGACGTAAGCCCTCAATGAAGACGCTCTTGGCCCTCCTGATCATGCTGAGCGCCGCCACCGGCTGCCGCCAGTACTGGAACGTCGACATGACCGACCCCGCGATCAAGGCGAGGGTCCTGCACGCGTTCAAGGCCGACTCCTCCGTCGACGTGAGCCGCGTCGAGGTGGACGTCCACGCCGGCACCGTGACGCTCTCCGGCATCGTGACCTCCGACGAGACCCGGGACAAGCTTCGCCGGCTGGCCCGCAACCAGCGCGGCGTCGAGCAGGTCGACAACAACCTCATCATCATCCCCTAGTGCACTGGATGGCCCTCGCCGCCGCGCTGCTAGCCTGGATGTGCGGAGCGGCCTGGGCGCAGCCGCCGGCCGTCTCGACCGCCCCCGCCTTCTCCCTGCAGGACTACGTTTCCCGCGCGCTGGCGAGCTCGCCCGAGCTCGCCCAGGCCGAGGAGAGCCTGCGCGAGGCGGACTACCAGTGGAAGAGCCAGACCGCCGCCGCCTGGCTGCCGACCCTCTCGTTTACGGGCCTCGCCTATCCTTACGGCCACAACCCGGCCGACCAGTACCGCTACGTGCGCTGGCGCATGAACCGCTCGGACATGGCCTTCAACACGACCGTAGGGCTGAACCTCTTCAACAGCTTCCAGGACGCCAACCGCGTGGCTCTGGCCCGGCATGGCCGCAACGCCTCGCGCTACGCGCGCGACGCCGCCCGGCGCGACCGCTCGATCGCCGCGGCGAGGGCCTACTTCGACCTCGGCCTCCGCGAGCGCCTCGTCGAGGTGGCTCGCGAGAACCTGAAGGGCCAAGAGGACCAGTACCGCCTCACGCAGGACCTCTACAAGAACGGGATGAAGAGCCTCTTCGATCTCCTCAAGAGCGAGACCGACTGGCGCTCCAGCGAGCTGCGGATCACCTTCGCCGACGCGGAGCGCCGCCGCTCGCTGGCGAGCTTCAACTCGCTGATCGCGCGCGACCCCGAGGCGCCCGCGCGGCTCGACCCGCTGCCGGAACCCGCGACGCATGCGCTCCGGCCGCTGGCCGACGATCTCTCCTCCGCCGAAGCGAACCGGCCCGAGGCGCTGCGCGCCGACGCCCTCGAGGCCCGCGCCGACGTCGCGCGGCGGCAAGCGCGCCGGGAGCTCCTCCCCTTGCTGTCCGTCGACGCGACGTGGAACCACCAGGACACGCCGACCTTCGGGCAGCCGATCACGACGCTCACCTCGATCCCGAACCCGAACTACCAGCTCGGGGTCCGGTTGTCGTTGCCGTCGCGCTTCAACGGGGTCTCGCAGGCGGCCGACTGGGCGGCTGCGAGCGCGGCGCGCCGCCGCGCCGCGGCGGAGCGCCGAGCGGTGCAGCGGCAGGTCCGGCTCGAGGCGGTCCAGGCCCGCATCTCGCTGGAACAGGCGCTCGCGGCCGCCCGCATCGCGGCGCAGAAGGCCGACCTCGCGGGCCGCAACCTCGAGCTCGTGACCGAGCAGTACCGGCAGGGCTCGGCCGACTCGATCCGCCTCGGACAGGCTCAGCTCGACAACCTCCAGGCGAACACCGAGCGCGGCCAGGCCGCGCACGACGCGGCGGTCAGCCTCCTGGAGTACCGGCGAGCGATCGGCGAGGAACCGCGTCCCTAGGGGTGCGGGACGATCGCCACGACGGTGAGCCGGCCTTTGCCCGGGCCGTACACCCAGAAGATCCGGTACGCCCCGGGCGTGCGGTTCTCGGCGTAGGACTCGAAGACGTCGGCGCCGTGCTCCGCCGAGAGGCCATGGTACTTGTGGGTGTTCAGCGCCGGGTGGCGCAGGTTCGTCTCCATCAAGGCGAGCGCCTTCCGCACCGCGCGCCACCGCTTGGCGAGCGCCGGGCTCTTCTCGAGGTGCGAGCGCTGATGCGCCGCCTCGGCGGTGAAGAAGAGCTCGAACCGCACGCTACTCCAGCCGGTCGCCCGCGTGCTTGGCCAGGCTCGGCAGCTTGCGGGCCTTCCCTTCCGCCGCCTGCTTGAGCCCGCGGCGCACGGAGGCGAGCGCGGCCTTCTGGGAGTAGAGCCAGGCCTCGGCCGCAGGCAGGACGACCTGCGGGTCCAAGATGATCTGGCCCGCTTCGTTCTCGTACACCCGGTAGTACGCCGCGGGGTGCTTGATCTTCCCCAAACCGATGCGGCGCTTGCTGTCGAGCCGGCCTTCCGAGACCTCCCGGAAGCGCGAGTCCCGCACGATGCTGGAGTCGTCCATACCGCCAGCATACCCCGTGGTGGGAATTATGTCAAGTGGGCTTTTCCCACCCAAATCCTCAGTCACGTCGGGAGCCTCGTCGGTACACTTTTCACCTGCCTGGTGACAATGTCGTTATCCCTCCTCTGCGTCCCTTTTCGTTACTTTCCTCTGCGTGCCTCTGCGA